>CANRAR010000004.1 GCA_947628675.1 uncultured Clostridia bacterium
CGCTTCTTTCTAAGAATTTCTTTGCCTTCGTACTCTCTACTTCGTACTATTGCTATGCAGTTGTCAATCTGCGGATCCCCTCGGCAACAGCCAAGGGTTTTGCTCTTTCCCATGAAAAAGCATACTGTCCTTGGAGACAGCTTCATTATGATAACATTTCAAAGAATTTTCGTCAAGCAATTTTCAAAGGAATTTTTGACTTTTTGCAGAAAAAATATGGAATTTTTGGCACACACAAGATATCAACAAAATGCGGAAAAACGCCACAAGATATGGAGGCTTATAGGCTGTTCAAAAAGGCATTCAACAATTTTTTTTGTTCGGGCGTGAGATACGCCACCCTTTCTTTCAGTTCCTTTTCCTCGGTGAAAAACTCCGCGAGCGTAACGCCGAGCCCCCAACAGATATGATCGAGATATTCCACGGTCGGGCACTTCAACCCCTCCTCGATCTGATAGATATAGGTGGGCGAGATGCCCGCCGCCGTCGCAAGCGCATTTTTTGTCATGTTCTTCTTTTCCCGAAAATACCTGACGCGTTTCCCCACTTCTTTGGCATCCATCGTTTCACCCCGAAAATTTTACTATCGTCTATATTTTACCGCGCGGATTTTGCCGATATTAAAACTTTCGTGTTGACATATGCAAACTATTGTGTTATAATTATTCCACTTTCGTGTTAATGGAGGCGCTCCGTGAAAAAAATTCTCATCCTGACGGCGACGGCGGGCAGTGCGCACAACGCCTGCGCGGAGACCGTACGCGAACGGTTAAATGCCGTGGGTGCGACCGTAGAAGTCGTCGATATGTTCCAATCTTATTCTCCCCGATACGCCCGCCTCATCGACCGAGGATACGGTTTTGCGGTGGAGCGGTTGCGCCCGCTCTACAATTTGTTCTATGAACACTATTGCAGAGCCGACCCCGCAAAGCGGTATTCCAACGCAACGCGCCGCACCTGTCTCTCCGCGGTGGAAGGTCTCATGGCGAAACTGTTGGAATTTCAGCCCGACGCCGTTTTGTGTACGCATTACGGTTGCGCCGTCGCTCTCTGCTACTTAAAACTCGCCGTCCCGTTGCCCTGTAAAATTTACTCGGTCTGTCTCGATTATACCCTTTCCCCGTTTTGGGAGTCCGCGGTCGGCGTGGACGGATTTTTTCTGCCGCACGAGAGCCTGCTCGATGCCTGTATCGGGAAGGGATATCGGCGCGAACAACTGCTGCCCGTCGGCATCCCCATCCGCCCGGTCCCGGCGCCCGAGGAGGCGCCCCGAAGCGAAACCTTCACCGTACTCGTCTTATTCGGGGGAGGGAATTGGAATGGCGTTTACCGCCTGTTCCGCATGACGCTCCGTGCACTGCGCGGAAGATGCGCGCGCATCGTCGTCGTCAACGGGAAGAACAAAAGCAGTTACAAAAAAACGGCGCACTGTAAGCACCCCGGCCGGATCGCCGTCGAAAACGTGGGATATACGCAGGAACTTCCGCGCTATCTTGCGGAAGCGGATGTCGTCATCAACAAATGCGGGGGCGCAAACGCCGCCGAGATGTTATACGCGGGCGCCCCCATACTGATCTACGAAAAGATACCCGCACAGGAGAAACACAACCTTGCCTTTTTGAAATCGCACGGGGCGGCGCTCTCTTTCGGGAATGCGGCGGCGCTGAAACGCGCCCTCGATGCCTTGCAAGACAACCCTGACGAGCGGATGAAATTGTCGCAAAGCGCAAAAAAACTTGCAAAAGACGGTTTGGAAGACATTGCGAATACTCTTTTGAACAGTCCGGCGGCAGATTGGGAACGGTGTAAATCTTCCGGGATCCGCACGGGGCACATCAAAAAGTCGTGCAAACGGGCGTTGAAAACGGCGGCAAAGCAGGAAAGGCTCTATCAAAAATATCCCTTCTTAAAGGAAGAATATCTTGAATGGTACCTTTAACACTCCGCCACGGGGCATTTGTAAGGCAGTAAAAAACGGCGGTATTCCCGCCGCTTACTTTTTCGTATTTGACAGCAGTCCGCTCGGCCGCAATCAACCGCAATCATCCGTAATCGGCCGCCGTCAGCCGCAGCCGGAGCACTCCGAGCACTTGCCCGAGCACTTCTTCGGCGGCTTTCCCGTCGCCGAATACATACAGCCCGACCAACTCCTTGCGGCCGCCGCGCCGCACACGGGGCACTTCACCGCTTCCTCATGGCTCTTCACGAGTTCTTCGAATTCCTTCCCGCACACGGGGCATTTGTATTGCAGAATGGGCACCTTTCACCTCTTCCACTATTATATACCCCGCGCGCGCGATTTGCAAGCGTTTATGCGAATTGCAAACATTCAGATGATACATTTCCCCTCGGTGAAACTCGTGACGAGTTCCTCCACGCGCGCCCCGTTTCTATGGAAACACGCCACCATGTCCGCGGGGGAGGCGATCTTCCCGCCGTACCGCTCGCAGTATTCGGAGAGGGCGGCGAAGAACCGCTTGTCGCCCGCCGCCGCGCGCAGGTTGTCGAAGAGGATGACCCCCTTGTCGTAGGCGAGGTTGCGGTACTCGTATTCCCCCGAAAACTCGGTGAGCGGCTTGGACATCCGCGTGTCCGCCTCCCCGCTCACCTGCGTGTGGACGGAGTAAAACGAGCGGTACGAGAGCTCCGAGGCGGCCACCATGTCCGCGTATGACCCCCCGTATGCAGGGTATTCATCCAAGAAGAGCGCCGTCGAAAATTCCGCGAGCCCCTCGTCCTGCCACGCCTCGTTGTACTGGTCGCTGCCCACCATGGCGTACCACCACTGGTGTGCCGTCTCGTGCGCGACGACGAGGGGGATGTCCCCGCTCTTCAAGTCCCGCGCGATCATCGAGAGCATGGGGTACTCCATCCCGCCGTAGGGAAAGTCCGTCTGCACGACGGCGTACTGCGGATAGGCGTACTCCCCGAAGGTCTCCGCGTAGTACGAGAGGCTGTCACACGCCGCGGCGAGGGTGCGGGAAGCGTCCCCGTCGTCGAGATAGTAGTAGGTGACGGGCACGTCGCCCGCAGCCCCCGCAAGGCTTTCAAACTCCGTCCCGAGGACGAACGCCACGTCGCGCACGTTCTCGGCTTGCAGGTTGCACACGGCCTTGCCGCCTGCCTCTTCGCGGGTCGCCGCGCCGCACACGGTGTACTCCGCGGGCACGGTGAGCGTCACGTCGTAGTCGGCGCACTCCGTCACGAAGGGGTCGCCGTAGGGGGCGTAGACGCGGTCGCAAAAGCCGCCCTCGCCGTACTGTTCGAGCACGGGATAGAAGTTGGCGAGGTTGACGGCGCGTTCCCCCACGCCGAGTCGGTGGTTGATCTTTGCGAGCGTCACCTCGAAGGTGAGGGAGATGTCCGCCGTCTCGTCGGGGTAGAGCGGCTCCTCGAGCGCGACCGCGAGCACGTTCGCATCCTCGCCGCACACTTCGTACCCCGCCGCTCCCTCCACGGAGACGATCTTCACGCCGCCGTAACTCATGCCGTCGTAGTACGCGGCGGGCGCGTAGAGTTCGGAGACGGGCGCAAAGGCCGCCCCCTCGCGGTAGGCATTGGGCGCAAGCGCAAAGCGCAGTTCCTCCCACGCGTTGTCCGAGGGGTTCACGATGCTCGCGTCCATCTCGGCAAAGAGGCGGCGCTCTTCGGGGAAGTACTCGGCGCGGATGGTATACTTCGTCCTCTCTTCGCCGCCGCCGCAGGCGGAGAGGGCAAGGGCGGGCGCAAGCAGCAGTCCGCACATCGCAAGGCTGAAAATTTTCCGCATAAAATAACCTCCGTCGGTTGTCCGACGGAGTATTGTATGCGCACGTCCCCGCGCGTATGCCCCCATGGACGGGCACGGGGCAAAAATATGCCCGCCTTGCGGCGGGCGTCGTTTTATTCCTGCGTCTGCGTTTCCGCGGCGTCCTCTTTCTCCTCTGCGGGAAGAGGCGCTTCGGTCTCGGCCTTTGTTTCCGCAGGCGGAAGCGGCGCCGCTACCGCAACGGGTTTCGCCGTCTCCACGGCAAAGACGGGTGTCCTGCCCGCCGCCCTTGCCCTCTCCGCGAAGAGAAGTTCGGCAAGCAATCTTTGCACCGACTTGATCTTCCCCTGGTACAGGCTGCCCGTGAGATCCACGGCATAGAGGCGGAGCGTTCTGAGTTCCTTGCCCTTCTTCCCGTCGATGAGCAGCCCCATGAGTTCCTCCTCGGTGAGGGAGAAGCGGAGCGAACTGCGCTGTTCGATGACGACGCGGCTCTCGGGCGTCAGATTGTTCTTCTGCTTGTAGAGGGCGGTGAGGTTAAAGGATACCTTCCCGTTCTTCACGCCGATCTCGGAGAGCGCCACCTCATTGAGAGAGCGGTTGCCGATGGTGCATTCCGCGCACCGCTTGCGCGTTTCGGCGTCCGCCGCATAAAAGCCCAGAAAATTCAGCCGCTGTACGGCGATCTTGTTGCGAAGGATGAAGAGCATTGCGAGCACCGCGGCGACCATGACGACGATCACGACGGAAGAGATCACAACGATCAGCCCCACGCCGTCGTTTAACCATTCCATATCCTACCTCCTGTTCTCCCATATTATACTCCCGTCCGCGGGGAAAATCAATCGGTTACGCAAAAAAACCGGCGCGTTTTGCGCCGATTTTTTTACTTCTCTTCGAACACCACGTCGATATAGTCGAGGGGGTTCACGCTCTTGCCGCTCTTCTTCATTTCGAGGTGCAAGTGCGTCCCTTCCGCCTTCTCGATGCCGTACGCCGCCGCCACGGTGCCGAGTTTTGTGCCCTGCTTCACGGTGTCGCCCACGCGGAGCGTCTTATCGATCTCGATGAAGCGGTACACCGACTTCAAGTTGTCGCCGTGGTCGATGACGACGTAGTTGCCCGTCTCGGGGCGCTCGTAGATTTTTTCCACTACGCCGTCGCACATGGCGACTACCTCCTTGCCCTCATCCGCGACGAAGTCGATGGCCTTATGGCGGTAGTACCAGCGGAGCACCTTGTTGTTGTAGATGGCGGCATACTCCGAACTTACGGCGCCTTCTACGGGGGCGATGAAGCGCACCGTCTCGCCCGTCGAGGGCATATCGGGCTCTACGGGCGTCACGCCGCCCGGCTCATCGGGTTCGTCTGGCTCCGTGTAGGGCGGCGCTTCGAGGGTCGTCTCCGTGTCCCCCGCCACGAAGTACACGGTGAGCACCGTGGCGGCAATGAGAAGCAGCACACTCACGGCGAGAACGAGATAGTAGATCAATTTCTTTTTGCTTTTGGTCTTTTCTTCCTTCATTCAAGTATCCTCCCGGAAAGAATTATGTACGCCATTTGTTCCCGACCCGCCCGCGTTTTATACATCCTCTTGCAGAACTTTGTCCTCTTCTCGCATTTCTCTTACGAAAAGTACCCGCATATCGTGAGATAACGGGGTAGGGGGTGGGGCTCCTCATACCGAGTGCGCCCCGCGCTTGTCCTACCGCGTCATCCTGAGCCGAATTGCTTTACGCAGTCCGCAGCGGCTTATCCGCGAAGGATCCCGAACAACGAAGTCCGACCGATACCCCTCCCCGCGGCGTAACCGCGGGGAGGGGGACACAGGGGGAGCGGCACCATAAGAGGGGCACCATAAGAGGGGCGCAGTAATCCCCCCTCAATATCCGCCGAATATGAGCGGCGTCCCCGCGGCGGTCTCCTCCTTCCCCGTTGCGATGTGCAAATTCACGCGTTGCCCGTAAAGTTCCACGCCGCCGCCCAGATCGGGGGAGTACAAATAATAGTTCTTCACGCCGCCCGTCTCCTCCTCGAAGAGAAGCGTCGCGTGAAACCGCGCCTTCAATTCCTCGTACCTGTCTCCCGAAAACCGCGCGCTCTCGCCCTTCACGCCGCCCGCAAGTTTTGCAAGGAGCGGAGAATCGGTGCGCTCCATGAGGCAGGAGGAGTTCTCCCCGTAGTACACCTCATACCCCTCGCCGCCCGCGAACACGGGCGTATGCAGAAGGAGCAGCGCAAACACGGCGCAGGCGATGCAGGCGAGCACCACGGCCGCCGCCCTCATTCCGCAAAAAAACCGTCGCATAAAAAATCCTCCCGCAAACACGGAAGGATTGTTGCCCGCACGTTGAAATTTTATACCCGCCTCATTTCTCCCACGGGAGCGGCTCGCCGCCGAGAATGTGGATATGCAGGTGCTTCACGCTCTGCCCCGCGCTCTCCCCTTGGTTGACGACGAGCCTGTACCCGTCCTCCAGCCCCAGCGAGGGCGCAAGTTCCGCGATCTTTTTGAGCGCCCGCCCGAGGAGCGCCGCCCGCGCCCCATCGAGTTCGGAAAGGTAGGCGAAGTGCTCCTTGGGCACACACAGAAGGTGGATCTTCGCAAGGGGCGCGATGTCCTTGAAGATGACAATTTCGTCGTCCTCATACACTTTGGCGGAGGGAATTTCCCCCGCAATTATCTTACAAAAGATGCAGTTTTCCATTATTTTATCTCCTTGATGATCTCGGCGTAAGCGCCGTCATGGTGCTCTTTCAGAGGCCGAACCTCGTACATACCCCCCTCGTTTTCCGTCTCGGCATACACGCGGATATAATTTTCGGTGTACCCGCCGTCCTCCTCGAAGAGGGCAACGAGGCTGCTCCCCAAAAAGCGGCGGATGTAGTTTCGCTCGGCTTTTTTCCCCGCCGCGATGAGCCGCGCCGTGCGCTCCTTCTTTACCTCCGCGGGCATATCTTTGAGTTTCGCCGCCGCCGTCCCCTCGCGCGGGGAGAAGGGAAAGGCGTGTACCCGCGCAAAGCCCGCCTCCTCGATGAGGGAGAGCGACTTTTGAAAATCCTCCTCCGTCTCGGTGGGGAAGCCCGCGATGATGTCCGTCGTGATGGCGGCGTTCGGGAAATATTCGTAAATTTTTCGGCATACGGCAAGGTACTCCTCGCGCGTATAGTGCCTGTTCATGGCGCGGAGCACCGCGTTCGACCCGCTCTGCAAAGAGAGGTGGAAGTGCGGGCAAACGTTCCCCGCCGCCTTCGCCTTCTCCAAAAATTCCTCGGTCACGACGCCCTCTTCGAGCGACCCCAAACGGATGCGCGCGGGCACATCTTTGAGCAAAAGAAGCAGATCGCCCAAGTCCGTATCCCCGTCGCGGTAGGAGGAGATGTCGATGCCCGTCAGCACGATCTCCTTCGCCCCGCACGTCATCGCCTCTTGAAGGATGCTCTCCGCGCTCCGCGAGCGCGTCCTGCCGCGCAAATACGGAATGAGGCAATACGAGCAAAACCGGTTGCACCCGTCCTGGATGCGTAGAAAGGCGCGCGTCTTGTTGCGCTTGGGCGCGGGCAGTTCGCAAAACGCCGTCTCCGTCTCGCGGAAGATGCCCCGCTCTTCGAGCAGTTCCAACACCTTATCCTTGCGCATCGCGCCCGCAACGACGGTCACGCCCTCGCGCCCCGCAAACGCCTCCGCGCTGTGCTCCGAGGCGCACCCGCAAACCACAATGGGCGCCGCAGGGTTGAACTTCCGCATCCGCGTCACGGCTTGGCGGGACTTGCGCTCCGCCTCCTTGGTCACCGCGCAGGTGTTGAGAAGGTACAAATCTGCCTCCCCGAGCACGTCGGTCACCTCGTAGCCGCGCTCCTCGAGCCCACGCATGAGGGAGGCGCTCTCCACCTCGTTCATCTTGCACCCGAGGGTGAACACACACGCCCTCATTTGAGTTCCCCCGCCTTCTCCATGACGACGGCAAGGAGGGCAATGGCGGCGGTCTCCGCCCGCAGGATGCGCCTGCCGAGGCAGATGCCCGTGTAGCCGAGCCCCTTCGCCCGCGCCCATTCCTCCCCGGAAAAGCCGCCCTCGCTGCCCACGACGAGGCAGTACGAAGCGCCGCCCACGGCGATCTCTCCCTCGCTTCTATCGAGAAATTCACACGCGAACAGCCTGTTTTCATACCCCGCGCCCGCCTGCAACGCCGCCTCCAAATTGTCGAAATACACGACTTCGGGCGCACGGGCGCGCATACACTGCTTGGCGGCCTCGCGGGCGACGCGGTTGAGCCTTTCCAATTTATTTTCGTTCATGTACGCCGCGCAGTAGCGGGAGGAGAACACCCCCACCCTGTTCGCGCCGAGTTCCGCGGCCTTCTGCACGACGAGTTCTGTCTTGTCCCCCTTCAGCGCACCGACGAGGAGCAAAACATCCACCCGCGGCTCCCGCGAAGAGGGCGCGCTCCCCACGACGTGCACGACGAGCGCATTCTTTTCCGCCCGCGCCACGATGGCGGAGTACTCCACCCCGCTCCCGTCGAGCAAGGTCACCTCGTCCCCCACCGCAAGCCGCAGCACGTTCTTGGCGTGGTTATATTCGTCGCCCGTCAGCGCGACTTCCTCCGCGATGTTCTCCACAAAAAACCGATTCCGCGCCATAAATTACCTTTTCAGCACGAGGGCGCACCACTCGCCCCGCCTCATTTCTTCGACGGAAAAAAGCCCCTCGCGCGCAAATGCCGCCTTGACTTTTTCCATGCGGTCGGGCAAGATGCCCGAGAGAATGACGACGCCCCCCTCTTTCAAATGCGCCCCCGCCGCGGGCGCGAGCCCGACGAGAATTTCCGCCGTGATGTTGGCGAGAATGAGGTCGGCGCACATCTCGGTGTCGCCCACGAGGTCGCTCTCCACGGCGTCCACCCTGTCCGAAACGCCGTTCTTTTCGGCGTTGTGCCTGCTGCTCGCCACGGCGACGGGGTCGATGTCGGTGAGGTAGCACTTTTTTGCGCCGAGTTTGGCGGCGGAGATTCCCAGAATGCCGCTCCCGCAGCCGACGTCCAAAACGACGTCCCCCGCTTTGAGATATTTCTGCAAGAGTTCCACGCACATCGCGGTCGTCTCGTGCTCGCCCGTGCCGAACGCCATGTTGCTGTCGAGAAGCACCACTTCCTCATCGGGCTTCTTCTCATAGTCGATCCACTCGGGCACGACGACGATGCGCCCCAAATGAATGGGACGGAAGTGCTTCTTCCACACGTCGATCCAGTCGTCGCCGTCGATCTCGCGCTTGGTCTCCTCGAGGGTGCCGAAGTCGATGGCGCCCTCCGCCCGCGCGCGGCAAGCGTAAATTTCGCCCATGATTTGGGGAATTTCCCCCGCCCGTTCGGGGAGGAGGAACGCCTTTACCAAGACGTCTCCCCCGCGCTGTTGCAGGCTCTCGTCGAGGTAGTCCCAGAACACGCCGTTCTTGCCCGATTGCAGCGCTACGACGTCGGCGATGTCCGAGACCGCCACCCCGCCCTCGGTATAGTTCCACAGGACGTCGGCGACCACCTCGCTCGCCTCGCTCGTCGTATGCACCGTGAGTTCCAGATATTTCATACGCCCATTATAAAATGCGGCAGAAAAAAAGTCAACCAAATCCCGCCGCACCCCAAACTTTCCGCCCCGCCCCAAACGTCAACCAAATCCCATCTCTTCCCCCACTTGCTTCCCCCTCTTGGGGAAAGCGGCGCGAAGCGCCCAAAGAGGTTCTCGCCCCCCTCATACCGAACCGAGAGCCCGCCGCGCTTTGCGCGGCGGGCTCTCGGTGAGCGTATCTTTTCAAAAATGCAACATGGGTATAGAATGTACCCCCATTCGCGCGGTTTATTACTTTTTCAACCCCAAAATTTCGTCGGAGGAAACGTCGAGGATCTCGCAGAGGTTGGCGAACGTCTCGATCGACGGAAACTTATCCAGCCGCATATATTTGCTCACGGTGGAGGCATTCACGCCGAGTTTTTCCGCGATCTCCTTCTGCGAAAGCCCGCTCCGTTTGATTTCCTCGCGCAACCGATTTTGAATTTCCGAAACTTTATCATACCGCCAATATCGCGCAATGCGCCCTCCGTTTTTTTTTTTGCGCCCCGTCTGCCAAAGCAGACGGGGCGCAAACCAATTTCCCGAATTACTTCTTATATGCCTCTTTCCCGTACAGCGCGGAGAGGTTATCCGAATAGCGCTTGGCCTTGTCGTACTGTTTCAGCTCAAACGCCCCGCGCGCGCCCTCCAATGCCGCCCGTTGCTCACGGGTGAGTTTTTCGGGCACCTCCACAAAGACGCGCAGGTACAAATTCCCCGTGCCGCTTCTCGTCTTGATGCCCTTTCCGCGCACCGTGAACGTCGTGCCGGACTGCGTCCCCTCGGGGATATTGTAGTCGAACACATCGTCGAGATCGGGAACTTTCACCGTGCCGCCGAGCGTCGCCGTCAAAAAGGGCACGGGCAGATCGACGTACAGGTCGTAGTTCTTGCGCTGGAAAATCTTATGCGGCTCCACGCGGAACACCACGATGAGGTCGCCAGCCTCGCCCCCCTCGGTGCTCGCCTGTCCGAAGCCGCGCTTGCGGATGTACGAATTGGTATCCGCGCCCGCGGGGATATTCAGCGTCACTTTGGTCTCGCGGCGGATGTACCCCCTGCCCTTGCAGTCGGGGCACTTCTCGGTGATGATCTTCCCCCTGCCGCCGCAGTCGGGACACGCCCCCACGCGGATGGTTCTTCCGAACATCGTCTCCTGCGTAAAGCGCACCTGCCCCTTGCCGCCGCATTTTTGGCAGGAGCGGAAGGCGGTGCCGTCCTTTGCGCCCGTCCCCTTGCAGGCGGGGCAGGGCTCGTTGCGGGAGTAGGAGACCTCCTTCGTGCACCCCTTGGCGGCGTCCATGAAGGAGAGCCGCATCTCGAGTTGAATGTCCTCGCCCGAGGTGTCGCGCTGCATGGAGGCGCCCCCGCCGAAGCCTTGGAAGATGGAGCCGAAGATATCCTCGAACCCGCCGAATCCGCCGCCGAAGCCGCCCATACCGCCCATACCGCCCATGCCGGGGTGCTCCTGTTCGTAGTCGTACGCGGCGCGCTTCTGCTTATCGGAGAGCACTTCGTTGGCCTCGTTGATCTCCTTGAATTTCTCGGCGGCGAGTTTGTCGTTGGGGTGGAGGTCGGGGTGGTACTGCTTGACGAGCTTCTTATACGCCGCCTTGATCTCCTCCTCGGTCGCATTCTTCGGAACGCCGAGCACTTCGTAATAATTCTTTTTCTCTGCCATAGAAACCCTTTTTCACGTCGAAAGAGGATAGCGAACCGCGATCCTCTTTTTTCTTATCCTTTCAAATTTCAGCGGACGAAATTTTTATTGGTGGAACTCCTCGTCGCCGCCCTGCGCGCCGCCGTTTTGCGGGCCCGCTCCGGGTGCCCCCTGCGCCGCGCCCTGTTGATAGAGTTTGGCGATGACGGGCTGAATTTTCTTGGAGAGTTCCTCAAACGCCGCGTTGTACTTCTCCTCGTCGTCGGCCTCGAGGTCCTTCTTCGCCTCGTCCACGGCGGACTGCAGCGTCGCCTTATCCTCGTCGGAGAGTTTCCCCTCGCTGTCCTTTATGGTCTGCTCCACGGAGAAGATGAGCCCGTCGAGTTTGTTCCGCGCCTCCACCTTTGCCTTACGCTTCTTGTCCTCTTCGGCGTACTGCTCGGCGTCCTTGACGGCCTTATTGATCTCGTCCTCGGAGAGGTTGGTCGAGGAAGTAATGGTGATGTCGGTGCTCTTCCCCGTGCCGAGATCCTTGGCCTCCACGTGCACGATGCCGTTGGCGTCCACGTCGAAGGTGACTTCGATCTGCGGAATGCCGCGGGGCGCGGGCGCAATGCCCGTCAGCATGAACCTGCCCATCGTCTTGTTGTCGCGGCAGAACTCGCGCTCGCCCTGCAAAATGTGAATTTCCACACTCGTCTGGTTATCCGCAGCCGTACTGAACACCTGCGATTTCTTGACGGGGATGGTCGTATTCCTGTCGATGAGGCGGGTGAACACGCCGCCCAAGGTCTCGATGCCGAGGGAGAGCGGCATAACGTCGAGGAGCAGCACATCCTTCACTTCGCCCGTCAGAACGCCCCCTTGGATGGCGGCGCCGATGGCGACGCACTCATCGGGGTTGATGCCCTTGAAGGGCTCCTTGCCCGTGATGCTCTTCACCTTTTCAACGACGCACGGCACACGCGTGGAGCCGCCGACGAGGATGACCTTGTCGATGTCATTGTACGAAAGTCCCGCGTCCTTCATGGCGAGCCGCATGGGCTCGGCGGTCTTTTCCACGAGGTCGGCGATGAGCGCCTCGAACTTCTGCCGCGTGATCTCGAGTTCGAGGTGCGCGGGGCCCGCCTCCGTCATGGAGATGAAGGGCAGCGAAACCGAAGTCGAGGTCATGCCCGAAAGTTCGATCTTCGCCTTCTCGGCGGCCTCCTTCAAACGTTGCATCGCCATCTTATCCTTGGAGAGATCCACGCCGTGGCTCTTTCTGAATTCATCCACCATGTAGTCCATGAGGCGCTTGTCGAAGTCGTCGCCGCCGAGCATATTGTTGCCGTTGGTCGCAAGCACCTCAAACACGCCGTCGGAGATCTCCAGAATGGAGACGTCGAACGTGCCGCCGCCCAAATCGTAGATCATCACCTTGCTGTTTTCCTTCTCCTTGTCGAGGCCGTAGGAGAGCGCCGCCGCCGTGGGCTCGTTGATGATGCGCAGAACATTCAGCCCCGCGATCTTGCCCGCGTCCTTGGTCGCCTGCCGCTGTGCGTCGGTGAAGTACGCAGGGCAGGTGATGACGGCGTCCGTCACTTTCCCGCCGAGATACGCCTCCGCGTCGGCCTTCAGTTTGGAGAGGATCATCGCCGAGATCTCCTGCGGGGAGTAACTCTTTTCGTCGATCTTCACCTTGTAATCCGACCCCATCTTGCGCTTGATGGAGATGACGGTCTTATCGGGGTTGGCGACGGCCTGCCGCTTTGCGACTTGCCCGACGACGCGGGAGCCGTCCTTCTGGAACGCGACGACGGAGGGGGTCGTCCTTGCGCCCTCCGCGTTTGCGATGACGACGGGCTCGCCGCCCTCCATCACCGCCACACAACTGTTTGTCGTACCCAAATCGATACCGATCACTTTTGCCATACTATTTTTCTCCTTGATTATTTTCTATATATTATTGTTGATTTTTCGCGTCATTCCGCCCCGCGCTTGGGTTTCCGCGTCATTCTGAACCCCCGTAGGGGGTGAAGAATCCCGACCAACGAAGTCCGTCTTGCCCCCTCCTGGGAGGGGGGTGGGGCGTTTATCTCGTCACCACTACTTGCGCGAACCGCAGCACCTTCCCGTCGCGCTCGTACCCCTTCAAATACACCTCACGCACCGTTCCGCTCTCCTCGCCATCGGCGGCATCGACGGCCATGATCGCCTCGTGTTTTTCGGCGTCGAACGCCTCGCCCACGGGGTCGATGACCTCAATGCGCTCCCCGGCGAGCAGTTTGTTGAACGCGTCGAGCACCATGGAGATGCCCTTTTTCGTCGCGTCGTCCTTGCAGGCGGCATACGCACGGTCTAAATTATCGGCAATGGGGAAGAGTTTCACAATGACGTCCCCCCTGCCCTCGTTATAGCGCTGGGCGCTCTCCCGCGCCGTGCGCTTGCGATAGTTTTCGTATTCGGCGGAAACAGAATACCACTTCCGCTTGTAATCCTCCGCCTCCGCGCGCACCGCAGCGAGCGCCTTTTCAAGCGCCTCGCTCTCCGCGGCCTCCTTGGTTTCGGAACCCTGCGCACCCTGCGCGCCCTTCACTTCCCGCGCGGAACCCTGCGCATCCTGCGCCATAGCCTCCTGCGCCTTGGCGTCGGCCGCTTGTGCCGATGCCCGCGCTTCCCGTGCGCCCTTCATATCCTGCGCCTTTTCCTGTGTTTTTTCTGATTTTTCTGCCTGTTCCGCCTGTTTTGCGGCGGTTTTTTTCTTGTCCACAGCACTGCTCCGTCTTTGTTTTCCACATTTAATATAAAGCGAGAACCCCTCGGCGAAACGCGTTGCGCCGAAAAAATCCCGCAAAACGCAAAAATTTTTTTCCTGCCTATTTACATTCTTTGGCTTTTGTATTAAAATAATAGAAAAAAGGCGGAAAAATTATGGAAACGAGAGCGTTCGACCTCTTTGCAAAGCGGAACAATAAAGTAAGTGTGCGCGCCATCCCGGGGCACTTCGTCACCCAGCACTCGCACCTCAACTACTGTATCGACATGACGCGCCTCAAAACCGAGGCGAGCACGGCGAAGAGCGCGGCACAACTGTTTGCCGAGAGTTATTCGGATACCGTCGTCGATACCATCATCACCCTCGAGCACACCAAGATGATCGGGGCGTTCCTCGCGGAGACGCTCACCTCATCCGCGGGCATCAATATGCACCAGGAGATCGCGGTCATCTCGCCCGAGTTCACGGCGGACGGCAAACTCATCCTGCGGGACAACCTTATCCCGTACGTCAAGGCGCGGCGCATCGTGGTGCTTGCGGCGACGGCGACGACGGGCATGACGGTGATGGACGCCATCCGCGGCATCCGCTACTACGGCGGCGACCCGGTGGGCGTCGCCACGGTGTTCGGCGGAAAGTTCGAGATCCCGGGCGTCCCCGTCGCGCGCATCGTAAGCGCGGAGGATCTCCCCAAATACGGCTCCTACTCCGCGGTGGAGTGCCCGATGTGCAAGCGCGGCGAACGCATCGACGCCCTCGTCAACGCCTACGGTTACAGCAAAATTTAAGATTTTTATGAAGCCGCCCGCGCTCCGCGCGGGCAGCTTCCTTTTTTGCCCCTCTTTCACCGCGTCATTCTGCCCCGCCCGCTTATTTTCCGCGTCATTCTGCCCCGCGCTCGTCTCCCCGCGTCATTCTGAGCGGGGGCGTAGCCCCCCGAAGAATCCCGATAAACGAAGTCCGCTCCTCATATCAAACAGCGCCCCGCGGCATTCACCGCGGGGCGCATAAAATTATGTCATTTCGACCGTAGTGGAGAAATCTCTACCTCATTCAAAATAAGTCACCGTCCCGCCTTTCTTGTATGCTATCGACGGTAAAATTCTATCATCCTCGCCCATTCCTGCTGCAACCCCACCCGCGGAGCGGCTGAGCCTCCTCGTTGCGTGAGGTTTCGCCCTTTGAAGCCTCACGCAATGAGGAGGGCCCCAAGCGGGAGCGCGGGAGGAGCAAGCGACCCGTCGAGCGTTGCACCAAGCCCGTCCACATCAAGCCAAACGCATGAACCAACCGCCCCGCCGCGGGTTCAATTTTGTGCCCTTAATTATTGAAATACGTCACATTCCCCTCTTTATCTATCGTCCCATTCGTGCAGGTGATGGTATAGTCGTTTGAATTATCCACCCACATATTTCCTTTATTGATATTTTGCCACGCTTCCACAGTTCCCTTGAATTGAATATCCGTCAAACCGCAACCGAACAATGCCCGTTCTCCGATTTCCGTCACGCTTCCGGGGATCGTAACGCTCGTAACATTTTTGCAAAAATAAAATGCGCCGCTCCCGATCGTAGTCGCACCGTCGGGAACTACAATATTCGTAATGCTTTTCGTGCTCCAAAAAGCGCCCGGTTTAATTTCCGTTACGCCGCTTGGAATGGTGAGTTCCGTCACTTTCGTACCGTTCAAAAACAATTCGGCATTGCCCCATATCAGAGGATTGCCTTGGGTGCCCTGATAATAACTTGTATACGAAAAGTCAATTCCGCACCATGCCGCAAGGTCGGAGATGTGCACCTCTTTGATGTTGGTACAACTGAAAAACGCCATTTCGCCTATCTTGGTCACGCTGCTCGGAATGGTCACGCTCGTAAGAGCATCGCACTGCATAAACGCCCCATATCCGATTTCGGTCACACCTTCGGGAATGGTAATATCGGTAAGTAAATAGCAACGATTGAAAGCAATATTGCCGATTATCTTCAAGCCTTTCCCGAGGGTAATGCTTTTCAGGGATGAACCGAACGCCTCTGCCGCGATCACCTCCACGCTGTCGGGTACGATGACCTTGTCCGCCCCGCCGCATCTTATGATCGCCTTTGTCCCATCCCGCACCGTAAATGTTTCAACGGTCTCCTCAAAGTCGGTATCGAACAAATAATTTCCGATATACAGCGCACCGTTCACGCGGTGCCCCGGGTCATCCCAAAGCGGACAATCGCCGTATCCGAACATTCCGTTATTAAATATTGCCTTCGGCGTAAGATAGGAAATCGCATCCGGCGAAGAACGATCCACCATTTTCGTTGTTTCCAGCAAAAGACCGTCGGGCAAGTTCAACGTTTCCAGGGCTTCGCAATGAAACGCACCGCGTCCGTCGTCGCCTTCGGATCGTCCTACGATCCCCCACGAGAGAATGGACTTGGGAACGGTAATCGTCTTTACGGTTTCCGAAGTACAGGTGTATGCGCGCCCGATGCTGATGACGGGCAATCCGTTGTAGCCGTAGGGGAACACGACCTCTTCGCCTTCAAAGGGTTTTCCATGGGTTTGCACTTCTCCGACGACCGGCAGTCCCGTCTGCGGGTCGGTTGTAAAGTCACGATATTCATATTCCCCGAAGCAAGCATCATAGCCCTCCGTGCCGTCCAAGGTCACGGGCGTAAACTCAAACGCGTCAAAGGGGGTATGCTCCCATTCCTTGCCGCAGACGGAGCACTTGTTTTCCGCCGTGTACTCATGCTCGTGCCCATCCTCATCGCCCTTGCCGCCGCAGGCCGCGAGGCCGAAGCACGCGCCCAGCGCAAACACAGCCGCAAGTGACATTGTCAAAAGTTTGCGTTTCATGTTTCCTTTCTCCTTTTTGTTTTCGCGGGCAAAAAATAAGGGCACTCCAATCACGGAACGCCCGCATAGAGTATCCCGCATTGTTGCCACACAATTTCTCTCACATATGGAATAGGGATACACCGAATGCCGAGTGTAACCGTATGTGAAAAATTTATGAAATTGTGTGATAGCATCAGTATAGTACGCGGGCAAAATTTTTGCAAGATTTTCTTCAAAAAATATGTCACATATCCCTCCGAAACCGTCTTTTGTATGCTATCGTGGAAGTATGAAATATATCTCTCTTATTCTCTTCATTTTTACCCCTCATACCGAGCCGCCCGCCGCGCAGAGCGCGGCGGGCGGCGAGTGTATCTTATGCTCGCTTTTGCTCCAAACAAAGGGGCGACCCCACTCCGCAGCCGACCCCCGCGGCGGCGCGCAAAAAAATTTCTTTTCCCGCCCGCGCGCGCAGTTCCCCCCCATGGGGGGGGAACTGCGCGCGCGGGCGGGAAAAGAAAAATAAAAAATATTGACATATAAAGGCCAAAACTTAAAAGGGAGGTGGTACGATAAAGTTGCGACGGGCAAAGGAGAAGCAAAATGACAGCTACGGAATTTTTGGAGGCGTTGAACAGTTACGGCGCCGACGTTCTTCTTCTCGCGGCGGGCGTAAGCCTTCTTACCGCCCTCTTGAAAAAGACGGCACTCAAAAACTGCCCGAACAAAGTTTACGTCTTTTTACCCTTCCTCATCGGGATCGTGCTGTATGCGGCGTACAGGGCGATCGCAACGTGGAGCGCATCCCCCTTTACGGAGAACATCGCATCGACGCTCGAAGGCGGGCTCGGCTGCGGTTCTGCGGCGACGATGTACTACATCTTCTACGAGCAATTTATAAGGAAGGGAAAGACCAAACTCTCGCTCTCGCCCATACTCGGCGGCTTCGTGCCCGACGAGAAGTGCGAGGAGGCGTCGGACGAACTTCTCGCGGGCGCAAAGGAGCGCCCCGAGGAGGAGATCGGCGTGTTCGTGAAGGAGACCATCGTCCGCTATGCGGGCGAGAGCCTCTCGGAGACCGAACTCGAATCCCTCGTCCGCGCCCTTTCAACGCTGCTTTCGGCGTTGAAATAGGTGTCCGTCTCCCTCTTCCCGCTTCGGCGGGAAGAGGGCGCTTCCGCCGCATAAATTCTTCCCGTTCCCCCATACTCCTTGTATGAAAAATATCTCGGGCAAACTGAAGGGCGACTTGAAGGAACTCAAAAAATTGCTGCCCGCGGAGGACATCCTCACCTTTGAATTTACTTCGGAGAAGGGGCTCGCGTTTGCGCTCGTCTATGCCGACCCCATCACGGACAAGGAACTCCTCGGCGAGCAGGTCATCGAGCCGCTCCTAAATTACGAGGGCAAACCCGCGGCGGCGGAGGTGGGCAAAAAACTCACTTCGCCCGAACTGCGCACCGAAAAAAGTTTTGAAAAACTCTCGGCGGAAATTTTGGCGGGCAATCCCGTGCTCCTCTTCGAAGGCGCGGATGAAGCCATCATCGCGGGCACCAAAAAAGTTTTCACGCGCGCCGTCGCCGAGCCCTCCACCGACGTCGTCGTCAAGGGCCCGCGCGAGGGCTTCATCGAGGACGTGAAAATAAATACTTCGCTCGTGCGGCGCAGGTTCAAGACGGGGGAACTCAAAATGGACATGGTGGAGGTGGGGCGGCGCTCCAAGACGGTCGTCGCCGTGTGCTACCTCGAAGGCACTTCCACGAAGCAGGTCGTGGAGGACGTCAAAAAGAAACTCGGTGAGATCGACATCGACTACATTCCGGATAGTTCCTACCTCACCCACTTTCTCGCCTCCCGCCCCTACTCGCTCGTCAAGCAAGTGGGCACGACGGAAAAGCCCGACATCTTCTGCGCGAAAATCGCCGAAGGGCGGGTGGGACTGCTTGTTGACGGCTCGCCCATCGCGCTGACCGTGCCCTATCTCCTCATCGAGGACTTTCAATCGAGCGAGGACTACTTCGTGCCCGCCTACCGCGCGACGTTCACGCGGCTTCTTCGGCTCTTCGCGCTCATCGTCGCCATCTACCTGCCCGCCTTCTACGTGGCGGCGCAACTCTTCAAACTGCAACTCTTCCCCGTGAAACTTCTTCTGACGATCGCGGGGAGCATTCGGGACATCCCCTTCTCGCCGTCGCTCGAGATGCTGCTCGTGCTTCTCGTTCTGGAAGTTCTCAACGAAGCGAGCATCCGGATGCCCAAATATGTGGGCATGGCGCTCTCCGTCGTCGGGGCGCTCGTGCTCGGCGAGACCGCCGTCTCTGCGGGCTTCGTCTCCACGCCCGCCATCATCATTATCGCCTTTTCGGGCATCGGGCTGTATGCCGTGCCCAACCTCATCGAGCAGACGAGCGTTCTGCGCCTCGTGATGCTGCTCGTCGCCGGCAGCGTGGGCACCTACGGCATTGTGCTCGTGACGGCGTTCGTCATTCTATACCTCGTGACGACGGAGAACTTCGGCGCGCCGCTCGTGGCGCCCTTCTCCCCGCTCAACGCGCACGACTTGCGCGATTCGCTCGTGAAGTACAACTTGGGGTCGCTTCCGACGCGACCTGAACTCTTGAAGAGCCCCAACAGGAGGAGGTTGAGATGAACAAAATTTCCGCGCGGCAAATTTATCTGTTCCTCGCTTGCGTGGCGCCCATGGGGAAACTTATTCTCCTGCCCGCGCAACTTGCGAACTTCTCCAAAAACGACCTGCTGTTCCCGCTGCTCGTGCATCTAATTTTACAGGCGGCGGCGGTATTCTGCGTGTTGCTGCTTTCCAAAAAGGGGGAGACGCTGTACGATTTGCTCGTGAGCGCGTTCGGGAAAATTGCGGCGAAAATTCTTGCAACGGTGTTCGCGCTCTTTCTGCTGTTTGCGGCGCTCCTGCCGCTACTCGAACAAAAACTCTTCGTGCAGAACGTGTTCTACGATACGCTGCCCTCCGTCGTCTCGTTTGCGCCCTACTTCCTCTTTGCGGCGTTCGTGTGCGCCAAGCCGCTCGCGGGCTTCGGCAGGACATGGGACATTCTGGCGCCCCTCGCCGCCGTGGGGCTTGTGGGCATTCTCGCGCTCTCGGCGCCCAATGCCGACTACGGCGCACTGATGCCCGCAGGCGCTTCGGGCGGCGCGGGATTTTTGAAGGGCGCGGCAGCGGGCTTCCCGTGGTTCTATGACGCGGCGCTCCTCATCCCCCTGCTCGGGCACATCGACTATAAGGAGGGCATGGCGTGGAAGGGCGCGCTCTTCTATCTCCTCGGCGGGGCGTTCGTCCTATTCTTCTTTGCGACGTTCTACGGCATCTTCCAGGAGACGGCGGTCAACCAACTCTTCGCCTTCTCTTCGACTTCCAAATATTATTCGGGCATCACGATGCTCGGGCGCATCGACTACGTGTTCATCTACGCGATCGCGCTCGTGACGGCGTTCTACTGCGCGCTCCCCGTGCAGGGGTGCGTGGAGTGCGCCCTGCAGGCGTACGGGCGGAAAAAATATTTGCCCACCATTCTCGGCGTACTTTTGAGCGCGCTCCTCTTTGCGCTCTCGCTCCTCTTGGACTACAAGTTCGCCGACGTTTTACAGGCGATCTCGGGGACGGTGTTCTGGCTCTTCCCCGCGTTCTGCCTCGCGGTGCCAGCGCTGCTGCTCCTGTTCCTTCTCAAAGGAGGCCGCCGTGAAACTGCGTAAATTTTTGCACACCGTGCCCATGAAAATCTACCTCATCCTGCTCGCCGTCGTCACGTTTGCCTTCTTCTCCAACGATTTCGGGCTCGTGGATATTCAAAAGACCGCCATCATCCTCGCCGCCGGCATCGACAAGACGGAGGCGGGGTATTCGCTCACCGCGCAGATCGCCGTGCCCAAGGGCACTGACCGCACGACGGGCGGCACCTCCAGCGTGGAGATCGAGGCGGAGGGGCAGACCGTCTCAGACTGCATCTCCCTCATCTTCTCCAAGACGGGCTGGGTGCCCAAACTCGTGTTCTGCGACCTCATTGTGCTCGGCGAGGAAGCGGCGAAGGAGGACGTCGTCGCCTCCCTCAACTACTTTCTGCGCAACGACTATATGCCCGATTCCTGCCTTCTCGCCGTGTGTGAGGGCAAGGCGGGAGAACTCATCTCCTCCAAGAGCGCCATCGACGACGCCTCGTCGCTCGCCATCGAAAAACTGTTTTCGGACGCCGCCGTGCGCTCGGGCAAGGTGGTGACCAACACCTTGAAGGACTTTGCCATCGACTACTACGGCGTCTCCAAGAGTTCCTACCTCCCCTTTGTGCGCATGACCGACCAGGCGGGCAGCCAAGGCGGGAGCAGTTCGGGCTCCTCGGGCGGCGGCTCTTCGGGCGGCTCGGGAGGCTCGGAGAGCGGAGGCCCTTCGGGCGGCGCGGGCGATTCGGAAAAAATTTACAGCGCGGAGGAGACCGCCATTTTTAAGAATGGCGCGATGGTGGGGCTTCTCCCCCGCGAACAGACGCTCGCGTTCAGCCTGCTCCAAGGCAATATGTTCACGGGCACCGTCAATTCCGAGGAGGGCGGCAAGCCCGTCACCCTCACCGTGATGAAGAACGAGGGAAGCGTTTCGCTCAAGACCGACGGCGCGCCGCGGGCGGAACTCTCCCTCGAGGTGACCGTGCGCCTCTGCTGCCGCGGGACGACCGCCGCCATGCAGGACATCTCCTCCGATTCGGTGACGCCCGAGATTATTTCCAATACCGCCGACCGCCTCGACGGCTACATCCGCGACCTGTGGCAGACCGCCAAGGACTGCGGGTGCGATATTTTTAAACTCGGCCGTATGCTGTACCGCTCCTCCCTCAAGGAATACGCCCGCTGGAAGGACAACTTGCTCGATGCCACCGAGGCGGATATTTCCGCGAAGGTCATCTCCATGAAATAAGAGCGGGGCTGCGTTTGGGGGATAGATACGCTTGTTTGCGCCCCGCGTCAACCGACGCGGGCGCAAACTCGGTATGAGGACAAGACTGCACTCGGGGGGGAAATACAGGCGTTGCCGCCCGCCGCGTTCTGCGCGGCGGGCGGCGCTTGGGTATGAGGCGGGCAAGGAATTAAAAAAATTTCAGAAAAATTTTCCGAAACCTATTGACAGATCAAAATAATATGCTATAATGAAGGCACAAAAGGAAAATAACTTTCATAAATTGTTAGTAGATAACAAGCAAGGAGGAAAACTCCAATGCACAACAGGTACCTGAAGGGCAAGAAAGACTGAAAGGCGGGCGGGAAAGCCCGCGTTCACAGGGGGACAGGTGAAGGAAGGCACAGATCCCCAAAAAATCTCATATCGGAGGTACAACGATATGAAGAAATTCATTCTCCAAGGACGCAAGGAAACGTAGAAGGAGGAAAGACCAGTGTACCATCATATGATAGGGGCGGAGAAGACTCGGCTTTGAAAAAAGCGCGGAAAAGATGGGAAACCGCCACGGACAGTGAGTCCGAACGAAGAGTGTAAGTCGAGAGACCCCTACCCCGTAAGGAAAACCGCTCGGAACGGTTGATGCGCAAAACCGTACGGCGGCGGAACAAACGGAGAAAGGGAGTATCTGCCCGACAACTGAATAATTCTTTTGAGAAATGCCCCCGTGCGGTTGCGCGGGGGATAATTTTTTGCGGTTTTAGGAGGCGAGGGGCGGCGGACGGGGTGGGGCGCGGGGACGGCAACGCGGACTGCGTTCGGGGGGTGACGCACAGCATGAGGGCTGGACTTCGTTGATCGGGATTCTTCGCCGCCTCCCACGTCCCGCCCCTTTATGGAGGGCGGGTCGTGGGAGGCGGCTCAGAATGACGCGAAAGTTCGAGCGCGGGGCAGTATGAGGGGACAGGCGGATACGCGTTTAAGGTATAAACCCCCACCACCGCCTACGGCGGAGCCGCCCCCTTCAAAAGGGGGCAGCCAAGAGAAAGATACGCTCACGCGCCGCCGCGCTCCACAGGAGCGCGGCGGCGCGTTCGGTATGAGGGAATAACGGGGCGGAAGATGCAAAAAATTCCCCCGTGGTTAGGGGGAAGCAAGGAGGTGGAAGGCCTAAAATGTCCAGCCGTGGAGCCAGAGGTAGATGATGAGCACCGCCGCCGTGAAACCAAGTAGCACCATGAGGAAGGCGGGCAGGTACGCGAGGTACCCCGCGCCGATCATCGCGCGACGCTCCTTGCGCGTCGGCTTATCCTCCTCCTTCACCTTGCCCATCGTGGGATTGTACCACGGCATCCCCTCGACGTTCATCTCCGCGATCGTTCTGCCGTCGTCACCGGGCGGAAGTTTTTTCTTCTTCCTCTTGGCGGGCGGCGCGGAGATCTCTCTGCCGTCTGCGGGGCGCCCGCTTATGGGCGGCTCTGCGGCGGGCGGGGTCTCCTCTTGAACTTCGGCTTTGATTGTGGGGCTCGCCTCGACGTCTTCTTGCGGGAGTTCCTTCGGCGTCTCATCGGAGGGCGCTTGTTCGCCTTCCTGCGGGAGTTCTTGCTCTTTGAGGGACATGGTTACTCCTGCGGTGCGGGCGGCTCCTGCGGGTACAGGTGGCACGCGCAGAGGTGGCCGTTTCCGTAGTCGATGAACTTGGGCGCGACTTCCTTGCAGATATCCATGCAGTGCGAGCACCGCGTGTGGAACTTGCAACCCTTGGGCGGGTTGGCAGGGCTGGGGATATCTCCCTCCAGAATAATGCGGTTGACGTGATAGTGCGGGTCGGGCACGGGAACTGCGGAGAGGAGCGCCAACGTGTACGGGTGCATGGGGCTGTTGAAGATGGCGTTTTTCGACCCCATCTCCACAAAATTGCCGAGATACATGACGCCGACGCGGTCGGAAATGTGCTTGACGACGGACAGGTCGTGCGAGATGAACATATACGTGAGGTGCATATCCTGCTGCAACTCTTTGAGCAGGTTGACGATCTGCGCCTGAATGGAGACGTCGAGCGCGGAGACGGGTTCATCGCACACGACGAATTTGGGCTTTAAGGCGAGGGCGCGCGCAATGCAGATACGTTGGCGCTGGCCGCCAGAAAATTCATGCGGATAGCGGTCGAAGTAGAAGTCCTGCAGGCCGCACTTGCGCATGACCGAGATGATGTAGTCGCGGTAGTCGCTCTTGGGCACGATGCCGTGCACCTTGACCGCCTCGCCGATGATCTCGCCGACGGGGAGCCGCGGCGGCAGACTGCTGTACGGGTCCTGAAAGACGATCTGCATCTGCGGACGGATCTTGCGCAGTTCGGACGCCTTCATCTTGGTGATATCCTTCCCGTCGAATACGACGCTGCCCGCGGTGATCTCGTGCAGGCGCAGGATGCTCCTGCCCATCGTGCTTTTGCCGCAGCCCGATTCGCCGACGACGCCCAAGGTTTCGCCGTGGGCGATGTCGAAACTGACGCCGTCCACCGCCTTGACGTACGTCTTGCGGTATTCGAGTTTGTGCTTGGTCTTGAACGCCTCTTGGGGCTGCTCTTGGGCTTCCTCTTGGGGATCCTCTTGGGTTCCCTCGCCCCCTTCCGGTGCGGTTTTTGCCGCCTCTGCGGGCTCTGCAGCCGCTTCAACGGGCGCTTCGGGTTCGGCCTTTGCAGGCTCCCCTTCGCCCTCTGCGGGCGCTTGGGGCGCTACGGGCACCTGCTCCTTGACGAGTTTCCATTCCTTGCGGATGAGGAAATATTTTTTGAGGCCGCGTACCTCGAGGATGTTGGGATTTTCTTCCGCCGCCCCGACTGCCGCGTTTTCCTGCTCGACGCTCATTGCTTCTCCTCCTTTCCGCCCGCATAGTAACACGCCACGCTGTGCGTGGGAGAGACCTGCACGAGCGGCGGATATTCGCCTGCGCACTTCTTGCCGCAACGTTCGCAACGGTCTCTGAAATAGCAGTACGTGGGCATATCGATGGGATTGGGGACTTGCCCCTTGATGCTGTACAGCCAATCGCTATCCTTGTTGAGGACGGGCTTGCTCTTCTGCAGCCCCACCGTGTAGGGGTGCATGGGGGTATCGAAGATGTCCTCCACCGTGCCCTTTTCGATGACGCGACCCGCATACATGACGACGACGTAGTCCGCCATGCCCGCGATGACCCCGAGATCGTGCGTGATGAGCATGATGCTGCCGTTGATCTTCTCCTTGATTTCCTTGAGAAGATCCAAAACCTGCGCCTGAATGGTGACGTCGAGCGCCGTGGTGGGCTCGTCCGCGATGATGAGTTTGGGGTTGCAGGCGAGCGCCATGGCGATCATGACGCGCTGGCGCATTCCGCCCGAGAGTTCGTGCGGGTAACTCTTATACACATTGTCCGCCATGGCGATGCCGACGAGGTTGAGCATCTCGATGGAGCGCGTCTTCGCCATTGCCTTATCCGCCCCCGGCGTGTGCAGAAGCACGACCTCATCGAGCTGGTTGCCGATGGTGAACAGCGGGTTGAGGCTCGTCATGGGCTCCTGAAAGATCATGGAGATCTCTTTCCCGCGGATGCGGCGCATTTCGTTCGTCGGCATCTTGGCGATGTCGTACGTCTTTTCCTCCATCTCAAAGGCGGGGAAGCCGTTGCCGTCCTTCGCCTGCACGGGAACCATGACGGGGTTGCCCGCCTTGTCGAGGACGGGGCGACCCTTCTTATCCGTCTTGGGCGCGGTCTTTACGACCCGTTCGCCGTCCTTTTCCTCGTACTCCCAGATGGGGATGGGCTTGCCGTCCTCCCCGCGCTTATAATCCTGCGTACGGAAGCGGATGGAGCCGTTCACGATCTGCCCCTGCGGCGCCTGTACGAGTTGCATGACGGAGAGCGACGTAACCGACTTGCCGCAGCCCGATTCGCCGACGACGCCGACGACGGAACTTGCGGGGATCTCGAAACTGACGCCGTCTACCGACTTGGAGACGCCCGCGTCGGTGAAAAAGTAGGTGCAGAGATTTTCGACCTCCAAGATGTTGTTGGGGTCCTTCATCTCGGCGGTGTACTCCGCCTCGCTTACCTTGCGGCGCTTCTTCTTCTCGTATTCGCGCGTCGTCTTGGCGTTGTCGTGCGCGATCTTGCGGGCCTCTTTGCCCGAGATGTAGTGGGGATCGTCCTTGTGGGTGACGTGGTTGTACCACGCCTTGAAGCGCGCCATGAAATTCTTCTTCTCTGCCATAGCTTACCTCTTCATCTTGGGATCGAGTGCATCCCGAAGTCCGTCGCCGATGAAGTTGAACGCGAGAACGGCGAGAATGATCATGATGCCGGCGGGGAGCCAACATTCGACGAAATAGTTGAGGATGGCGGTATCGCCCACGGCGGACTGTACCATCTGCCCCCACGAAGCCGCCTCCGGCGGCACACCGAGGCCGATGAAACTGAGCGTCGCCTCATACAGGATGATGCTGCCGAGCCCGAGCGTCATGGATACGATGAGCTGCGGCATGACGTTGGGCACGAGGTGGCGGAAGATCTTCCGTGCGGGGCTGAACCCGAGCGCCTCCGTGGCGACCATGTATTCCTGTTCGCGCAAAAATAGGATCTGCCCTCGGACGAGCCGCGCGATGCCCGTCCAACTCAAAAGCGCGAGACACGCCATCATGATGTAGATCCGCATATTCGCGGGGACGCCCGTACTTTCGAGGATGGCACCGATGATGAGCAGGATGGGCAGCGAAGGGATACAGTTCAGAATATCTACGATACGCATGATGACCATATCCACCCACTTGCCGAAATACCCCGCAAGGCCGCCCAAGATGACGCCGATGATGGTGTAGATGAGAACGACGAGGAAACTCAAGAGGATGGAGAGCCTGCCGCCGTACATGAGTCGCACGAAGATGTCGCGGCCGTCCTTATCGGTGCCCAAGACGTGCAGTCTGCCGTTTTCTTCGCGGCTGTACGAGAAGGGCGCGGCGTGAGAGTTGACGTCCGACTTTATCATATCGTCGGCGTAGACGACGTAGGGATCGCCGTTTTCGTCGCGTATCACTTTGCCCTCTTCATCCTTGACGTTCATGCTCAAATAGGAATAGCTGACGCCCGTGCCCGTGCGGTCTACTTCCTCTTCCTTCCAATCGATAAAGACGGGCCCGAGGAAGGAGAAGAGGAGCAAAAAGACGAACATGACGAGCCCCGCCACGCACAGACGCGAGCGGAAGAACCGCTTCATGACGAGGCGGAAGGGCGAAATGATGCGCACACGGTCGGCGACGGATTCCACCGCCTCCGCCTGCGCTTCTGGCTGTTGCGCTTCGGGTGTGGGCTCGGAGACCGTTTCCTGCACCTCTTTTGTGATTTTTTCTTCTTCTTGCATTTGTGCGGTCTCCTCTATTTGCTGATTTTGATGCGCGGATCGACGACCATGTACATGATGTCCGACAGAAGCGTTCCGAGCACCGTCAAAATGGCGATGAACATATTATACCCCATGATGAAGGGGATATCGCCCTGTTTTAGGGCGTTATATGCGATCTGCCCGATGCCGGGAAGCGCAAAGACCTGTTCCAAGATCATCATGCCGCCGAAGAGGCTGGGGATGATGCCCGCAGTCATCGTGACGAGGGGCACCATGGTGTTGCGGAACACGTGCTTATAGACGACGGTGCGCTCCGAAAGCCCCTTTGCGCGCGCCGTGCGGATGTAATCCTGATTGAGAACTTCCAAGGTATTGGTACGCGTGTGGCGCATGAGCCCGCCCACCGAGATGATGGTGATGGCGAGCATGGGGAGCACGATGTGCCAGAGCTGATTGCCGAACTTACCCACGGGATCCCCTGCCCAGTTGACCGTTGCATCCAAGATGCCCTGCGAGGGGAACCAACCGAGCTCGAAGGCGAACACCTTGATGAGCAGGATGGCGATGAAGAAGGACGGGAAGGAGATGCCGATCATGGCAAATACCGTGGTGGTGTAGTCCACGGCGCCGTACTGCCGCGTGGCTGCCTTGATGCCGAGCGGGATGGCGATGACGAACTCCAAGACATACGCCGCGATGGCGATGCCGAAGGAGATCCACATATGCTCGGAGATGACGGTGGTGACGGGCTGATTGTAAAGGAACGACGTGCCCAAATCGCCCGAAAGCGCCGAGGTGAGCCAATTCCAATAGCCCCTCAAGATGCCGAGGAAGGAATTATCGGCGAGGCCGTACAACTCCTTGATGCGGTAGAGCTCTTCGGGACTGATGGTGCCCTGCGCCGCCTGCGAAAGGAACTTCTGCTCCACGTAGTCCATGGGAAGGCACCGCACGAGGATGTACAGGATGATGGACACCGCGAACAGGATGAGGATGGAATATAAAATTCGCTTGACGATATACTTTACCATATTTTCTCACGGGTCAGCCGCGCCGTGCCGCGCGCTCTTGCGCGGCGCGGTGCGCTTTTCTTGTTTTTTGTGTTAATCGGCGAACTCGATTTCCCAGATGCGGTTGAGCGGGGACGCGTATGCCGTGGCGTTATCGCCGAAATATTTCTCGAGAGATTCATCGGAGAAGAGGCCTTTCTGATAGACGAAGAGCGCCTTTCTCTGATAGGTGGGAAGCTCGACGGCGAGTTCCATGACGAGGTCGAGCGCGCAGAGCTTCTTCATGGCGTTCTTCTTCGCCTCAGCAGAATCGTTATCTTGGAGTCTGGAACCCGTAGAGATGGAATATTTGCTCTTACGCTCTGCTCTCACGGTCGTCTCCCTGCCCTCTTCGATGCGGACGGCGAGTTCGTCGATAAGATCTTTTTGCGTCTGCACCGTGTCGGTCGGCGAAGAGGTCGCCTTTGCGCTCTCGATCCACGGGAAGCCCCACGCGAGGATACTCGTCGCGGACGAATCCTTGTGGTAGACCTGATACATATCGGGGTCGGACGAGGAGCCCCACGCAGCCGCCCACACTTCGAGCCGCCCTGCGGCGAGTTTGGAGAGCGCGGTGGAATCGCGCGTGACGGTGATATCGAAGCCGATCTTGTTCAAGACCTCCGCCGCGTTGTTCATGCAGTCGTAAGCGGGGTGATCGGTGCTGTCGCCCGCGATGGTGAAGGTGAACTTCAAATGATCGCCGTTGCTGTTGACGAGTTTTCTATCCGCATCAGTGGGATCGGGATAATAGCCCGCGGCCTGTGCATATTGCAAAGACTTTGCGCCCGTACTGTCGTAGGGATAATAGCCCTCATTGACTTCGTCCGGGTAGCACCAAGAGATGACCTTGGACATGGGACGGTAGAGCGACGATGCCAGCTGGCCGCTGCCGTAATAGTCGATGCAGAGCTGAGTGTTCATCGCATACATGATCGCCTTGCGGATGTTGAGGTCGTGGATGTAACTTGCGTTGATGCCGATGTAGCCGTAACCGAGGTTATCGGTGAGGGTGTAATCGAGCACCTTGCTATCGACACCTTCGAGGCTGTTGATGATCTGGATGGTGCCGGAGGGAGAGGCATAGTTGATCTCGCCGTTCTTCACCGCCTCATAGAGCAGGGAGGTAGAAATGACCTTGTAGCGGAGCAACTTGATCTTGGGGGCGCCGAGCAGGAAGTTCTCGTTGCTCTCCAAATAGACGATGTTATCGCTGAAGAATGCGCCCTTGCTGACGCTTGCGATATCCGTAGCGGCGGTGCCGTTCTCGGTGGTGGCGCGGTAGGGTCCCGCCCCCATGGGCACCTGAATGTAGCGGATGCTATCCATGAACTCGGAATCGGCAAATTCTACGCCGTAATACTCGTTGCCCGCCTCGGTAGAGAACTGTTTCGTATCGGGGTGATCCTTCCTCCAAGGCGCGGTGTAGTAATCCATGGGCGCGACCGTGAAGCCGAAGTTCTGGATGGCCTTGGGATCCTCGCCGTTGATGCGGATGTGGAGGATGTCGCACTCCTTGCCGAGCGAGATGGGATTGCCGTCGGCGCCGGGAATGGTGGTTCCCCTCATCGTCGTGATGCCCGAGATGGTCTTTATGGAAGAACCGCCACGCTCGGCGAGGATGTCTTTGATCACCTGTCCGCGGAGATACTGGCGGAAGGTGTTAGCCGTTGCGTAGTACGTAATGATCGTTGTCACATTGGTCTTGTACGTTTTGATCTGACCCCTGCTGAGCATGAATTGGAACACGTAGTCGGTGAGCGCTTCCTTGGTCTTGGCGACGCTGTCCGGCACGTTGTTCTCGTACGTGTACCATTTTTTCGATTTATCCGCATTGGTATGCAACGTGGTCGTAAATGCGCCGTAGGCGGAGAGGAATACCTGCCAATTTTCGGTATAGATCTTGTTGCCGTTCTCATCGACATACTTATCGTAGTCCTTGAGGTCGGCGGTCATATAAGTATTCCAGTCGGAGGAGACCTCTTCCTTGAACAGTTCGTCGATCTTATCGAGGTCGGCACGGGATGTTTCGTCCAAATAATCAAAACTATCCTGTTGGCTGTTCGCCGCCCAGTCGGTGATCTTCTGTACACGCGCGAGCACCCCCTCGCTGATCAGACCCTCGAAGCCCTCCTGCTCGTTTTCATCCGCGGTCTGCGTTCTGTACGCCTGCAAGCCCTGAATATCCACAGAGTACATGGTCGCCGAACCCGTGTAGGCGGGGTCGAGGTACATATAGATGTTGAAGAGGACATCCTTCATGGTGAGAGAGGAGCCGTCCGAGAACTTGATGTTATCCTTGATGGCGAAGTAATAGTCGGTATAGTAGTTGGAATAGTCATCGGGATTGAGCTGGGCTTCGCGGGAACCCGTGGTGACGACGCTGTGCGCAAGCGCGACACAGGGCTCAGTCTCGCCGGAGACGATCTCCCCGTTTTTATCGGTGGAGAGCATACCGATCTGCGTCATGCCTACGACGTCGCCATCGGCGCCCGATGTGTAGAAGAACGGATTGAATACGCCGTCGGGCTGCTCGGTGCTCAGAACGAGCGGCTGCTCGCCCTTATCCCCGCCGCAAGCCGCCAAGGTGCCGCATACGAGCCCCACCGCCATTGTGAGACCCATTGCCGTAGATGCAATGCGTAAAAATTGTTTCTTTTTCATAGATCCTCCTAAATCAGTTCGATATTTTTCTATGGTTTTTTCAGTTGGCTTGTTTGGCGTCGATCAACGTGACTTCATCGTAATGACAGCTGCTAATATCGACACCGTTCGTTTCGCAGATAAATTCGGAAATCTCCGGCTTTCCGGTGCGTTGACCCGCAATATTATAGGTCATGGTGCACTCGAAGGTCACGTTTTGGAGTTTGGTATTCTTATAAGCCCTGCCCGCAAACGCGCCCACATAGTAGTAGTTGACCTCTGTGTTTGTTGCGGTAATGTTCAACGTGACATTCTCGAACGTGACATTGCAAATCTCCGCCGTGTCGGTAAGGGTGCCGAACATCCCGAGATATTTAACGTCGGGTTTATCTGAGAACGCCCACTCGACTTTGAAGTTGGAAAGCGTATGATTGTTTCCGTAGAACTTGCCCATATAGGTTTCGGGAAACGCGAGTGTCTTGCCACCGAAGTCGATATTTTCCATCAGATAGATGTTGATCGCCGTGCCCAAATTGAAGTCGGCCGCCGTACGGACAAGGGTAAAGGTTCCCTCGAGCGCGTCAGCCCAAATCTCCCACGTGGGGGTCTGTTCCGTAAACTTATCGGAGGCATCCTCATAGGGGAATTTGAGCGCATCGGCCTCGTCTTTCTTATTCGCTTTTTCTTGGCTATCGTAAAAGGCGATGACGGTGTATTGTTCAATGATGGGCTCCTCGATCGCCTTCGGCGTACCGTCCTCAAACTGATCGACGCGGACTGTTTTCGTCTCGCCGAACCCTGCACCGTAGTGGATGACGAGTTCGTAGTTTTTCAGCCACTTGGCGTAGAGCGTGAGGTTGCCCGTGACTTTATCCTTCGAAAAATCCCACTTTTCCGCATAGGTGATGGTGCCGTCCTCTCCCTTGGTGCCGCGGTAATAGCCGCCGAGCGTGTAGCCCTCCCGTATGGGCTCTTCTCCGCTGAACTGGTCGGCGCCCGGCTTGACGATGTACGAGCCGCTTTTGGCGTATTGGCGAAGTTCGGAGCGCGCACGGTCGTTTTTGCCCGATGTGCCGCCGTTGAGGTCGAACACCACCTCGCAGTTATAGCCCTGTTCTTTGAGGTCATCGAGGGTCAGGATGTTCTGCCGACACGCCGCGAGTGCGCCCGCGAAGAGCATCAGACAGGCGGCGATGAGAATGAGTTGTATGTGTTTGCGTTTCAATCGGCGCCTCCTTTATTCCGAAATCGCCGAGATGCGATTCTTGTACGCTGTCCAATTCTCGGCTCCCTGGAACGTTGTGACCTTGTCCTGCGGTACGTGGATGGTAAAATTCGAAGAGGCGGAGTAGAAGACATCCCGCTTCGTGGTAGAACTGTAATCATAGAGCGTCATTGCGGGCACCGCGCTGACGTACATGGTGATATCTTCGAGGACGGAGCAGCCCGAGAAGGCAAGCGCGCCGATGGTAGCGAGTTGGCTCGTCTGCGTGGCGGAACCGAACACGACTTTCGTGAGACTATCGCAGTACAGGAAACTCTGCATACCGATAGACGTTACCGTCGCGGGGATGGAAATTGTGCGGAGCGCGCTGTACGCAAATGCACCGTTGCCGATCTCCGTGAGAGAGGCCGTGCCATCCCCCTTCACCGCAAAGCGGACGGAGAAGTCGGATGCGGGAAGATTTCTCCGCGTTCCGTCGAACTTCATGCCGAGACCGAAGAAGGCATCGGGGCCGATCTTTGTGACGGTGGACGGGATGACGAGTTCGCCGCTGAACGAGGACGAGAACTCGATGCCGCGGAATGCCGAGCTGTTCAGCTCACCCGACGCATAGAATGCCTGTGCGCCGATCTCCGTGATCCCCTCCGCAAGGGAGATGCTCTTGAGGGGCTCGACCATCGCAAAGGACGCGTAGCCGAAGTAGGTGAGCGTTGCGGGAAGGGAGACCGAAGTCAGCGACGACAAGCGGAATGCACCGTCCTTAATCTCCTGAATGCCCGTGAAATCCCAAGAGGAGATCCCCGCGGAGAAAAACGCATATGCACCGATGGAGGTGACGGCGTTCCCTTCGGGGAATTTGACTTCTTCGAGGCCACGGCAATACGCAAAGGCGCCGTCCGGGATCGCAGAATACGTCTTGTTGACCGTGATGCTCTTGAGCGTTACGGGGATATTGCTGCCGTTGGCAAGTTCCATGCCCGTGAAGGGGTTGTTTTCGCTATCGTGCTGATCCTCGAGAATTTTGACGGTCGCACCGAACACGTAGCCCATGTAGGTCTGCTCCCCCTCGGCGCTTCCGATGAACGGGACGGTGAGGCGGGCAAGCGAATTGCACCCGCGGAACGCCCCGAAGTTGATGCGCGTGACGGACGAGGGAACGACGACTTCCTCGACAATGCTATCCGTAAATGCGGCCGTTCCGATCTGCGTGACGCTCTCAGGGAAGGAGATCGTAGCCTTGGCGGACGGAACCATCGTGAGGATGACCTCGGCGCCGCTGATTTCATAGAGGCAACCGTCGTGCACGGAGTATTTCGCGGAAGGCGACGCCATGGAGAAACTTTCAAGCCCCTTGCACCCCGAAAAGACGGAGGTGCCGAGCGTCGTGAGCGCGGAGGGGATCTCAAACGATTTGAGATTTGTATAGGCGAATGCCTCGTTGCCGATGGAAGTGACCGCCGTGAGGCCGCTGACCTGCTCCAATCCGACTGCGCCGTAGAAGGCGTGATCGGATATCTCCGTGACGGTGGACGTGAAGGTGACGCTCGTGAGCGTGGCGGGGATGGAGGTGCTGTATCTGCCCGTCGTCTGCTTTTCCCTTGCGCCGAAATAGTAGCCGAGGTGACCCTCTTCGAGCGTGGGAACGGTGAGAGACTTCAACGAGCGGATGCCCTCGAACGCGCCACAAGCGATCCGCACGGACGGATCTTGAATGACAATGCCTTCAAGCGAAGAATTGCCGTTGAATGCGCCCGCCGCGACATTCATGACCGAACCGGGCAAGCGGAATTCTTTCTCCCCCTTCTCGCCGGGAGCGTAGTACAAAAGTTCTACGGGCTCACCGTCTTCACTGCGGTACAGGTTGCCGTCGAGCACACTGTAATGTTCGTTGGAACGGTCGAGCACGATTTCTTTCAGGTTGACGCATCCGTCGAATACGCGCCCCGCATATTGGTTTTCCGCATCCATGCCGAACTGCGTCATCGAAGCGGGCAAAACTACCTTCTTCAGTTGGGTGCATCCATCGAAGAGCCCCGCGGAGACCGAAGCCGCCTGCGCGGGAAGTGTGACTTCCGTAAGGCTCGCGCAATCGGCAAACGCCTGTGCGCCCACCGACGTCGCGTTTTGGGGAAGCGTAACGGCGGGCAGTTTCTTACAGCCGAGGAAGAGCCCCTCGGGGATCTCGCTCACGCCCGTGATATCGCCGTAGGACGTGAGACGGCTGCAAGCGAAGAAGGCATATTTGCCGATGCTTTCAAGCGTGGCGGGAAGGTTGACGGAGACGAGATATTCGCACCCGTAAAACGCCTGTTCGCCCACCGATCCAATGGAGGAAGGCAGCGCGATGCTGTTGACATCGGTATTGCCTGCAAACGCGCGATCCCCCAACGAGGTGACGGGCATATCATCGCCCGCGATGCGCCCCGGAACGAACACCGTGGAATCGGAGCCGCTGTAACGCACGACTGCGCCGTCCGTGATTTCAAGACCCTTCGAATAATAACTCGCATAGAGCGTGATATTGTTGTCCGCCGTGCCGAAGGTGTGCGGTTGGGTGAGCGCTTCATCGGTGTACCAATCGGAGAGGATGACGGATTGCCCTTGGAATGCGGCGAGCCCCTCTTCTTCGTCCCCGAGGAAGTCGGGCGCGGAATAGGTCTCCCCTTTCCGCACGGGTACACGGGCGAGGCGGCTTCCGTTGCCCACGTAGTCGATATACGCATAGTTGGGATCGTTGACCCAACGTGCATACAGCGTAGTGCTCTCCGCGGGGAACGTGGTGAACACGAACAGTTTGGAATATTCGGTATCGGTGTACCAACCGCCGAATTTGTACCCCTCGTATGTGGGATCGGCGGGCGCCGTAATGGGGCTGCCCACAATGCCGACGGAGGGTTGGACGGCGGTGCCGCCCATGCTGTCGTACGTGATGCGGGAACTCGTCTGCGACGTCCAGCGCGCATACACCGTGAGGTCATTTGCGGGCATCTCCTGCGCAAAGTTGAACTCCTGCGTATACGCTTCGTCCGCATACCACCCCGCAAAGGTGAATAACTCCTTTTTGGGATCGGCGGGGCGGGCGATCTCATCGCCCTCCTCCAATTGGTAGGGCTCGATCGCCGTGCCGCCGTACGTTTCAAACGTGACGGTGTAGGTTTCGCTTCCGCCACAAGCCGCAAGGGCACCCAACATACAGACAGAGAGGAGAACCAGCAGTAGATTTCTTAACTTTTTCATGGCTTATTTCTCCCTCCTTCCCGTGTGCTTCCCGAGGACAACGATTGCCGCGCCGCAGGCTGTAAGCACCGCCGCAAGGACGGCGAGCCAAGCCGCTCCGCTCTCCGTGGAGCCGCTCTGCTCCGACACTGCGGGCGCCGCAGTCTCCGTGACATAGGAGACACCGTTTGCCGCCTGCAATTTCGCGTAGGCGGCGGCGACTTCGTCGAAGCCCTTCTGCGTTGCATCGAGCATACTGTATACGCGGAGGAGCAATGCGATCTCGGCGGCGCGCTCTTCGCCCGAGAGCGAGGAGAGTGCATCGACGCGGTCGATAAAGTCGAGCGCGCTCGCATTGATGGCGTCGTTCTCCGTCCGCTCGAGCTTCCCTCTCGGGTTGGTCGTTTCGTCGTAGAAGCCGCCGAGGTACTCCTTCCAGATATAGCCGTCATACCCCGTGGCGTTCTTGGGGACGATCAACTTCATTGTGAAGTCTCTGCCGAGCTCCTCTTTGAAGTTGTTGTAGGTGTTCACAAGATCTGCGCCCTTCATCGTGCCGACGCTTTCCAGCGTGGGCGCGGCAACGGCGCCGATTTCGATCTCCTGCAACTTGCTCGCACGGTAGAATGCACCCACGCCGATGACTTTGAGATGCTCGGGCAACACGATTTTCGTAAGGGTCGTGTTTCCGCTGAACGCATAGGCGCCGATCTTGACCGTTCTCTTTTTCACGGTGTACTCGGTGCCGTCTCTTCCGAGGGGATAGGCGATGAGGGTATAGAAGTTGCCGCTGTTCTTTTGATACAGAACGCCATCTTCGGCGAGGAAGTAGTTGTTGTGGTCGCCGACATCGATGGAACGCAACGCCGTCGCGCCCGAGAATGCCTGCTGTTCCACGGAGCGCAGGTTGGGCAAGCTGAGCGAGGAGACGCCCGAACCGTTGAACGCGTTTGCGCCGACAGTCCTTACGGCGGGAAGCGAAAGCGTAGTGAGCAGACGCGTACCGCGGAGCGCTGCGGCGCCGATGGTCTCCGCCGCATTGATGTTGAGCGTTTTAAGTTTTGCGCAGCCATCGAACGCACTGGCGCCGATCGTCTTTGCCCGTATAAGCGTTGCCGATGCAAGTTCTGTGCAACGCGCGAAGGCGAGATCGCCCACCGAAGTTGCCATTGCGGTCACGTTGCTGACCGGCGTGTTGTAAAACGCGCGCACTCCGATTTCTTTTACATTGGACGCCTGCACACTCCCGAGAGAGGAATCTTCAAATGCGCTCTCGCCGATGGTCTCGATATAATTGAAGTTGAACGACTTAAAGGTTGTGCCCTCGAAGGCGTGTGCGCCGATGGTGCGGAGCGTCGTGGGAACGTCGAACCGGGTGATCCCCGACTCGAAGAAGCAATATTCCGGCAACGCTTCGAGTTTTGCATTGATCGTGACATTGCTAAGCCGCGTCGTCTGATAGAACGCCGCCGCGCCGATCCTCTCGATGGTCTCGGGGATCGTGACCTGCGTCAAGGCGGTGCACCCGTAGAACATCTCGGGCGCGATTTCGGTAAGGGAGCCGAAGTTCACCGCGGTAAGCGAGGTGCAGGCTGCGAACGCACCCGTGCCGACTTCGCTTAAATTGTTGCCTATGGTGACGCTCTCGATGGGACAACCGCGGAAGGCGTATCTTCCCACGTATTCGACACCGGAGAGATCAAGGCTCTTCTGCGTGATGGAGGTGCAATCCACAAAGGCATAGGCTCCGACATATTTCGTCTTGGACGAGATATGGAAGGATTTCAGAGTGCTCGATCCGTTCGACGATGCAAACGCGTAATCGCCGATGTAGACGAGATCGTCCGCACTCGTGATGTCCGCGCTGCACTGCTGGAAGGCGTACTCTTCCAAGCGCTCGACATTGCTCAGATCTATCGTTCTGAGGCGGGTGATGCCCGTAAAGGCGCTCGGCCCGATGACGCGGACACTTTCGGGTACCGTAAAGCTCGTCGCCGTCTTTGCATAGGGATACGCGATGAGGCGGTACATCGTCTTATCGTACAGAACACCGTTTTCGGAGGTGAGATACTTGTTCCCCTCTTCCACGGAAAATTCCGTGAGGTTATTGATCCCGTGGAATGCGCCGATATCGGGTTCGATGATGTTGGCGTCCTTATCGACATCGATCTTCTTGAGTTTGGAGCAGTTGGCGAGCATCTGCTGCCCGAGTTTCGTGATGCCCGCGGGCAGTTTGAACGATTCGAGCGAGGAGTTGCCCGCAAATGCTACAGGGCCGATCTCGTAGACCGTTCCAAGGAAATTGACGTTTTTGAGCGACGTGCATCCGTAGAACGCCTGCGTATCGATGAGATCGACATCTCCCACAAAGGTGACATCGGTGAGCGACGTGCATCCCTGGAATGCCATGGAACCGACGTGGCCGCCGTATACGGTGAGGCTCTTGAGCCCCGTGCATCCGTAGAACGCCGCCTGTGAAGTTGTGGTGTTCTCGGGCAACACGAGATCGGTGAGTGCGGTACAATTTTGGAAAGCCTGTATCCCGACGGTGCCGACCTTGCTCAAATCGACAGATTTGAGCGCAGAGCAACCCACGAACGCCATATCGCTGATGTACGTTGCGCGGCGAAGGTCGATGGATTCGAGCGAGGTATCGTACACAAAGGCGCGCGAACCGATGGTCTGAACGTGCTCCGTATTGATCTTTTTGAGTTTGGGGTTCCACGCGACCGAGAACGTCTGCAACTGTGTACAACTCTCGGGAAGGACGATCTCCTCGAGGTTATCGCACCCGTAGATGCCCGCGCGCATGATATACTGTACGCCCTCGGGGATGATGATCTTGGTGATATACGGATTGTTGTAGAACGCCGTAGGATAGATGTACACGATGCCGAGGTCGCCCGGGATCTCGACGACGCCGTTTTCGTCCCCGCGCCCCGTATACGAATTGAGATACACGCTATCCACGTAGAATTCATCCTGTACGCGCACCGAGCAACTCGCATTGATATACGTGCCGTCTACACGCGCGGTGATCATGGCGGAGCCCGAACGGATCGCCTTGATGGTAGCCCTCAACGGGTCGGCGGGGTCGGGCGTGACGCTGACGTTGGCACTCGTGCTCGACCATGTGATGTGCGCGCCCGCCGCATTGCTTGCGGGCAAAATGTTTGCCGTAATCGTCTTGGACTCGCCGCGCTCGAGCGACAGGGAGTAGTGGGAAAGTTCCACCTCCCTGATGGACGCCGCAACGGGGTCACCGCTCACGTGTATGGTGAACGAAATCGCTTCGCCGCCGCTCTTGGGACGGACGGTGATGACCGTATCGCCCGCCGTCTTGCCGATGACGAGACCCTTGTCGCTCACTTCCGCGACGGAAGGTTCCGTGCTGTTCCACACGGGGTCTTCGATCCAATAGCCCTCGGCATATTCGCCGTTGACCAGCGCATACGTGCGGATATAATCTTTGAGGTTAAGTTGCCCGTTGGGATTGATGGTATATTCCTCGCGCGCGGTACGCGTCTTTTCCAGACGGACAGTCGTGCCGATCTGTTCGTTGAGATTCACCGTAAAGAATTCGGCGTTCTTTGCGTAATCCATGAACTCGACGTACAGATTACCTCCGTTCTCCTGAATGATGTCCCAATACGCCGTGACGTCATAGGAGACGGTCGTGGTGCCGTTGAATTCCCCGTTGTAGACGGGAATGACGCCGTTGCTGATGGCCGTAACATCGGTGGGCTCGCCATCCGAATTGAGTTCCTTATAGGTATAGAGGACAAACGCCTGCAAGTAGTGGTTGTCGTGCACGTTGAATTCCACCGTCTTGCGGTGGTTCTCGTCGCGCACGTATGTGCTTTCGAGTACGGGCTTCTCGTCGTCCACATAGAAATCAAACGAGAAGGTATTGCGGTTGCCGCGCGTATACTCCGTATCGCCGTCTTCCATCCAATCGAGGAAGCACTCCATGCTGAACGTATACTTGCCGTTGTTGGCAAGGTTATAGTTGCGCATATCGAACTCTACCTTGACCACGCCACCGGCTTGATCGCCGCCGTTGGAATGGGATTTTCTCGCGTTGTAACTCGTTCTCGACCACACGAGTTCGCCCGTGACGGCGTCGCGGATCTCCATTTCCACCCGCTTGGCGTTGCGGAAGAGCCCCGCGCCGATAGCATACAGAAGGTAGTTGCCCTCTGTACTATGCGTGAGCGAAGCGTAGCGTTCCCGTGTGACGGGCGTCTCGTAGCCCTGCGCGATGTTGTAGCCGAATGCGCCGAGCCCCCACGTGCCGATCTCGGTGTTGCCGTAGTCATCCGACATATCGAAGCCCGCCATGGGCAGGGTGCCGTAGACGTCGGCGACGAGCTTATCCTCTTCGAGCACGGAGGAGTCCACTGCCGATTCGCCCACTTCGTAGGCGGAAACATCAAGCATGGGCGCATCTTCCCAGTTGCCGTAGAAGGCGAGGAAGGGAATGTTGAGGTTGATTTTATCTTGATTGTACGATTGAAGTTCCACATAGCCCTCAACGTACATACCGTTGATGAAGTTGGCGTTGAGATAGCTCCTATCCTCCCCCGAGAGCTTGACGGTGACGGTGAGTTCCGCCTCCGCATAGCCGCCGAGGCTGAGGGTAGAGCCGCTTACGAAGGCCTGTCCGCTCTTCGCCGAAACCGCATACGTGGAGGAGGGAGAGAGCATATACGCCTTCTCTGCGACCGTCTTGCCGTCCGAGGACATACTCTCCGTCATGACGATGGGGTTGATGTTGTAACTCAAGGATTCGGCGGACATATTGGTGACGTTGAACTTCATCTCATATACGCCGCTGCGCGAGGGATCGTCTTTGAGCGAGAGTTTCGCCTTGTTGGAGCCCTCCACCGAGAGATATGCCTTGGTGTTGACGGAGTGCTCAATATTGGCGATGCCCGCGCCCTGCTTTCTCGGGGAATAGGGATTGCCCTCTTCGTTGCGCGCGATGGTCGCCGTGCTCATCATGAGATTGTACGAGAGATCGCGCACTTCGGGCGTGGTGTTCACGCCTTCGAGCGTCTTGACATATTCGCGCACCAAAACGAGCGCGCCCGCAATGTTGGGGCAAGCCATGGAGGTGCCGCTGATGGTATCGTATTCGTTCCCGCCCGCGAAGGACGACGTGATGTCGCCTCCGTGACCCGTGATGTCGGGCGTGAGTTCGAGGTTGGGGAGAGGCCCCCAAGAGGAGAAGTCGGACATGAAGGGGCCTGCGAGATAGTCTTTCTGCAAGCGGATCGTGCCCGTGGGATTGCTCACGAGATATTTGCCGAAGTCCATAGAGATGAGGCAACTCGGGAGGACGTTTACCGTACCGATGGACATATTGAGCATACCCGAGAGGTGGTTGTAGATGATGGCCGCAACGGCGCCCTTGGACTTGGCAATCTTGACCTTATCTTCGAAGGAGTTGCTGCCGCGCTTGATGACGGCGATCTTCCCCTGCACGTCGAGACCGGTGTAGTTGGCCTCGTACCCGACGCCGGGGATCACGACGTATTGGAATTCGCCGCTTGCGGCGTCGCCGAGGAGTTCCTGCACAAAGTTGTTGGGATCCGTCTTGCCCGTCGTGCGCGATTCGTTGAAGTAGATCTCCTTCTCGCCGTTGGCGACAAAGTAAGGCGTCTTGACGCCGCTGACGGAAGCGACCGCGAACGAGGCATAATAGGATGCGGGCGAGCCGACCGTGCCAGAATCGGGATTGGAAGCAAGATTGGTGTTACCGTATGCGCCGCCGTAGGACGAGGAATACTCGTTGCCCGCCGCAACGACGAGGCTGACGCCCGACCGTTCGACGCGGTCATAAACCTCGTTTATCTTGGCGCCGTCGGTATCGCGCACATCCTCGCGGGAGAAGCCGCAGGTCGCGCCGAGGGACATATTGATGGCATCTACGCCGAGTTCGACCGCATCGTTGAGGGCGGCGAGAATGCCTTCCGACGAGCTGTTGCCCGTATCCTGGAACACCTTGAAGGTGGCAATCTGCGCGCGCGGCGCAACGCCCCTTATCCTCTGCGATTCACCCGCGATGATACCCGCGACGTGCGTCCCGTGCGATTCTTCGGGATAGACGTTGGTATCGATATCCGCATAGTCGAACGCATAGGGAAGTTTGGAGGAGATGTACAACTCGTCCTCGTCGATTTCGACAGGCTCGGACAATGCAGAACTCATCGAAGTGGCCGCAAGGTAGGGAACCGCCGCCGCGACGTCGTCTTTGGTGATCGCCATCGGTTTGGAGGTGAGATCCATTTTGAACACTTCGTGCGTATAGTCAGTGCCCGTATCGAGCACTGCGACTACGGTGCCCGTTCCGTCGTATCCGACGCCGATGGAATTGAAGATACCCGTATCCTGCACGTTTACGTCGTTCTCGGTGATCGCCTTGGGCGACTCATAGGTATTGGAGAGAATGACGGAGGATACCTCTTCCCGCGCCTCGAGTTTGGCGATGTCCCCGTAGCGTACCTTCGCCGCAAAGCCGTTGAATACGCCCGTGTAGCGATAACTCGTTTCAAGCACGATGCCCGAGAGCGAAATGATTGCGCGCGCGATCTCCGCTGTGCGGTCGGCGTACAGTTTTGCACCGTCGAAGCCGCTGTGGAGTTCGGCGAGCGAAATGCCGCGCTCGTTTGCGATATCCAAAAGCGGTTCGCTCTGCGTACTCACGAGCACACTGACGACATCCTCCGCGTGAGGCTCGTTGGCAATGTCGATGGACTCGCTGAGAGGCCTGTCGTCAAGGGAGGTAATGCGCTCCGCCGTCTCCGCATCGGAAGCCGAGGCGGAAGAACTTCCTCCTCCTGTTTCGCTCCTCTCGTTGAAGCCGAGCGCCTCCAAGACGATAAACGTTCCGAATACCGCAACGAAACACAATATGAGAACGTTTTTCAATGATTTCAACATGATTTGTTTCCCTTTCTCCTTATAGCTTGTTGTTTGTTTCCCATTTTTTACTCGGCCATCTGCTCCTTGTACTGCGTATAGGGCAGGAACGTGGGACGGCACTTGGAAAGATTGGTCTTCCAATTTTCGTTCACCTGATAGGAGCCCACCAACGAATCGGCGACGTAAACCGTGATGGAGAGCGGCTTACTGTCGTCTCCGGAGGTGAACACGTTGTTAAGAACATCTACGACGCGCGCCATCGGGAGAACAACCGTGTTCAGCTTGGGACAACTCATAAACGCAATGCCTTTCAGCCGTTCGAGTTCCGAATTCTCGCCGAATACCACCGTCGTAAGATTGGGGCACCAATTCGCAAACGCGACGGGAAGTTCCTTCACTTTGCAACCTTCCGCAAACGTGATCTTCTGAAGCGCCGCGCAGTTGGAGAACGCATATCCGCCCGTGTTCATCTCGTCGATCTCTCCCGTCAGGATGTTCTCCTTTGTGGTAAAGGTGATATGATAGGACGCGGGAATGTTGACTTCCGTAAGCCCGGAATTGTTCTCGAACGCACCGGTGCCGATCTCTTCGAGCCCTTCGCGGAACGGGAATTCCCGGACTTTCATCGAGGGGCCGCCCGCTGCGGCACTCCCGGCGAACGCATAATCATCGATGGTTTTGACTGCCCCGCCCTCGGCCTGCGTTACCGTTTCCAAATTGAGTGCATACGTGAATGCCCGTGCACCGATATAGGTAAGCGTTTGAGGCAAATTGAGCGTTACGAGGTTTTCATTGTAAGCACAGGCGTATGCGGCGATCCTCGTTGTACCCTCCGCCACATTCAGAATGTGGGTCGCGGGATCAACATAGGCATACAACAATGTTTTCTCCTGTGTGCTCTCCGTGCCCGCGGAGATCCCATACAAAGATCCCTCAAAGGCAGGATACAGATCGCTCTGCGAAGTGACTTGCAGGGTGGTCACCTGCTCGAACACCCGAACCGAGATCGCCTTTGTCCGCGCGGGGATCTCGAACGTTTCAAGCGCGGTGCAATTATTAAACGCGGCGCCGATCTCCAAGTCGGCCGAGCCCCCCGCTTGGAAGGTGACCGACTGCAATTTCGTGTTGCTTTCAAATGCGTTGCCTGCGATCAGAGTACACGTGGAGGGGATCTCAACGGTCGTCAACGCCTTGTTGGGCCTGGTTTCCGTCCCCGCAAACGCCTGTACGCCGATGCGCTTGATGCCCGCGGGAAGTTTGACCGACGCCAAAGCCTCGCAAAGGTAGAAGCACCGCGGTGCAACGTCTTCATAGAATTGCGTGACCGAAACAAACTCCACCTTTGCAAGCGACGTGCACTCGCCGAACGCACCGGTGCCGATCGTTTTCAGTGCGTTTCCGCCCGCGAATTTGACCGACTTGATGCCGGGGTTCCTCGAAAATGCGTAATCTCCGATGCTAACGAGGGTAGCGGGGAATTCCACGTCTCCCGTCAACCCCATCGTTCCGCCCGAATCGGGGGAAGAGAACGCATATTCGCCGATGGTTTTGAGCTTGGAGGCCTCGTTGAAGGGATACTTTTCGAGCTTGTTGGAAGCGGTGAACGCGTACGCCCCGATGTCGGTTACATTGCAGCCCTTCGGGAAGGTAACGCTTTCAAGGCTGAATGCACCGCGAAAACAACTCTCCCCTATCGTTTTCAGGGTGGAGGGCAGGGCAATGGAATTCCCCTTGTAGGCGCGGAACGCCTCCGCGGCGAGTTCGGTGATGCCCTCCTCGAACGTTACGGCCTTTTCGGCATAATTGAACGCGTAGGCTTTCACCGTGCGGAGCGAAGCGGGCAACGAGATGGTGCAATGCGTATAGCCGAACGCATAAGTGCAGACCGTTTTGAGCGCGCTCCCCGCCGCAAAGGTGATGGCGCCCGTGAGGTGATACCCTCCGTTCGGCGCCGACGACGTCGTCTCCGGGCGATAGTAGTTGCCGCGGTGATCGAAGGCGAGGGAAGCGATCGTTTGCACGGATGCGGGAACCTCATAGGACGTTCTCTCGTTGCCGAAATTATAGCACAAAAGTTCCGTCTTATCCGCGTTGAACAGGACGCCGTCTTCTACGGAGAAGTTGGAATTTCCACCCTCGGCAATAGCAAAATTCTCAAGTTTTGCGCAAGCGGAGAAGGAATTGGAACTCATTTCGCGCAACGTCGTGGGAATGGTGAATCCAGTGAGGCTATAACAATAATAGAATCCCCATTCGCCGATCCTCTCGATCGGGCCGTTGATCACAACCTCGGTGAGGGCACGGCAGTTTGTGAAGGTGCTGTTGCCGATGACCGTCCACGTGGAGGGTATGACCACCTTGTGAAGGCTGTTCGCCGAACTCGTATAGGTGGCGTCCGCCGTTCCCTTTAAGAAGTTGTGGAAGGTCGCGCCTTCATCGGAACTGTCTATCGTGCCGATGACGGGCTTGCCGCGGAAGGTGGCGGGGAAGTAGAGCTCGGTCTTTGCCCCGAGGAAACTCTGCCGCACTTCCTCGATGAGATACGCCTGCCCGTTGTTTGTGGCGGTAAAACTGAAATCGTTGACCGTATAAGTCGTGTAGTTATTTTGTGTATATTGTGCGTACAGGACGACGTCGGAAGTAATGGGCGTCGTGCCGACCGTATATTCGTTGCCGTCGGCATCTTTCCATCCCGTAAACTCTGCCACATCCGTGAGCCCGAATTCGCCGCCGGGTGCGGGAAGTGCGGTGCCGTTCTTGATCGATTGCGTGGTAAACGTATATTTATCCCAATCCTTGTAAGAAACGGTGACCTCGTCCGACCACTCCGCCTCGAGCGTGACGTCGGCATAGCCGAACGTAAATGTCGTGCCTGCGGCGATCGTCTGTTCGCCCTGTTTCCAATTCAAGAATTTCCAGCCCGTACGCGTGGGCGTGGGAAGCACATATGTGTCGCCCGTGTTGCGCGTAACGACCTCCGCATCCGTGCCGTCATTCTTATTTAACGTCAGTTTATATGCGCCCGCAAAGACCGCCGTAAACGAAACGTTTCCGTTCAAAGGATAGGTCGCGCCGCTTTTATATACCTTGCCGTTCAGCATCCACCCGTCAAAGGTGTAACCCGCCTTGGAAAAGCCCGTCGCATCGGGCAGGATGATGGAGCGCGTAGAGACCATCTGCGCGGGCGCGGTGCCCGTGCCGTCGCCGAGGTCAAACGTCGCAGTGTAGCGCGTTCCCCATACGGCGGAAAGGACGATGTCGGCTCCGCCGACCGAATAGGTCGCTCCCGGGGCGTATTCCCTGTCGCCGTCCGACCAAGCATAAAGCCCTCTGTCGCCGAACACAAAATCTTCGCCCGAGGGCAGCGTGATCTCTGCGCCGGCATACGTAGCGATGCTGTTTGCCGTGCCTTCGCCTCCGTTCAAATCGAACGAAACGGTGACAAACCGCATCCACAATGCATATACCTTCATATCCGACTGCACGACCGTTTCCTCGGTGAAGTAATTTCCCTCTTCTCCGTTGATGAGCCAACCCACAAAGTGCTGTGAATTGGTATCTTCCATGGAGGGAGGCGTTACGGTCTTGCCCGCTTCCACCGTCTTTTCTTCCTTTAACGTCGTGCCGTCATAAAACGACACGGTATACGTTTGGGAAGCGGGGTCGTTCTCTGCATTCTTTGAAAATAAACCGCAAGCCGCAAGCAGCACCGTGCCCGATATGAGCATGGCGATTGCAAGAATAATGCTACCGATCGACTTTTTCATTGTTTTTCGTTACCTCCTTTTTCTCCAAAAAAGGAACGTTTACTACGCGGGGATCGCTTCGATGATGTCTTTGAATGCGATCCAACCGGAATCATACTTATAATGTTCTACCTGCGAGGCGGGGACATACACCTTTTCCAAGGCGAGATTCTCCGTCGTTTGTTCGTTGATCACATGGGTGAACGCGTTCGTCTCCGTTGCAACGACGCCCTGCGCCGGCAATGTGATGCTCTTGAGCGATGTGCAGTTGCGGAACGCGCAAGCGCCGATGGCCGTACACGATTCGGGGAGCGTAATATCCTGCAAGCCCGAGCAGTCGATGAACGCATAGTTATCAACTTTCTTCATGTTCCTGCCGAGGGTGACGGAGGTAAGGCTCCTGCAAGTATCAAACGTGCGCACCGTGAGCGTTTCATACGTTCCATCCAACGTGACCGTTTGGATCGCGGAATTGCTGAACGCGTACAGGCCGATGCTGCCCACAGTATTCATGGTGAACGCCGTGAGACGCGAGGTGCGGGCAAACGCCGATTCCCCGATCGCCGTGAGCGTTTCGGGAATATTTACGATGTTCTGCACACCCGACCACTGGAACATATTGTTTGCAAACCCCTTGAGTTTCGAACCCTCTTCGAACGTGAACGTTTCGAGGCTTGAGGTGTAGGCAAACGCCAACGTGCCCACGGACTCCACATTCTTGGGAAGGGTAAACGCGGTGAGCTTGGAGCCGATGAATTCATTCGAACCCACTTCTTTTATGTGGTCGTTGCCCATGAATGCGCCGATGCCGATCGTCTGCAAAGCGCTTTCCGCCGCGAAATTCACCGTTACGATGTCCGCCTTGTAGAATGCGTAATTGCCGATCTCCTGCAAAGTGGCGGGCAGGGAGATCGCAGTGATTGCGACGTCTTCAAAGGCCTCAACGCCGATGGTTTTCAGCTCGGTCGCCGCTTCAAAGTTGAAAGACGCAAGTTTGATGCAGTTCGCAAATGCCGCTTCGCCGATCTCCGTAAGTTTACTGCCGGCGGGGATCACGACCGTGGTGAGTTCCGCATGGCACAGAAACGCGGTATAGGGCACAACCGTGAGCCCCTGCGAAAGCGTGAATTCCTTTACCTTGGGGGTGCCGTAAACCTGCGCTTCGCGCATATCGCCCGAGAGCACATATTCATCCATCGCCACGCAGTCCGCAGCCATCGTATAGGCAGCCTCTTCGGAGCCGAGCGCAAACGCGATGAGCTTGTGCGTTGCGTTCTCGTAGAGCCCGCGCCCGTCCGCCGTGTAATGCGTATTGCCTGCGGCGACGTTGAGCGTTTTCAGAGAAAATGTATTATACAGTACATATTTGCCGATTTCTTCCACACCTGCGGGGAATTCGATGCTCTCCAAACTCATGGGTGCGGAATCGTAGTTATAATCGCCCTTCGTGATGCCCTCGGGATAGTGGTCGGCGTCGTGATACAGGTTTGCCGCAAAGGCATACATACCCACCGTTTTGAGTTCGCTTCCTGCGGCAAAGTTTACCTGCTTCATTTCCGAGCACTGCGCAAATGCGCCGACGCCGATTTCGCGCAGAGAGGCGGGAAGATTGAACGTGCCGTCCTCCGTCGAATTGACGCGCTTGAGTGCATTGCAGCGGAAGAACGCCGTTTCGCCGATCTCCGTGACGTTGCCGAAGGTGATGCTCTCCATCACTTCACACGTGGTGAAGGCGTTGTAGGCAATGGATCTCACCGTTTCGGGGAGTTTGATGCTCTGCAATTTCTTGCACCATCCGAAGCCCGCCCGCTGGATCTCTTCGAGCGCACAATCGTCGGGAATGACGACCGTCTGCAATTTATCGCAATAGTTGAACGCGGACTGCCCGACGATGCGCATACTCGCGGGGAACGTGATCGTCACGATGGGGCAGTATTGGAACGCCATGAGCCCGATGACTTCGAGGTGTCCTGGAAGCGTCACGTTTTCGAGCGCAGTACAGTTGGCAAAGATGCTGCTCCGCTCGTTTTCCGTGCCGTCGGAGAACTTCGTAATGCCGCTGTTTTGGCCGAACGTCGCCGTTTGCAGCTGTTCGCAGGTGTCGAACACGCTCGTGCCGACCGTCGTCACGCTATCGGGAACGGCAATGCTCGTGAGTTTGCTGCGCGAAAATGCAGAGTTGCCGATGGTGGCAAGTTTGCAATTTTGGGCAAATTCAACTGATGTTATGGACGAATTATAAAACGCATACGCGCCGATCTTCGTCCAGTTCGACGGAATGCGCACATTGTGGAGATAGGTCTCACCCACGAAAAGTCCGCTGAGCGTACCCCCGTCGGCTATTCCGTAGATAGGCTTGCCTTGATATGCCGCGGGCAAATTCATCGAATCTGCGGGCGGATAGGAGCCGCTCTTGCCACTGATGTAGTAGCCGCCGCCCGAAGCCGTATAGGTGAACAGCGAGGCGTCGGCAAAGCGCACGGAATAGTTCGCATAGACCGCGGTATCTTGCTCGATAGTGGCAAGATCGACGGGCTCGCCCTGCGCATCGACCCAACCCGTAAACTCGGAGAGAGCCGTGGGATAGATGCCCGCAGGGGCGGCGGGCGTTTCCTTGGCCTTATAGAACACACTGCGGATGAGCGAGCGGTCGGCATCGCGGTACTCGATATTTACGCCGCGTTCGACGTAAACCGCCTCAAATTCGATGTCCTCATATCCCACCGTAAAGCGGGTGTTCTTGCCGTAAGTTTCGCCGTTATATCTCCAGCCGGTAAATTCCATGTCCTCCACGGGCACGGCTTCGGGGAGAGAAATGCGGTCGCCCGTCGTAAGCGAGGTGCCTGTGCGATCCGTGAGGGGCGATTGAAGGCTCGTCACCTCGGCATCGAAAGAAATCACGTAGGCGCCGTGCCAAGCCGCCCTATAAACGGCGGTGGTCGCCGAGGGCGCCTCGGCGGAAGAGCCCGCGGGGTGCAGCGTATTTTGCGCGTCGAGCCAGCCGTCAAAGGTGTAGCCCGCCTTGGAGAGCCCGCCCGCCGCCGGGAAGGTAAAGGACGCCCCCTCCGCGACAAGCATATCTTCGGGGGTCGTGCCCGTGCCGCCGTTGGCCTCGAAGCGCACGGTAACGGCGCGCTCCCAAACCGCGGTAAATGCGGCGTCGCCCGTGACGGTATAACTTGCGCCGAGGTCGTATTTCACGCCATTTGCATCCTGCCAGCCGCCGAGCACGTGCAAGTCGCGCCCGATGCCCTCGCCCGTGGGCAGAGTGACGGTCTCGCCCTCCGCCGCCACGATGGCTTGGGGAGCCGTCCCCGCCGTCGCACCGCCGATCGAAAAAGTCAGCGTAAATTTCGCCGCATCGCGCCAACAGGCGTAGAGCGTGAGGTCGCCGTCCACTTTGATGGGAAACTGCGCGCGCCGTGTGCCCGCCGCGTCGAGACTCCAAAAGTCGAAAACTTTCCCCTCGCGCACAAAGGGAGCCTCGGGCTCTTCAAGGGAGGAACCCGCATCCGCTTCGCGCGTCACCGCCGAGCCGCCCTCGAAGTTGGGGTCGAGCGTGACAGTATATTTCTGCCCCCTGCAAGCCGTAATGCCGAAAAGCAGGCAAACGGAGCAGAGAACGGACAGCATTGTAACGAGAAATTTTTTCATGATACAGTCGGTTTTTGCGCCTGTGTAGATTTTTGTGGCCGCACTATGATAATAAAGTGAACGGTCTTATAAAACAGCTCTATCCCTGCACGCGCGTACGCGTACAGGGAATGGAAAACTGTTTATGGAGTTGGGGGGAGGAGTTACGCCTCTTCGTCCGCTTCCCAAACGGCGACGAACTGGATGTTCTGTGCGTCGAGCGGGATAGTATCTTCATCAAAGTTCCACAGTTCGGTATCTGCGGCGCCGCTCTTCTTCCAACCCTTGAACACATAATCTTCGCGGGTAGGCGTCACGTCGGGGTCGGCCACTACAAGACCCTGATAACCCTTCGTCGCTTCCGGAAGTTTGCCCGTGACGTCCGTCACGCCGTCGCCCCAAGAGAAGGTGACGTCGATCTCTTTGCCCCAGACGACGTCGAGGGTGATATCTCCGTCAACAACGTCCGTTTCAAAGTTCCAGAGGCCTTCTGCGCCCCGCTTCTTCCAGCCGACGAAGGCATAGCCCGGGCGCTGAGGCAAGGTATTGGGATCGGCGATCGTGCCGTGCTTGACCTTGAGGGATTCCGGAGGATTTCCGACTGCGTCCGTCACGCCTTCGCCCCAAGAGAAGGTGACGGTGGCATATTTCACGGCGGTGAGCGTTGCGGTGAGCGACGTCTCTGCGCCGTCAAGGGTGATGGTCGCGCCGGGCAGATATTCCTCTTCGCCGATTATCCACGCGAGGTAGTAATTTTCATCGATGCCCGTCTCATTCGCTGCGGGAAGCGTATAGGTCGCATACTTATAATCCGTTGCGGCCTTTTCGGGGATCGTGGCCGAAGCGGCGCCCTTCAGATCGTCCGCCTTCGCAAAGGTAATAGTGTATTCGGTGCTGCCCACGATAAAATCTTTGATGGGCGTAGTGCTCCAGTTGGTCGCCGCCTTGTATTGCGTCACAAGACTATCGGGAACGACAATGCGCGCACTGCTACCCGCCGTCTTCAAGGGCGTATTGTTCAACGCGTTTACGTTATTGAGATTCACTAACGTCTCGCTGGGGATAATCAGCTTCGTAAGAGAAGCGCAATTCGCAAAGCAAGAGTTGGGAATTGTACCAATCGCATCAGGCCAAGTGACGCTTGTCAACGCGGTGGCTTGGAACGCGAAAGTCCCGATCGACGTCACGTCCGTGAGATCTATCTCGGTGAGCCCCGTATAAGCGAAAGCGTAATTCGCGATCGTAGTCGCGTTATTCAGGTCGATTTTCGTCAAGTTCTTGCAATAGTCAAAAACATATTGCGGCAATTCGGTAACAGCGTCATTGAGCTTGAAATTGGTGCCGAAGTTCAGGTTGCTACAATGATAGAACGCGCGCTCGGCATACGTGGTGATATTTTCAAGTCCGTTGATGGTGGTGAACGCCGTCTGCGCGTCAATCGACTGATCGTCAGTACCACCGGGATGGGCGGACATCTGGAACATATAGGCGCCCAACGTGGTGACGCCCGAAGCGATGGTGACGGTTTCAAGGTTGTAGCACTCGGCGAAGAAGTACTTGGCGCCCGAAGCATAGGTGGGTTGGTTGTTGATATTGAGCGTCTTGAGTCCCGAAGCCAACTTGAACGCCGAGTCGTCCAGCGTGACGTTCTCGCCGATATTCAGCGTTTGGATGCTCGCGTTCCCGGCAAACCCAAACTTGCCGACGATGGCGTCATGCAAATCAAATGTGGCTTCGGCCTTGCTCCCGGGATAGCGCACGATGGTCCGCTGTGCGGCCGGCTCGGCGGCCTTCGTATAGAGCACACCCTCCTCTGCCTCGAAATTCGCGCTGCCGCTCGCAACGGTGTAGGACGTGAGGCTCGAAAGTCCTATAAACGAGTTGTCGCCGATTGTGGTGAGCGACGCGGGGAGTTCCACGGTCGTGATCGTGGGATCGGTGCAGTATCCGAATACTTTGGTTCCAACTTCCGTCAATCCGCTCTTATCGCTGAAGGTGAGCGACTTTAACTTGGTATGGTTACCAAAGTTGTTTTGGATCTTCTTAACGCTTGAACCGATATAAACCGACAACTCCGCAAGTTTTGCTTTTACCGTTGCATCGATCGTCCCATTCACCATATTGATACCAAAGCATGAAGCGCCGATATCCATCTGCGCGCCGCCGGACGCGGCGTCCTCCCCGAGGTCGGCAAAGCGGAGTTCTTCCAAAGCCACGAGGTTGTCGAAATTATATATCCCGATCGTCTTTACCGTGGAGGGGATCACGAGCGTCTTCAATGTAGTATTGTAGGCGTTGTCCATCGTGGCATCCTCGGACTGATAGCCCGTGCCGCCCTCGATAGGAGTAAGTTTTTTATACTTATAGGTCGGCACATGATCGTTGCTGGTACCGTCGGGCGCACCATTGGGAAGTCCAAACGCATATTGTTTGATCGTTTGGATCCCTTCGGGAATGGTGAGCGTCTGCAGTTTGTAGCTCCCCCATACCGTATAATCCGGGATCTCCGTCGCCCTGATGCCATCCTCGAACACGAGGGAAGTGAGTTCGAAGAGCCCTGCAAACGCCTTTACACCGATGGACGTGGTGCGCGCGGGAATGACGAGGCTTGTAACGGGAATGACCGGGTGCACATAGCTACTGGGGGTGTTCGTCGAGGTGTCATGGGAGCCGGTCCCACTTACTAAGCTGGAAAGCGCCCCGGCCGCAAATGTCAAATCAAGCGTAGGCTCGCCCTCTGCGGGCTCCGCAAAGGTGATCGAACTCAAAAATTCACGCTTGAAGAACACGCCTGAACCGATGGACGTGGTGCGCGCAGGGAACTCGAAGCTTGTGAGTTTATCTTCGACCTTGCTGGAAATACCAACCACGGAAGTTGCGGCAAACGCTTGTTTCCCGATGGTAAGCCCCGTGGAACCGCCCGGCGTAAACGTGACCGAGGCAAGATTGTGCGAGCCGTTGAACGCTTCATCCGCGATGGAAGTTACGGTCGTGGGAATGGTGACCGAGGTGAGCGCGCGCGTCGCATAGAACGCCTTCTTGCCGATGGTCGTTACGCCTTCGGGAAGAGTGAGCGTCAAAAGTTTTTCCGCGGTATCAAACGCACTTTCGTTGATCGTCTGAACGGTTGCGGGAATGGTGAGGGACGTGAGTTCCTTTGCATTTACGAACGCCTTCTTGCCGATCGCAGTTGCGCCGTTCGGAATGGCGAGAGACGTGAGCACGTACGCGTTTTCAAACGCGCTCTCCCCTACCGTAAACGACGAGGTCGCCGCATCGGGAGCCGTGCGGAACGTGAGCGTCGTCAATGCTCTCCAATTTTTGAACGCGGCCTTGCCGATATTGATATCTGCGGGAAGCGTAAGCGTCGTCGCCGTGTTAAAACCGTCTGCGGCAGTAGAGCCGTCGAATGCGCTCTCGCCGACCGTAAGGACGCCTTCGCACGTTCCGAAAGTGAGCGAAGAAATGGGGTTGTAAGCAAACGCTTTCGTTTTGATCTCCGTTACGCTATCGGGAATGGAGATCGTGGTTATCGTGCCGTATTTGGAAGCCGCCGTTGCGCCGGCGAACGCCTGTTGCCCGATCGTTTCGAGTGCGCTGTTCGCTTCCGCCGCAAACGACGTCGCTTTTACTTGCGAGAATGCGTAGTCGCCGATGGAAGTCGTGGTGGCGGGAATTACGATAGCGCCCTCCGTCGCGGAATTGAACGTGGTGAGAAGGGACATGGTGTAGAACGCATGGTCAGCGATATCCAACTTCTTGCCCTGTGCGCGCGTGCCGCCCGTTTTGCCGATTTGCACAGCGGTAATGTGTTCGTTATTCGCAAACGCATAGGCGGCGATCGCGTCGTAGGTATCGGGAATGACGACGGTTGCCGCATTCAGCCCGCCGAACGCCGCGGTTTCGGCATTGGTTCCCGCCGTGATGCCCTCCACGGGCTTCCCTTCGTGAATGATGGGCAGATAAAGAGCACCCCCCCCCTCGATTTCGCCCGCATCCGGGTTGAGGGAAACGGTGTACGCCGCATTATCGTCGATAGCGGTAAAGGTAAAATAGCTATCGTCGCTCTGCGTATATTGCCACTTGCCGTACACGGACTTATCTTCCGTGACGTAATGCGCCGTGAACGCGCTCTTATCCCATCCCTCAAACGCGGAATAATTTCCAGTATAGGGGAACTCGGTAGCATCGGGAGCCGCGGTATACAGGGAGGCATCGCCCTCATGGAGCGTTTCCTCGTAAACCACGGTCGTGCCGTCATAATCGTAATAGGTGACGTAGACCTCGTCGCGGTCATCCACTTCCCACTGCGCCGTAAGGGTCACGTCGTGATCGGGCATCGTGTATTCAGAGCCGATGGGGGTAACGGTTGTACCGTCGCTCCAACCGGAAATGTAATAATCGACATTGCCAACGGAATAGGTGTACCCGAATTCGTTGGGAGCGGCAACCGCAAATTTCGCCGCCTCCGCATAGGTGCCGCCGATCTCATCGTCACCTTCGCCTACGCCGGCTTTATAGGTCACGCTGAAAGTCGTAGGTACGGGCTCCCATTGCGCCGTAAGGGTCACGTTGTGGGCAGGCATCGTATACGTGGAGCCGAACTCTACGTCCTTTTCGCCGTCATTCCACTTCGTAATGTAATAATCAGCCCCGTTGTTTGTGTATGTGAAGTTGAATTCGTCCGCAGTCGCAACCGTAAATGTTGCATCCGCAGCATAACTGCCCTTTTTGACCGCCGTGCCGGTGCCGACGCCTGCACTGTACGTAATGTCGTACTTCGTGGGCTCTTCGCCTTCGGGTGTCTCGGGATCCTCTTTCTTGGAAAGCAAGTCTCCGCAGGCGGCAAACCCAAGCGTAAGGCATACCGCAAACGCCGAAACAAGCAATCCCTTCAACAATTTTTTCTTTTTCATTCTCTTTTCCTCCAATACAACTTCAAAAGAATGCAGTAAGAATTGTATCATATCACCCGCGATCCGTCAAACTGATTTCATGCGTTTTTGCAAAAAATCTTGCGAACATTTATAAAAAAATCTTTCCACTATATTAAGGGTCGCTTATTTTTGCTAATATATACAAAAATGACTGCATAAATTTATAATTACATTTTTTATTTATGCGCTTTTTGCGCACACTTGCGGCCATGAAAACGCGCGGCGCTTTCCCTATTATAGGTAAAATTGGAAATTTCGCCCATTACGGACGGTTTGGAGCATGGGCGGCGGCAAGCGGGCGGCGGGCGCCTTCGGGCGGCTATAGCGGGCGGCTATGGACGGTTATGGGCGGCACGGCTATGGACGGGCGCGGCTATGGGCGCAACTATGGGCGCGGCGGGCAAAAGGCGCTTCTTCGACATTTCACGACGCATTCCCCGCCCGTTAGCTCCCGCGTTTTTCCTATAATTGGCAAAAAAACGGTAGGTGCCCCATGAAAGTAAAACTTCCCTCCCTTCCCCGCGTAAAAATTTCCTACGGGGCGGCGGCGAAATACCTCGCGCTTCTTGCCGCCATGTTGCTTTTGAACCTCGCCCTCCCGCAGGGAGAGCCGCTCTCCTTCGCACTCGCCTTCGCCGCGCTGTGCTGCGGGCTCAACCCCTTCCTCTGCTGTGCGTGGCACCTCGCGGCGTCCGTCACGGCGCTCTCGGCGGCGGCCTCGCTCTCCGCGGGGGTGCAGGCGGCGTTTTTGCTCCTCGTGTTCTCCCTCTACCGCCGCTTCGGACGGGAGATGAAGTGGGAACGCGCCGTCTACGCCCTGCTTGGCCAACTCCCCTTCCTGTTTTTGTTCCCGCACACGGGCTATTCGCTCTTCCCCTTCGCCGCATTTTGGCAGAAGATGCTCCTTGGCGCGATGTTTACGGCGCTTTCCCTCCTCTTTGAAGGCGGCCTGCGCGCCCTTCTCTTCCGCGCCTTTAAGTGCCGTTTGGGCGGCGGAGAGATCGCCGAACTCGCCCTCATGTGGCTGTTTTTGGGTATGGGGTTGTGCCGCCCCTTGGGGGAGCTCCCCCTGCTCGCCGCCATCGCCCTTGCGGGATTTCTCGCCGTATGCCTCTTCCAAAATGCCGCCGCCGTGCCCTTCGCGCTCGTGCTCTCCCTCCCCCTCTGCGTGGCGAGGCTGAGCGCCGCCCCCGCCGCTGTTTCCTGCGCACTCGCCTGCCTTGCCCTCCTCTTCCTGCCGTACGGGCGCATCGCCTCCGCCCTCGCCCTCTTCGTCGGATTTATGGGTGCGGAATCCCTCGGCGGACTGTTTTCCTCCTCCGCCGTGACCATCTCCCTCACCCTTCTTGCCGTCTTTTTGCCGTGTGCCGCCGTCTGCTGTGTGCCCGACAGGCTCTTCCGCCGCCTCGGCCACACCCTTCTCTTCTACCGGGAGCGCACCCTGCCGCGCATCGCCATCAACCGCAACCGCCGCGCCGTGGGCGAACAACTCTTCGAGATCTCCGCCCTCTTCCGCGAGATCGAGAGCGCCTTCCGCACCGAGGAAGCTCCCGACGACGCGGGCGCGCGCATCCGCGAGAAACTCATAGCGAGCCTGTGCGCCTCCTGCCCCAACCGCAGAAAGTGCCGCGAAGCGCACATCCCCGAGAGCATGGATAAACTCATCGCCGTGGGCAAGGCGAAGGGGCGCGTCAACCTCATCGATTTGCCCGCCGAACTCTCCTCCACGTGCAACAACACGGCGGGGCTCCTGTTTGCGCTCAACAAGCAACTCGCCGAGTATCGCCGCTATGCCTGTGAGATACAGGCGGCGCGCGAGGGAAAGCGGCTGCTCGCCGACCAAGCGCGGGGCATCAGCGAAATTTTGCGCGACATCGCCCTCGAACAGAGCGGCGAATACACCTTTTCCGACGAGGAAGCGCGCCTCTCCAACGCCCTCGCTTCGGCGGGGATCTTGAGTTCGGAGATCTTCCTCTATGGCGACGATACGCGCTTCACGGCGAGCATGACCCTCGAAAACCGCACAAATGCCGTGCGTTTGGTGAAAATTGCGAGCGACGCGCTGGGCGTTCCCCTCGCCCTCTCGGAAAAAATTCCGCTGACGCCCGACCGCGCCTGTTTTATTCTGAAGCGCAAGGCCAATTTCGACGCCGCGTTCGGCGTCGCCTCCTGCCCCAAGAAGGGCGAGCAGGCGAGCGGGGACACCCATTCCATTCTCAAGATCGACGAGCGGCGGTTCCTCGTCGCCCTCTCCGACGGCATGGGCAGCGGCGAGGGCGCGCGCGACGTTTCCGATCAAACGCTGTCACTTTTAGAGAGTTTTTACAAGGCGAAGATGCCCTCGGAGACGGTGCTCGGCACGGTGAATAAGCTCATCGCCTTCTCCTCCGAGGAGACCTTCTCCTGCCTCGACCTCGCCGCTGTCAACCTCGATACGGGCGCGGCGGACGTCGTCAAGATCGGCTCGCCCGCGGGGTTCGTGCTCTCGGGGGAGGAACTGCGCGTCCTCGAGGGCGAGAGCCTCCCCATCGGGATGCTCGAGGCGGTGCACCCCGCCACGTTGCAGGTGGAGATGAAGGCGGACGACTTTCTCATCTTCATGAGCGACGGCGTGACGACGGCATTCGGCTCCTCCGCCGAACTGTGCGCATATTTGAGCAAATTGAAGCCGCTCAACCCGCAGTCGCTCGCAGAGGAGATCTTAAAGACCGCGCTCCTCCGCTACAACGGAAGCGCCGAGGACGATATGACCGTGCTCGCCGTAAAACTGACCAAGGCGGCGTAAAAATTGCAAAACGCTGCGAGTTTTACGCGAAAAGCCGCCTCCGAAGAGGCGGCTCTTTCGTTGCCGTTTTTTGAATTTTATTCCCCGATTTTCTTGATAATTTTGGCGGGCACACCCGCGACGACGGTGTTTACGGGGACGTCCTTCGTCACCACCGCGCCCGCCGCGATGACGGCGCCCTCCCCCACCGTCACCCCGGGCAAAATTGTGGCGTGTGAGCCGATCCAGACTCTACTTCCGATCTTCACGGGCGCAGGCGTCATGTTGCCGCGCTTTGCGGGGTCGGGATCATGGTTTAGGGTCGCAATGACGACCTGATGCCCGATGAGCACGTCGTCGCCGATCGCAATGCCGCCCTGATCCTGAAAACAGCACCCCATGTTGATAAAAACGCGCTTTCCGACCGTGATATTCCTGCCGTAATCGGTGTAAAAGGGCGGGAAGAGCCCGAAGGTCTCGTCCGCCTCCTGCCCGATGAGTTCGAAAAACAGCCGTCTCAACTCTTCGGGCTTGTGATACGTTCCGTTGATCTCCGCCGTAAGCGCAAGCGCGCGTTGCGACATTTCGTGCATATGCAGGTGCGCCTCCGAGCCAGCCTCGATGTACATTTGCCGTTGCATTTTTTCCTTAAATTGTTCAATATCCATGCCTCTATTTTACTCCGAACGGGGACGGATGTCAACCGCAAAAGAGCCCCCGCGCGCAAGTCTTTCTTCCTCTTTCGAGGCCGAAGAAAGCCCTCGAAAACTCGCAGCGTTTTGCAATTTTTATAAAATGAGCGCCGCCGCTTCCGAGGAAGCAACGGCGCGCCGGTTTCACCATTTCAGATAACTTTTTTCAGTTCCTTGATGACGAGGTCGGCGATGTAGCGGCAACCACGGTGGGTGGGGTGTACACCGTCCGTCGTGAACTGCGCGGGGTCGATGTCCTGCGTGACGCCCGTAAAAATCTCGTCGAGGGGAATGACGGGCAAATTTTTCTCCGCGGCGATCTTGCGGATGACGGCGTTGAACGCATCGAGATAGGGGCGGAACCGCTGTTTGTCGCCCATATTCAAAACGAAGGGCAGAATGCAGTAAAGTTTGGCGCCCGTCGCCGAAATTTTCTCCACGAGCGCCGTATAGTTGGCGCGGAAGGTCTCGGGCGAGACCACCTCGCCATGCGAAAAACGGCACCACACGTCGTTGACGCCCACCTGCAAAAAGACAACGTCGGGCTTTTCGGCAACCACGTCCTCCTCCACGCGCGCCAACAAATCGGCGGTCTTATTCCCGCCCACGCCGCGGTTGACGATCGTAAGGTCGGCGTCGGGATAGAGCAAATGCAATTTGCCCGCCGCAATCTTCACATACCCCACGCCGAGGTCGTTTTCGTCGAGAAGATTTCTCCCCGACTCCGTGATGGAATCCCCGAAAAACAAAATTTTCATGCGTTCCCCCTAATTTCCGAACTTCTCCCTGTACGCCTTGATGCACTTTTCGATGATCTCGATGGCGTCGTCGCGGTGGGCGATCTCGGTGACCGCCGTCTTTTTGTGCTCCAAGGACTTGTACACTTCAAAGAAGTGCTTCATCTCGTCGAAGATGTGTTTGGGCAGTTCGTGAATGTCATAATATTCGTTGTAATTGGGATCTTTGGCGGGAATGGCGATGATCTTCTCGTCGAGCGAGCCGCCGTCCACCATCTTGATGACCCCGATGGGATAGCACGAGACGAGCGTCATGGGATAGATGGTCTCGTTGGTGAGAACGAGCACGTCCAAAGGGTCGCCGTCCTCGGCAAAAGTGCGCGGGATGAACCCGTAGTTGGCGGGATAGACCGTGGAGGTGTAGAGCACACGGTCGAGTTTTAAGATGCCCGTCTCCTTGTCGAGTTCGTACTTCGCCTTGCTCCCCTTGGGAATTTCAATGAGTGCCTCGAAAGCCTTGGGCGTGATGCGTTTTTCGTCGATGTCGTGCCAAATATTCATGATTGTCCCCTTTTGCCCCTTCATTTTAGCACAATTACATTTTCACCGCAAGGGCGGGGCGAGAATTTTTCGCAATTTTTTTCAATTCCGCAAAATATACTTTGACAAAGCGGGAAATTTATGCTATATTGATAGGGCTTGCAAGGGCGCGCACTCCGCACAGCGGGGCATAGATGCGCAATGCAGCGGTTTGAGCAGAAGTACCCAAGTGGCTCAAGGGGCTCCCCTGCTAAGGGAGTAGTACCTGTGAAAGGTAGCGCGGGTTCAAATCCCGCCTTCTGCGCCAAGACCCCCGAGGACGTCAGTCCTCGGGGGTCTTGGCGCAGAAGGCGCCCCCCATTTTTCTCCCCCTGTTGCAAACCTTGCGGCGATGTGATATAATACAAACCGCATTGGAGGGCATCATGAACAGAAAGGCGAGAAAGCAGGAAAAAGAGGAACTTCTCAAATACATCGAGCGCATCCGCGACGAGAACGGCAACGCGGTGGTGGACGTCGCCCTCGGCGGCACAGCGCTTTACGACCCCCTCTCCTTGAAGGGAGAAAAGGACTTGAGCGGCGAAATTTACGACTATATCGGGGCGCAGACCAACGTCATTCCCGCGGAAGTGCCCCTGCGCATCCGCCTGCACGGGGATTTCTCCGAAGAGGAGCAGGAGGAGATCAAAGAGTGTATGCACCGCCATTACACGATGAAATCCTTCGACATCTCGTGGGATCTCATCGCCAACTTCCGCAAGATGTTGCTTCTCGCGCTCTTCGGGGCGGCGGTGCTCGCCGTGTACCTCTTCCTCGCCCTCACGGGGCGGAACGCCTTCTTCACTGAGGTGCTCTCCATCGTGGGCTCCTTCTCCCTGTGGGAAGCGGCCGACGCCTTTTTATTGGAACGCCCCCATCTTCGGCGGGAGTTTCGCAACAACGAGCAAAATCTGAACCAACAGGTGGAATTCGTGCGCGATGACGGGGAAGAACCCGCGCCCGCTACGGAGCCCGCCCCTCATTCCGAGGCGAAGCCGAGTGAATCTTCCCCCGCCACGAAAGAGCCCTCCGAAGAACCCGCAAAGGCAATAGAAACAAGCCCATCGGAAGAATAAACCGCCGCCGCCCGACGATTTCATCGTCGGGCGGCGTATTTTCAAACCGTCATGTCCCTTTCTCAATGGGAAGCCAAAGTTCGATATATCGCTCCGCGCGCTCCCGTGTACGCCAATGCAGGGCGACGACCTCGGGCGCGTCCGCAAGCCGAAAGCCGCTTCCGGGCAACCAGCCGAGGGCAATTCTCTTGCGCAGGTCGGCATATTTCCCGATCGGCGCTGCCCCCTTCTCGGTTGCGAAAACGGCACACTTGCACGGCGGCAAATCGAGGATTTCCAACCCCATTCCGCCGATTTCCATTCCCGTAACGGAAAAATCGAACAGCGCTTTCCGCGTCCATTCGTCGAGTTCGTAGGCGATGTAATAATCATACCCGTCATCGCCGACATTCGTCACGATCGCGTACTCCGTCGTCCTATCGCAGGCGGCGCCGAGCAGCAGCCACTGCTTCCCGCGCGTCGAAGAATAAAATGCGTCCTCTTGCCGCAGGCGCTCTTCCCCGTACGGCACACCGCAAAACCGCCGCTTGTATCCGACGAGAACCTTGCCTGCGCGCATCTCCATTCTCGGCGGCGGCACAGGTTTTCCCTCATCAAGAGAAATTTGCAAACGCGGAAAATTTTTTGCGGGACGGCCGCGCTTCACTTCGGACGGCAACGCGCCGTGGAAGGCGAAAAAGGCGCGCGAAAAACTCTCGGAGGAGGAATACCCGTATTTCAAGGCGGTATCGAGCACCTTTGCGCCGCTCGCGAGTTCCTCCGCCGCACAGGTCAGCCTCCGACGGCGGATATACTCCCCCACCGTCACGCCGCACACGATGCCGAACACGCGCTGAAAATGGTAGCACGAGGCATAGGCGCGCCGCGCCGCCTCGGCATAGTCGATCTCCCCGTCCAAATATTCCTCGAGATAGGCGACTGCCCGCTCGATATCGACTTTCTTCATACCGCCCTCCATGCCCCCATTATAACAGACGTGCGCGGAAAAATCTTGATATTCCGTGCGAAACCCGCTACCCCTCCCCCAAAACGGGCGCAGTGGATATCATGGGGCTTATAAGGGCGAAATCCCGCCTGCCGTGTGCTTGACATTTGCAAAAAATATGGTAATATAAACTCAAGAAGAGACCCCGCCTTGCGGGAAGTTCTCTATATTCGGTAATTTTCGGCGCGGGAGGTGTTCATGAGAAAAAAAATTTTATGTCTCCTGCTTCCGTTGCTCCTCTTTATCCTTTGCGCCTGCGGCGGGGATATGGACGGCTGGCCGCGGTTCGAGCCGAACTTGGATATCCAAAGTTACGATGAAATTTCGCTCGAATATCGCCATATCTCCAAGCATTCCGATCGGATGCCGCTCGACGTCGATACGGACTTCTTCGGGACTTCGTCCGACAAGGAAATCATAAGCGAGGTCTATCATCAAACCATCGACGGCATTCTGTACAGCGAAGAGACGTACCGAACGATCGACACGGAAAATTATTGGAGCAAGGTGGTCATCACGTTTTGGAAGGATGGCAAGGCGGAGTACACATTCACGTATTATGAATACGCCATCAAGGATGGCTACTTCGTCTTTGACGGCGGCGAGATCCACAAGTATTTGGGCAACTTTGTGGGCTTGGCCTATGATCAGTTCAAGGATAAATTGGAACCGTCCGAACTGCCCCAAACATAGCGGCGCCCCAAAGCACAATTTGATATAATAGTACGCCGCCCGACGTTTGGTCGGGCGGCGTACCATATGTTGATGTTTTACAAAAGGATCTCCGTCTCGAAGTATTGTTCCTGAAATCGCACTTTTTCGGCGATCTCCTCGCGCGTGAACACTGCGCCCTCGGGTGCGACGACCCACTTATCCTCCACATCGTTCAAACAGTGAATGACGGCGATCACCCGCCCGCAAAATTCGCGCACGGGCACCTCCACGCCCAAAAGGTATGCGTCCTGCTCCTCACCGTCCGCCGCAATGACCCCTTGGATATAGCCGTAATTGACGGGATACACGATGTCGCTGTGGTTGGGGTGAACACTTCCGAGCGGTCTGTCGATCACAACGGTGACCTGTTTTCCGATGACACTTTCCGCCATGTTACCGGATAAAGTTCGTCGAGATGCGCCTCTCGTACGGCGGGAAGCAAATCCCCTTCTCCTCGCCCGCCTCGATGCACTTCATAAGCCACGCGATGTTGCGCCCGAGCGTCCGCATCGTCTGCAACCCCTCGCCGTCCTCCAAGACTTCCTCGGGCGTGTTGCCGTGCACCTGGTTCCAATACTGCGAGGAGACGACGGGCATACTGTTGATCGTAAAGTACTTATTCAGCCTGTCGAAGGCCGCCGTCGCGCCGCCCCGTCTGCAACTGACGACCGCCGCGCCGAGTTTGCCCTGAAAGCCGCTCCCCGCGTAGAAGAGCCTGTCGGCAAACGCGCAGATCTGTCCGCTCGGGGCGGCGTAGTAGACGGGCGAACCAAGCACGATCGCGCCGTATTCGGGAAGCCGCGCAATGGTCTCGTTGACGGCGTCGCCACCGAACGCACATCTTCCCGTCTTACGGCAGGCGCGGCAGGCGATGCACCCCGCAATGGGTTTTGTGCCGAGCCACAGAATTTCCGCCTCCACGCCCTCCTCTTCGAGCGTCCGCTTCACCTCATTCAAAGCGGTGAACGTGCACCCCTTCTCGTGCGGGCTTCCGTTTACAAGCAAAACTTTTTTCATCTCAAACCTCCAAACTTTTGGCGAGTTCCCCCGCCGCGGCCTCTGCCCGTGCGAGCCGCGCCTCCCCCTCTTCGGGAGAAATGACGTCCAGCCCGTAGCACGAGACCGACTGAAATTCCATAATGCCGAAAAAGCGGCAGAGCGCCTTCAAATAGGGCGTCGCCTGCTCCTGCTCGTCGCCGTCGGGAATATCCAGCCCGCGCGTCGTGAGATACACCATGCGCTCTGCGCGGCACTTCCCCATGCACGTCTCCCCGTCGAAGGCGATGCCCGAGACGGACACGTGCTCGAAGTACGTTTTGAGTTTGGCGGGGATACCCATGTCCCAGAACGGCGCGGCAACGACCACCATGTCCGCGGCCGCAAACTGCTTGGCAAGGTCGAACATGGGTGCCTCGTAATCGCCCGCATCGGTCATGGTGTTGCGCGCTTCCAGCGTCTCCCGCCCGAGCGGAACAATTCCCAGCGCCTCCACATCCACACGCGCGACACGGTACCCCTCGAGCGCATGGAAAAAGGCGCGTGAAAGGCGCGCCGTTCTCGAAATATCCCCGCGGATACAGCAATCCACAAAGAGCGCTTGTTTCATTTTGCCTCCCTTTCCCTGTCCTCCGCGTTGTGGAAATAGCGGATGTACGACTTCCTGCAATAGCGCTGCACCTCGCCGTCCTCGGCGGCCTCGCCTTCAAAGGTGTATTTGCCGTTGACGCGCCAGCCGTTCAAGAGCGAAATTTTGAGGGCGTCCTCGGGGCAGGAGAACGCGCACCCCATGCACCCCACGCAGGAGCGCTTGAACTTGGGTTTCCCGTCCACCATCTCGATGTTGCCCTGCGGACAAATTTTGGCACACGCGCCGCACCCGACGCACTTGTCCGTCGCCTTGAAGTGGTGCCCGATAAAGGGCATGGCGGTGTGTTCGATGCGCAAGACAAAGGTGAACATCCGCTTGAAGATATTCACGCCCTCGCGTTTGCCGCCGCCCGCCGAAATTTCATCCGCCGCCGCGGGAAGGCGCAATTCCGCCGCCCGCCACATCCGCGCCGCCATCTTATCCGAATGGCGGAAGATGATGTTGTACGGCATCACGTAGCGGTATTCGCCCCGCACCGTATAGCCCCTGTGCTTCAAAATGCGGCGGGGCGTAATGGCGGAGGCATCGTTCATCCTCAAAGGCTCGCCCGACGTGCGCACGAGGTACACGGGGCGCGGGTGTTTCTTGTCCGCCTTGGGGAATGTCTTTAAGAATTTGAGAACGGCCGTCGGCGCGTTGAACGCGTGTACGGGAAAGCCGATGAGCACCACGTCATACGCGCGCGGGTCGGGATATTCGCTATCCGCGCGGATGGAGAAAGTCTCCGTCTCGTGTCCGCGGGCTTCGAGTTCCTCCGCGAGGCGGTCGCATACCCGCCGCGTGTTGCCCGTGCCCGAGAACACGAAAAACGCCGCCCTCACTTCTCTTCCTCCGATACGGTGGCGTTGCCGTCCTCGTCGAAGTCATAGAGATAATTCTCTTCGGGGTCGTGGGAATCGTACCACACCTGCGCGTAGAAGGGCATCTTCTTTGCGAGCCTGTCGAACATCCACGGCGTGGGCTGGCAGCAAGCGGGGCACCAATGCCCGCCGCGGAGCACGGTGTAGGGGCTGGCCTCGAACTCATGCCCTTCACAGCACTTCCACACGAGTTTCTTGTACGCGTCGCCCTTTTTCATCGTCTCGGAGACAACTTCCCCGCCGCGGAACTGCGCGGCCTGCCGCATATCCTCGATGTCCCATTCCTCCTGCGGCTTGCTCTCGTCGTAGCCGTGGTCGAGGAGCACGGCGTTCTCCACTTTCCGCATCTCGTCGTAGTCGCCGAAGTCGCCCTTGGCGATGAGTTTCACGCCCTCCCACTTGCCGGGGAGCGCCCTCGCCTTCTCCATGCCGCCGAACGTCGCCGTAACGCGCGCCGTGTCGCCGTTTTTCACCCAGCGGTAGGGCGAATTTTTATGGTTGCGGAGCCTGCGGAAGAGGAAGAGGTCGATAAGCCCCTTGGGCACGAACTTCCCGAGTTTGTACAATTTGTGCTGACTTCCGATCCACTTCCAATATTCGTGCACGTCGTCGCGCTGATAGTGGAAAAGCTTTTCGAGTTCGCCGCCGTCATAGAACCACAGCCCGTGGAAGTTGCGCGCCGCGAGGTATTTGGGCTTGAAGAATTTCTCCGCCGAGCCGCCGATGATGGCAAACCCGTCGTTGAAGGTATCGTAGCCCGTCTCCATGCCCTTGAAGCCCGAGCCGATGTTGTAAATTTTCTTCCAGAACGAGGGCACTTCCCCCGCCATGTCGCGCTCTAAAATGCGCTTGATGAGGTAGCCGCTGTCGCGCGAGGACACCCACTCGAGGGGCGCATTGAGCGCCGTGTGGAACATGAGCCCGTCCGAGATATTGTCGTGCATCATGTTGGGGTGAAGCATGGCAGTCTGGCGGAGCACGACCCACATTTTGAGCCCCGCGTCGAGGCAATGCCGCTCGCCGTACAACTTGTGCATGGCGTAGTGGTCGAAGGGGCTGACGAGGAGCGGGTCTCCCACTCTGCCGAAGGGGTGTTTTTCGTTGCGGTTGCCGTAAAGGGCGACCGTGGAGATGTGGATGTACTTGGGTTGCGGCTTGCAATCGGCGACGGCGTCGATGAGGGCGACCGCGCCCAAAAGGTTGCACTCCTCGCTCGCGGAGGGACTTGCATCCGAGTGGGGCGGGATGACCGCCGCCATGTGCACGACGTAGTCGGCATCCTTCACGAGCGCCTCGCAGGCCTTCGAGTCGGCGATGGTGCCGCGCACGATCTCGATGCGCTCCCCGTACTGTTTTTTGAGCGCCTTGGCGAGTTTATTATTTTTCTTTTTGAGGGAAAGAAGAACGCGGCAAACGACGTTCGGAAGTTCCATCGTCTGTGCGAGGGCTTCCCTGCCCATGTTTCCGCTTGTCCCGGTCATTGCGATTCTCATTGGTACGTTTCCCCATCCTAAAAATAAATTCAATTCAGTATAAGATTTTTCCGCGGACTTGTCAACCCCGTAATGCTTTTGTATGACGGAAATTTTGGGAAAATAAGAAAAATTCCGTCATTCCCCCCGCCATGCCCCGCCTCCACGTCATATCATAGCCCCACTTTTCCTCACATCTATTTCCTCATACCGAGTTGCCGCCCGCCGCGCAGAGCGCGGCGGGCGGCAACGAGTGTATCTTTCCTATCTTCCGTCGAGCCTTCACTCCCCCAAAAACTCTTCCAACCGATACTGCTCCACGACCTCTTTGCCCACGAGGGTCACCGCCCTCTGCGGGCACACGGAAATACAGCGGTAGCACATGGTGCACTTCCCGTGCGGCACGGCGAGGCTCTCTTCCACCGTCAGATTTTTCATCGGGCAGAGACGCGCGCACACGCCGCACCCCACGCACCGCGCCCCGTCTATTTTCAGTTTGTCGCAGTAATTTTTCGTCTTGCCGTAGAACCAGAGCCGCTGCCCCAAGAGCCCGACAATATGCGCGAAGAACCCCAGCCCGTCGCGCGGATATTTCCCACTTTGTATCCCCTCGGCAGCGCGCCCGATCTTCTCCTCGGCGCGGCGAATTAAATCGCGCTTCTCCTCCTTGCTCTTCTTCAAGAGTTTGCTGTCGCACACGCTGTCGGGCATCTTGAGGTGCAGGCCGCCCAAAATTTTCGCCCCGCACTTTTTGAGGAGCCGCGCCGCACACCCCGCACCGTCGCCGCTGAACGCCCCCATCGTGGCGAGACACAAAACGTTCTTCCCCCGCCATAGTTCCTTATTTTGAAGAATAAACTCCCGCACCATCTTGGGTGCATTGGAATACTGCACGGGATAGCCGAGAACAATATTCTCATGCGCCGCGACGGCGGAGGGGGCTACCATGTCCTCGATGGCAACGCACGGCGCGCCTTCGTCCAACAATTTCACGAGGCGGGAAACGCAGTACTTCGTGTTCCCCGTGCCGCTCAGATACACCCCGCAAAACTTATGTTCCATCTCGCCGCCCATTCATCCTTTTTTGTTTTTGAAGTACTCTTCCCGCAGAATGCCGCGCTCCACAATATCGACGCGCTCGCCCGTCGTGGGGCAGCGGAAGTACTCTCTGCGCGTCCCCTCATAGGCGAGCCCGCACTTTTCCATGACGCGGGAGGAGCCGAGATTTTCCGCCGCGTGTTCGCCGTCGATGCGGAAAAATCCCACTTCCTCAAAGCAATAGCGCAGAACTTCGGAGAGCGCCTCGGTCATGATGCCCTTCCCCCACCACGCCTTGCCCATGCAGTAACCGATCGTGCCGCGTTCCTGAAATTCGTCCGCGCGCAGAACGGCAATGTCGCCGATGAGGACGTTCCCCTCTTTCAGGACGATCGCCCAATGGTAGATATGCGGCTCGCCGCTCTCCTCTTCCCACATTTTGAGAAGGGCGCGCGTCAATTCGATATCCCCGTGCGGCGTCCAGGTGAGATATTTCGTGACGTCGGGATCGTTCATCCAATGCGCGAACGCCTCCTCGGCGTCGCTCTCCCTCCACCTGCGGAGGAGCAGCCGCTCCGTTTCCAAATCTTTCGTGCCCTTGTGTTGCATAGGTCTCTCCGTAAAATTTTCTTTTCCGCAATTATACCATACCCCCGCAGCCAAATCAAGCCCGAAAATCCCGCCCGAATGGGAATGTCAACTTTTCGGAGGATATTTAACCGGCGGAACAAAATCGTGTACGAGCAAGTCCTCCTCATGGACGAGAATGTCCGCAATATCCTTTCCCGTAAAAAACTCCGAGAAAATTACTTGCCATTTATCGCCTATCTTCTCCTCGGACATGATTGCCCCGAACATCCCCTTGTGTACGCCGTACTTTGCATATTCCTCTTTCTCTACGATAAGTTCCACCAAATCCAAATATTTCAACTTCATGCTTACCCTCCAAGCGGCGTATTATAGGTGATGCGGCCTTTCGGGCGCACCGGCCGCCCCGTGATCTATTTCATCTTTCTTGCATAGAATACCACTGTTTTTATAGAATTTCAACTGAATTTTACTTTGAAGCGGCGAAAAGCAAAGTCCCGCCCGAAATCCGAGCAGGACTTTTCCCGATAAGGCACAGCGAAACTTTTGAGACGGATGCGCTCACCCCTTTTTCCATCGCCCCCCGCAACTCAATCAGATCATAAGCACAATGCTCGCAAATTGCAGCACGGTGCCGAGGATGACGAAGAGGTGCCACACGCTGTGGAAAAATTTCACCCTCTTCCCGAAGGCGAAGAACACGATGCCCGACGTATAGGCAATGCCGCCCGCAAGCAACAGCCAAAAACACGCCGCCGAGACGATGCGATAGAGCGGCACGAGGAAGGCGATCGCCATCCACCCCGCCACAAAGTACAGCGCCATCGAGATGCTCTTCACGACGATATTTTTCATGGCGATGGCGTTCATGGTGATGCCCACCGCCGCGATGCCCCACTCCGCGCCGAGTACCGCCCAGCCCACCGTCGTGCCGTAGAGGGGCACGAGGCAGTACACCGAATACGTCCCCGCGATCAGCAAAAATATCGTGCAGTGGTCGAAGATGCGGAACACCGCCTTCGCCCTGCCCGTGGGCAGAAAGTGATATAAAGCGCTCATCGTGTACAGCGTGACGACGCCGAACCCGTACAGGAGCACCGCTACCGTCGCCGCCGTGCCGTCCGCAAGCGCTAGAAGCACTGCAGTGAACACGACGCCCAGTCCGCCGCCCGCAATGTGCGATACGGCGTTGAAGATCTCCTCCCCCTTAGTATAGTAGGCGGGGTAGCGCGAACGGGTGCCCCTTCTGTCTACAATGATGTTTTCCATGGTTGCCTCCGGTGCCCCCATTGTAGCAACGCCGCCCGCCGAACGCAACCTATTTCTTCCCGCCGTCACGCTACTCTTTTTTTGCCCATTCTATCGTAAAAAACGGGCGCTCTACTCAGAGTAGAGCGCCATTCTACCGCCTTGAAAGTTTACCGCAGCACGACGAAAATGACGATGGCGACGGCAATCGCAACGGCAATGCCGATGACAGAGCAGGCGATCTTTATCTTCCTGTACTTTTCGGGATCGACGGGCTTGTACCCCGCCGGCACGAGCGCGCTCTTGCAGTACGGGCACACCGTCATGTGGTCGAGAACATTTTTCCCGCAGTGCGGGCAGATAGCGACGTGCCTTTCCACCCGCGCCCTGTGCTTCTCCTCGCGCCGCGCATTTTTCTGCGCCTTCTTCTCTTCGCTTTGCAACTTCTTTTGCGCTTTCTTCTCTTCGCTTTTCACTTTCTCCTGCACCTTTTTCTCTTCTCTCTCCGCTTTCTTCTCCACCCTTTTCTCCTCCGTACCTTCACCCGCGCCTTCGTCTTTTCTATCTGCTTCTTTTATCTCTATGCTTTCTCCCGCGCCTTTTTTCTTCTCGCTCCGCCTTCCCCCGCGCCTTCGTCTCTTCCTCCGCGCTCTCTTCCCTGCCCTCTTCTCTATTCACTTTCTTCTTTTCTCTCTACGATTCCTTCTTTCATCCCTGCGCATTTTTCCGCACCTTTTACTCTTCTCTCCCGCGCCTTCTTCTCTTCGTCCATACCGAGATGATACCACATTTTCCGCCGCATTGCAACCCGTATGGGGCACGGAAAATACAGGAAATTCGCCGAAAAGTATTTACAAATCGCCAAATGTGTTGTATCCTTAATATACGTCACAGGGCGGAGGTCGGTATGGCAAAGAAGAAAGAACTGCAAAAGGTCGCGGAGAAAGAGAACGCGGCGGCGGAGAGCAACAAACTCACCATCTACGAATACGAACAACGGTACGTCAAGCGCCAGAACGTGCGCGGGGCGAAATTTTTCCTGCGCCTCATGGCGACGCTCGTCGGCATCGTCATCTTCGTGTGCCTCTTCTTCATCGCAAAGGAGGTGTACGAATTCAACGAATACGCGGGCTATGCCGCGGCGGGCGTGTGCCTCATCCTCTTCATCTGTTTTTACATCGTGCCCCTCGTGAAAATTTTGCACACGGGGTACTTCGTGACCAACGTCAACGGCTTCACGGCGCGCGAGGCACAGCGGCACAACCGCAAACTCCGCCACGACATCGCGGATAAAATAATCGACCTCACCGCCTCGGTGGAGGGCGTGGGCTGGTACGATTCCGAGGTCGTGGGCAGGCTCGCCATCGCCATGAAGACGGGCGACGAGGAGGGCATCAAAAATACGCTCACCGAACTCTACAAGGGCTCCGTGAAGAAGTCGGCAAAGGATCTCATCTTCAAAAGTTCGCTCCGCTCGGCGACGTACTCCGCCATCTCGCAGACGGCAAAGGTGGATACCGTGCTCGTCGCGTTCATCAACGTGCAACTCGTGAAGGATATCGTGTTCCTCTACGGCTTCCGCCCGTCGGATGCGCGCCTCGCCAAAATTTTCTCGCGGGTGCTGCAAAATTCCCTCGTCGCCTACGGGCTGGGCGGCATGAACATCGGGCAGACGGTGGTGCAGACGATGGGCTCGGCGGTCAAGGGCATTCCCATCTTGGGCTCGGCGATCGCCGCCGTCGTCGATTCCTCCGTGCAGGGTCTCGCCAACGGGACGCTGACGACAGTCATCGGCTACCAGACGATTAAGTATCTTAACACCGAGTATCGCCTGCAAAACATCTTGGACGGCGTAGACGTCTCCGAGACGCCCGTCGAACTCGAGGAGGCCTGCACCGAACTCGAAGCCCAGCTCAAAAAGAAAAAGAAACTCCCCGAAGCGGTATAAAACGGACTTCGCCTCCACATTTTACACAGCGATAAAAGCCGCGCGCGGCTGCCCAACGGCAGCCGCGCGCTTTATGCTTTTCCCCCTCACCCCTTCAAACCGTTCACCCAACTTTCAACGTCGCCGCGCGTCGCGGAGGAGGGGAACCGCTTGCCCGCAAGCCACGTCGCACTACCCGCCAAATCGTGCATATTCTCCGCACTCGAACCGATGCCGCTACTTCCCGACGTGCAGAACGGCACAATGGTCTTGCCCGAAAAGTCGTAACTTTCGAGGAAGGTATACATGATCTTGGGCGCCTGTCCCCACCAAATGGGGTAGCCGAGGTAGACGACCTTATACTTCTCCATATCCTCCACCGTCCCGTCGATCGGCGGGCGGGCGGCGGCGTCGTTCTGCTCGGTATTGGCGCGGCAGTCGGTGTTGTAGTTCAAATCGGCGTCGGTATAGGGCACCTGCGGCTCGATCTCATAGAGAACCCCGCCCGTGACGTCGGCAATGTACCCCGCCACTTTCTCGGTATTCCCCGTGCACGAAAAGTACGCCATGAGCACTTCCGCGGGGTCGCTCTCCCCGAGTTTCCCCCTGTCCGCATCGCCGCAGGCCGAGAGCGGCAAAGCGGCAAACATCACCGCCAAGACCGAAATCACAAATTTTTTCATAGCATTCTCCTTGTACTATCGCAGGCTCAACGTGACCGAAATCTCCTCGCCCGCCGTCAAAATTTCCCGTATTTCCGCCGCGGAAAGCCCCTGCATCCGCCCGAGTTTGGTGTAACTCCACGAATTGCTCCCGTAGAACAGCACAATTTGATTTCCCAAGTAGAGGATCACGTCCCCCGCGCCCGTTGTCTGTTGCGTATCCGAGCGGGGGAGGGTGTGCCCCAAATCGCCCACCTTTTCGAACCCGCCGTAGTCGTGCGCGGTGTAGGTGATGTCCCCCTCCCGCAAAATCTCGGCAAGGGCGGCGGTCGCGGCATTTTTTTCGAGTTTTACGGAAATCTTGCGCTCTCCGATCGTCAGAAACATTTCCTCCGCCCCCACGGTCGGCGCTTCGGAGGGCGTTTCGGGTGGCACCTCAGAGGCGCCGCAGGCCGACAAAATCAAAACGACAGCAGCCAAAAGCACACAGAGCGCCGCAAATTTTCGCCTTTTCATGCCCGCTCCTCGAATTTCTGCACCCGCATTTTGAGGTGATACTTCTCTCGGAGCGCGGCGATCTCCTTCATCATGGGGCTCTTATGGTGAAGGTCGAGCGCCTCCGCATTCTCCCACACGTCGATGAGCAAAACGGTTTCCTCATCGTCCATGGGGAGAAAATATTCATAGCGCAAATTCCCCTTCTCGGCGCGCACCCGATCGACGAGCCCGCTCGCCCGCATCTCCTCGGCGAACTTCCTCGCGCTTCCGCCCGTCCCCGTGTAGTAAATATTCACCGTCAGCGCCATCTTTTGCCCCCTTACGGCAACTTGTCGTACTGCGCTTGGGAGACGGGCTCCAGCCACTCGTTGGAATTCCCCTCCCCGGGAACTTCCACGGCAAGGTGGGAAAACCAGCTGTCCCGCGCGGCACCGTGCCAGTGCTTGACGCCCGCGGGGATGTTGACGACGTCCCCCGCCTTCATCTCCACGGCGTCCTCGCCCCACGCCTGATACCACCCGCGCCCCGCGACGCAGATGAGGATCTGCCCGCCGCCCTTTTCGGCGTGATGGATGTGCCAATTGTTGCGGCAGCCGGGCTCGAAGGTCACATTGAAGATGCCCACCTGCTCGCGGGAGACGGGCGCAAGGTAACTCCTCCCGCTGAAATATTGCTTGAAGCCGTCGTTGGGCGCGCCGATGGGGAAGATCATCGCGCTCTCGTGCGCCGCCCTTTCGGCATCGCCGCCCGAAGCCGCCTCGGCGGCCTCCGCTCCCGTAGCCTTCTCCGCCCAGACCTCCTTCGCCATGTTGAACACCGCCCACGCCTTGGGCCAACCCGCGTAGAAGCCGACGTGCGTCACGGCGGCGGCGATCTCCTTTCTCGTTACGCCCGCCCTCTTTGCGTTCTCCAAATGGTACTTCAAGGAACTGTCGGTCACGCCCGATGCCATCAGCGCGACGACCGTGATGATACACCGCGTCTTGTGGTCGAGATCGGGGTTGTTCCAATTCTCTCCGAAGAGAACATCGTCGTTAAAATGTGCAAATTCGGGGGCAAACTCCCCGAGCGCCTTCCTTCCCGCGTCCTGCGTAATTTTTTTCATCTCAATTCCTCCCATTGTTTTTTATAAAAGATTTGCATTCGCCCAACGTCTCGCCTGTTTTCAAAAATGTGTAGCCCGGCATCTCAAATAAAATCGGCTTGAATTTTTCATAGTCGGGCTTACCGCCGTCCGTCAAAATACTCTCCTCGGCAAATGTATTGACGACTTTTACAATGAAATTTTCAAACGCACCCCTTTCGTAGATGTCCTCGACCGTGCACTCCATGGAGAGTTTTGCCTCGTCGATGATCGGCGCGCCCATGCCGCCGGGCGTGTAGCCGAAGAGGGCAGACTTATCCGCATTCCGTCCCGAAACGCCGCCCGCAACGGCCGCTTTTTCCAGCCAACTTTCATCGACGACGTTTACCGAGAGAGCCCCGCTTTGCTTGATGCCGCGGTTGATATAGTGCGATTTGTTGAGGCTGATAAGCGCCGCGTCGTGGGTCACGATCCCGATATGCGCAACCAGCGTGAAGTCGGGTCTGCCGTCCACCAAAGCGCCCACGACGATGACGGGCGTAGGATAAAACGCAAATTGATTGCCGATATTCTTTTTCATCCCGCAACTCCTTTCATGGATTTTTTATCCTTCATCGGGCGTATCCGCGGCACCCATGTCCGCGATGCAGGCCTCAAAACGCCCTTCCATATCCCAAGCCGTCGATCCAATCTTGAATGCCACTCGCGGAACCGCCCGCTATCCTCCTGCCCGCAAGCCATGTCGCGCCGGAGGCAATCGCCTTCAAATCGGATAAACTCCCCTCGATGCCGCTTGAACCCGAGGTGCAGAAAGGTACGACCGTCTTTCCCGCAAATTCATAACTTTCGAGGAAGGTGTAGATGATCTTGGGCGCCTTCCCCCACCAGATGGGATAGCCCAAAAAGATGACATCGTACTCCCCCATATCCGCTACGCCGCCGTCGATTTGGGGGCGGGCGGAGGGGTCGCGTTGCTCCTGCGTTGCGCGCGTCGTGCTGTCGCCGTAGTTCAGGTCATCCGCCGTATAAGGAACCTCTGGCACGATCTCATAGAGAACGCCGCCCGTCGCCTCCGCGATACTCTCCGCAACGCCCCTCGTCGTCCCCGTCGCCGAAAAGTACGCAACGAGAACCGCCGCCTCACCGCGCACGGCATTGTACTTCATCTCCAACGTGCAGCGTAAGTTCCACATCGTTCCTTTGGAAATACTGTTCCACTCGTCCTCGCTGCCCTCATATTCGATCGTCGTCAGTGTGCTGTACGCAAAGGCGTATTTTTCGATGCCCGTAATTGAGCGGGGAATATAAAGTTCGGTGATGCCGTCCGCCCTGCGAAAGGCCGCCTCGCCGATTTTCGTAACGGTCGCGGGAATTTCGCTGCGGTTGGTGCCGCGGACGATCGTGTGCGTCGTAAGGTCAATTAAATTGTTCCCCTCGCCCGAATACGCCGTATTCCCGCTTGCGACGGTAAACGTATCGAGCGCGCCGCAGTTGTTGAACACCCCGTCTCCGAGCGCCGTCGCGCCCGCGGGAAGATAAAACCCTTTCAGCGCGCTGTTTCCCGAAAAGGCGTTGCTTCCGATGGATCTCAGCCCGCTCCCCGTGCCGATGTTCACGGTTTCGAGCGCGTCCTGGTTGTGGAAGGCGTTCAGGCCGATTTTTGTGACCGAATCGGGGATGGTGACGGAAAGAATATCCGATTTATGCTTGGAATAGGCAAACGCGCCCTCTCCGATCTCCACGACGGGCAAATTGTCATGGGTCGCGGGAATGACGATCTTCGCCTCCTGTCCCGCGCCCGTGACGGTATAGCCCGCACCGTCCGCCGTCTTTTCGTAAGTAATGCTTGACGTCGGTTCGGACGTATCCGCCGCCCAATGCGCAAAAAGCGTCATATCGCCGTTCACGCGGCCAACGTCAAAGTTCCATTGCTCGGCGTCCGCGTCCGCGGAGACAAACCATCCTTGAAACAGCAATTCGCCGTTCGTCGGCGTGGGCGGCACACGCACGGGGTTGCCGTCCGGCACCTGTTGGCTCTCGACGGTGCTTCCGCCTTGGCTGTCGAATGTCACCGTGTGATAACTTCCGTCGCCGTGCTCGATGCCCCCGTTGCCGCCGCAGGCGGAGAGGGCAAACGCAAGGCACAGCAACACGGCCGTCAAAATAAAAACCAATTTTTTTTCTCATGGTCTCTCTACTTGTTTTCCAAAAGCGCCGCGCACTCTTTGAGGTGCCTCGTGATGGGCAAATGCTGGGGGCAAGCCCGCTCGCACTGCCTGCAACCGATGCAGGAGGAAGCCGTCCCGCCGCGCTCCGTCGCCGCCCTGTATGCCTCGATCGCCTGTGCCGTCTGCCCGTTGCCGAGGTGCCTGTTCGCCGCCGCAAAGATGGCGGGAATGTCTATCTTTTGCGGGCATCCCCCCACGCAGTAGTGGCAGGCGGTGCAGGGAATGGCGGCCGAATTGCCCAAAATGCGCTGCGCCCTGCGGACGATCTCCTGCTCCTCGTCATTCAGCGGCGTAAACTCCTTCATAAAGGAGATGTTATCCTTCATCTGCGCCGTATTGGACATTCCCGAGAGCACGGTCATCACGCCGTCGAGGGAAGCGGCAAAGCGTATTGCCCAACTCGCAAAGGAGGCGTCGGGGGCATATTCTTTGAACAACTTTTGTTCGCCCCTCGGCGGATTTGCGAGCGCGCCGCCCTTGACAGGTTCCATAATGACAATGGGCTTATTGTGCTTTCTCGCCACCTCGTAGTTGCCGCGGGAGGTGACCGACGGGTTCTCCCAATCGGCGTAGTTGATTTGCAGTTGGATAAAGTCCACTTCGGGGTGCACCGTCAATAACTTATCGAGCAGCACGGGATCGGCGTGGTAGGAAAAGCCGAAGCGCCTAACCAGCCCCTTCTCCTTCTGCTCCTTTACAAAGTCCCAAATGTGGTAGTTGTCGTACTTTTTGTAGTTGTTCGCCATGAGCGCGTGGAGAAGATAGAAGTCGAAATACCCCGCGCCCGTGCGTTCCAAACTTTTATAGAATTGACTTTTTGCCGCCTGCTCGCTGCCCGCCATCATAAAGGCGTTGAGTTTGGTCGTCAGCGTATACCTGTCGCGCGGATAGCGCTCGACGAGCGCCTTTTTGATGTCCTCCTCGCTCGTGCCGTACACGAACGCCGTGTCGAAGTATGTAAAGCCCGCCGCCAAAAACAGGTCTACCATCTCCTTGACCTCATCGATGTCTGTGTGGAAGCCCTTCTTGGGCAGCCGCATGAGGCCGAAGCCGAGTTTCTTCACTTCCCTGCCGAAAAATTCACTCTGCAACATCTTGTTCTCCTCCCGATTTATCCATTTTTGAGACTTTTCCCGAGCGCATACGCCTCCGCCATAAAGGGGGAGCGCGCCGTCATCGCGGGCGTCCCGCAGCCGCGCCCCAAAATCATGCCGCAGTCCGTAAAATTCAGATACCTTACGAGCGTCCCGTAATGCGCCGTGAGCGCGTCGAACGTCCAGCCGTCCGAATTCCACGCGACGGCGATGAGCGCCGATTTCATGTGCTTCCTTTGAATGTCCCCGTTGAACGCGCAGAAGCGATCGACGACCGTCTTTAACTGCGCCGTCATTCCGTAGTAGTAGAGCGGCGTGACGAACACCAGCATATCCGCGCCCAAGATCTGCGCCTTGATGCCTCGCATCGCGCCATTTTCCGAGCCCATGCCGTCCCTCTGCGCGCAGGGGCCGCCGTATCCGCAGCGGACGCACCCCGTACAGGGGCGCACATCCGCCCGCGCCGTATCGATGACGGAGACAACGTGCCCCGCCTCCCTTGCGCCCCTTATAAACTCCCCCGCGAGCAGGTTGGAAGAACCGTGCTTTTGCGGGCTGCCCAAGAGGACGACGATCTTCATACGCCCAAACTCTCCACCCAATTTTTGAGCGAAGTCTCCGTCTCGCCGCGCAGCACTTTCCCCGTTTTCCACACGGCGTCGGGGGCGCAGGGGCGAAGCGCATCCGCCGTCCTGCCGAGCCCGCTCCCGCCGCTCGTCGCAAAGGGCACAATGGTCTTGCCCGCAAAGTCGTAACTTTCGAGGAAGGTCTTCACAATGGTCGGCGCGGTGTACCACCAGATGGGGAAGCCCACAAATACGGTATCGAAGGCACCCATGTCCGCGATACGGCTCTCGATTTCGGGTCGGGAGGCGGGGTCATTCATCTCCAAAGAGGAGCGGCTCTTCTTGTTCGTCCAGTCGAGGTCGGCCGCCGTGTAGGGCGCCTTGGGCTGTATCTCGAAGAGTTCCGCCCCCGCCGCTTTGGCGAGCAATTTCGCCGTCCTTCCCGTCGTGCCGCCCGCCGAAAAATACGCCACCAAAATGTTACTCATCTTTATCTCCTTTTGCGGCGATCCTCTGCATCTTCGCCGCCAAATTTTGCAGGGTGGAAAGAAGTACCTCGGGCTCCTCTACCTCCGCGTAAATTTCCCGCTCCCTCTCATAGAGGTCGGCTAAAATTCCGTCCGCAAACTCCTTCCCGCGCGAGGTCAATGAGACGAGCAACTCCCGCCGCTCCCCCTCGATCTGCGAGAGCGCCACATAGTTCTTGCTCTCCAAGTCCTTCACGATGGTGTTCGCCGTGCTTCTGGGGATCGCCCAGTCCTCGCAAATTTGCTTTTGGCTGTGCCGCTCGCCGTCGTTCAGGGCGTAGAGGATCCAAAGAAGATTGGGCGAGCCCACGCGGCAGCGCTTGCCGTATTGCTCGTACACGCCGTCGATCCGGTACACGAGTTTTCCGAGTGCGTAGAAAAAAGTTCTTTCGTCCATGGTCGCCTCAAAAATCCGATTTCGTATTTTAAGTATAATCCGATTTTTGATTTCCGTCAAACGTTTTTGTCAAAATTTTTACGAAAAAAACGGCGGGCTCTCCCACCGTTTTTCTTCTGTGATCCGTGCCTTTATTTTGCGCCGAAGCGCGTCATCTGAGTTCCGCGCCGAGATTGTGTTTCAGGTTGCCCACGATCTTGTTGAAGAACCCGTCGAGCGCGTCGGCGTCGAGCGGCTTTTCGCCCGCCGCGAAGGTGATGCGGAACGCCATGCTCTTCTTGCCCGCGCCGAGGCGCAGGTCGCGGTATACGTCGAAAAGTTCGGCTCTCTTTGCCGCCTTGCAGGCGCGCAGGATACACGCCTCCACTTCGGCGCACGTCGTCTCCTCTTTGACGACGACGGCGAGGTCGCGCTGCGCGTCGGGGAACTTGGGCAGCCCCTTGTAGTCGATTTCCGCCGCGAACTTGCGCGAAAGCGCGGCGTAGTCGAGTTCGGCGAGGAAGACCTTCCGCTCGAGGGCGAGTTCCTCCGCGATGGCGGGGTGCAACTGCCCGAGGAAGCCCACCTCCTTCTCTCCCATCATAACTTTCGCGGAGACGCCGGGGTGCAGGAAGGGAAGCGCGACGCGCGCATAGGAAAGTTTCAATGAGAACGCCTCGGCGATTGCCTCAATGGCGCCCTTCAAATCGAAGAAGTCCCCCTCGCCCCACAGCGCGAGCACGGCTTTTTTGTGCTCGGCGGGAAGTTCGTCCCCCACGGCGGGCGCATACACGTTGGCGAGTTCGAAGAGCCGCCCGTTCTCGTTGCCGCGCCGCACGTTGCGCACGACGTTGGCGAGCATGGAGGGCGCGAGGATGGTGCGCATCACGGAGAGGTCCTCGCCGATGGGGTTGAGGATTTTCACGGCGTTGCGCTCGGGCGCATCCGCGGGCAGGCGCAACAGGTCGAAGTCCTTGGGCGAATAGAAGGAATAGTTGCAGGCCTCGAAGTAGCCCTCGTTTGCGAGCGTCTGCTTGAATTTGAGTTCCCGCTTCTGGGCGGAAGTGAGCCCGCCGTGGGTCACCGCCGCCGTCTTCAAAAAGGTGGGCACGATGTGCTCGTAGCCGTAGGAGCGGATGACCTCCTCGGCGAGGTCGGGGTAGCCCTCCACATCGTCCCGCCACGGGGGCACGGCGGCCTCGAGGGCGTCGCCCTCGCCGCGCACCGCAAAGCCGAGGCGGGTCAAAATGGCGCGCGTCGTCTCGCGCGGCACCTCGATGCCGAGCACCGCGTCGAGTTTCGCGTATGTCGTGCGGATAATTTTTTGTACGGGCGCCGCCGCGGCAACGTCCGCGCCGAACGCCGTCACCACGCCGCAACCGAGTTCCTCCACAAGGTGCAGGGCGCGCTCCATGCCGCGGGCGGGCGACCACACGGGCTCCACGCCCTTTTCGAAGCGGGCGGAGGAATCCGAGCGCTGGCCGAGGGCGCGCGCCGTCTTTCTCACGCTGTCCCGCGCGAAACTCGCCGCCTCGAAGAAGACCTCCGTCGTCTCGGGCTTTATCTCGCTGTTGAGCCCGCCCATGACGCCCGCGAGCGCGACGGGGCGCTCGGCGTCGCAGATGAGCAAATTTTCTCGATGCAGCGAAAACTCCTTCTCGTCGAGGGTGACGATCTTTTCGCCCTCCTCGGCTCTGCGGACGATAATTTTATCGCCGTGCAAAAAGTTTCGGTCGAACGCGTGCATGGGCTGGCCGAGTTCGAGGAGCACGTAGTTGGTGATGTCCACGATGTCAGAGATGCCGCGGATGCCGCAGAGCGCGAGCCGCCGCCGCATCCATTGGGGCGAGGTGCCCACCTTCACGCCGCTCACGTAGTGCCCGATGTAGCGCGGGCAGAGCGCGGGCTCCTGCACCTCGACGGGAATTTTCACGTTCGTCTTTGCGGCGCCGTGCGAAAAATCGGGCGCTTTCAGCGGCTTTTGCAAAATGGCGGCCACCTCGCGCGCCATGCCGAACACGCTCTGGCAGTCGGGGCGGTTGGCGGTGACGGCGATGTCGAAGATGTAGTCGTCGAGGCCGACGGCGGGGCGGATGTCCGCGCCCTCGGCTGCGTCCCCCTCCTTCAGGATGAGGATGCCGTTCACCTCCGCGCCGTCGTAGAAATCGTCGGTGATGCCGAGTTCCTCGCCCGAGCAGAACATCCCCTCCGAGAGAACGCCGCGCAGTTTCCCCGCTTTGATCTTCTGAATGCCGCCCTCGTGAAGGACGGTCGCCCCGTCGAGGGCGACGGGCACGAGCGCGCCTTCAAACACGTTGGTCGCCGCCGTCACGATCTGCTTTTTGCCCTTGTCCCCGCAGTCCACTTCGCAGACGGTGAGCCTGTCCGCATCGGGGTGCTTCTCGCATTTGAGAATGCGCCCTACGGCGACATTTTCAACGTCCCTGCCGAGGGGGATGAGTTCCTCCACCTCGAAGCCGCAGGAGAAGAGTTTTTCCTGTAACTGCTCGGCGGTGATGTCGATATCCACAAATTCTTTGAGCCAAGAAAACGGTACTTTCATATTCGCCCCCCTTCAGTCCTTGAACTGCTCCAAAAAGCGCACGTCGTTTTCGGTGAGCAGTTTGATGTTGTTGATGCCGTACTTGAGCATGGCGATGCGCTCGATGCCCATGCCGAAGGCGAAGCCCGAGTACTCGTCGGGATCGACGCCGCAATTTTCGAGGACGCGGCGGTTGACGACGCCCGCGCCCAAAACTTCGATCCAGCCCGTACCCTTGCAGAGAGAACACCCCTTGCCGCCGCAGGCGTGGCAACTCACGTCCACTTCCACCGACGGTTCGGTGAACGGGAAGTAGGAAGGGCGAAGCCGCGTCTTGGAATTCTCCGAGAACATCGCCTTCACGAACTCGTCGAGCATTCCCTGCAAATCGCACAGCGTGATGCCCCTATCCACGACGAGCCCCTCCATCTGGTGGAACATGGGCGAGTGCGTCGCGTCGTCGTCCGAGCGGAACACGCGCCCCGGCGAGAGCATCTTGATGGGCGGCTTTTTCTTCTCCATGAGGCGAATTTGCCCCGCGCTCGTCTGGGTGCGGAGGAGCCCGCCCTGCACGTAGAAGGTATCCTGCATATCGCGGGCGGGATGGTCGGCGGGCGTGTTGAGCGCCGTGAAGTTGTAGTAATCATTCTCGATCTCGGGCCCCTCGAACACCTCGAAACCCATGCCCGCGAAGATATCGATGAGGCGGTTTCTCACAATGGTCACGGGGTGCAGCGCACCGCGCGCGAAATGCCGCCCGGGCATGGTGACGTCCACATTTTCCGCCGCGAGTTTTTTTGCCATCTCGCGCGCCTTTGCGAGCGTTTCGAGGGAGGCAAACAGCGTTTCGAGTTTTTCGCGGAGCGCGTTCACCTGCTTGCCGAACGCGGGGCGGTGCTCCTGCGCGATGTCCTTCATGCGCTTCATGAGCGCGGTCACCTTGCCCGCCCTGCCGAGGTACTGCATTTTTACCTCGTAGAGCGCGCGGCTATCCTCGGCGCTCGACGCCGCCGCTTCCGCCTCCTTTACGATGTCGTCCTGTTCCAGATCCATACTTCCTCCAAAAAATAAAGCCCCATGCACAGCATAGGGCGAAAAATTCGCGGTACCACCTACTTCGCGCGCAAAATGCGCGCCTCGTTGCCCCTTAACGCGGGATACGGCTCCACTTGAAGTTCGTTTCGGCGGGCGGCTCGCGGGGGAATACCGCGCTCTCTTTCCGAAGAGCCTTTCAGCCGCGGGCTCTTCTCTCTGGACGGAAAATTTTGGGCGCGTCTCTTCCGCTTGATTGCCTTTGTAAGGACATTATAGAAAAAATCCGCGGCGTTGTCAAACGATTTTACGGGGAAAATACGGTACGCATATTTTGGCGCTTTGCTTTGCTTTTCTCCGCGGCGGAGAAAAAATTGCGCCGCAAACGAAAAAAATTTTTCAATTTGTTTTAATATTTTTTCCAAAAAGCCCTCCGCTGAGCCAAGCGCGGCAGACGCGGCGCGTCTGCCGCGCTTGGCACAGCGGAGGGCTTTCATTTTTGCCGCGCGCCGATTTTTGTCTCTTTTTCCTCTTTCCATAATGATTGTACCGCAAAATTTTTGCGTTCGGGCGGGTATGTGACAAACTTTTTTTGAAAAATGGAAAAATTTTTTTAAGATACGCTCGCCCCGCCGCCCGTCCGCTGTTGCGGACGGGCGGCGGGGCTCGGTATGAGGGGCGGACTGCGTTTTTCGGGATTCTTCGCCCCACAAGGGGGTTCAGAATGACGCGATTCCCCATGCGCATAGACACCTCCACGAGGGGGTTACTTCGCGCTACGCGCTCGTGCCGCGCTTAGTAGACAATGGTGCGCGCGGGGCAGAATGACGCGGTATCCCTGCAAGGGGCGGGGCGGCATGACGTATTTGTGCGCGGGTGCGCACAGAAGGATAACCCCCACCACCGCCTACGGCGGAGCCGCCCCCTTAGAAAGGGGGCAGCTATAGGCAAGGAAAACTAATTGTTGGTGTAGAGTTGTTTGTAGGGGTCGTCGGTGTTGGGGGTGAGTTTGAGGAAGGGAGAGGCGAGGATCTCCTCCAAAGGGAGGGAGAACGCCGCGGCGTACTCCCGCAAAATTTGCAGAATTTCCTCGTCTTCGAGGCGGGCGATGCGCTCCGCCTTGACCTGTTTGGGGAGGGGGTGGGGAACCTCCTCGCACCGCAGGTACATTTCGCCGCCGTGCATTCCCGTGCCGCAGAAGTTGCCGACGACGCCCATGGGGTCTTTATTCAAATCGAGAACGACGATGACGCCGCCCGCCTGATATTCGCCCAAAAAGGAGCCGACGACGCCGCCCACGACGATGACGGGGCGGTGATCCTTGTACGCCTTCATGTGGATGCCGACGCGGTAGCCCGCGTCGCCGCGGATGAAAATTTTGCCGCCGCGCATGGCGTAGCCCACGGCGTCGCCCGCGTTGCCGAAGATGCACACTCTGCCTGCGTTCATGGTATCGCCCACGGCGTCCTGTGCGTTGCCGTGGACTTCCACCTCGCACCCATCGAGGTACGCCGCGAGCGCGTTGCCCGGGGTACCTTCAATACTTAAATGCTTGCCCGCAAGCCCCGCGCCCAAATACCGCTGCCCGAGGCAGCCCGTGATCTCCACTTCGGCGTCCGCCGAGGAGCGCACGATCTCATTGAGGGCGCGGTAGTCCAAATTGTTTGCGTCGATTTTCATCTCTCCCTCCTCTCGCCGAGTTTCTCCCTTCTCACGCTCCCCGCGAATGCCATGAGCCCGGGCGCGTGTTTCAATAAATTGAAATCTACCGCGTCGAGGGGGGTGCCGTCGCGGATGAGCGAGGTGTAGATGCCCGCGCGCTCGATGTTGTTGATGAGGATGAAACCCTTCAAAACGTTATCCTGATAGAAGAGTTTTTTGTAGGTGTTCTCGGTGCGCTCCGTGTAACTTTCGCCCTCGTAGACGCCTGCCGTTGCGATGTGCGAGCCGAAAAAGCCGATGGCGTTGAACATGGTGCCGCCCAAGTAGTAGCCCTTGCCGCCCGCCATGTTCTTGCCCGCGCACTCGCCCTGCAAGGCGGCGTTGGGCAGGATGGCGAGGATCTTGTTCTGCTTTGCCGAGGTATCGAAACTCTCGCAGTTATCGCCCGCGGCGTAAATATCGGGAAGGCTCGTCTCCTGCCTATTGCTGACGACGATGCCGCGGCGGACTTCCCCGCCCGCGTCCTTTACAAGTTCTACGTTGGGGCGGACGCCGACGGCGACGACGAGGACGTCGAAGGGAAGTTCCTTGCCGCTCTTTAAATGGGCGCAATTTTGCGAAAACCGCAAAACGCTGTCGTTTAACGCGAATTTTACGCCCTCCTCTTCCAATTGTTTTTGGACGAGCGCGGCGCCCTCTTCATCCAAGATACTCGGCAAGATGCGGGGGGCGAGATCGACGACGGTGACTTCGCCCGAACGGTGCAGGATGCCCTCCACGCATTTGAGCCCGATGAGCCCCGCGCCGAGCACGAGCACCCGCGACTGCGGCGTGAGGGCTTTTTCGAGGGCGAGGGCATCGTCCATCGTCATGAAGTGGAATTTTTGCGGGACGGTTTCCAGCCCCTCGACGGGCGGCGTGAAGGGGCGCGAGCCCGTGGCGACGAGCAGTTTATCGTAGAAAATTTCCCGCCCGTCCGCAAGCGTTACTTTTTTTGCCGCGGGGTCGATCTTCTCCGCGCGGGCGCCGAGCAGGACTTCCACCTTGTTCTCCCCGTAGAAGGACGCGGGGCGGTAGTCCATCTTCGCAGCGGGAATTTTTCCGTAGAGATAATAGGAAATGAGCGGGCGGCCGTAAGCGGGGCGGTTTTCCGCAGAAATGACGGTGATGGCGCCCTCTTTATCGACGGAGCGGATGCCCTCGATGGCGAAGGTGGCGGCTGTGGAATTTCCGATGATGACGTAGCGCATATTCACCCCCTATCCTCAAAGACGATGGCGCGGTTGGGGCAATGCTTGACGCACTGCGGCTCGCCCATGAGATTATCCGTGCATAATGCGCACTTTTGCGCCGCCTTGCCCTCGCTATCGGGCATAATTGCCCCGTACGGGCAAACGGTGACGCAGGTGAAGCACCCGACGCACTTCTCACGGTCGATGACGACGGCGCCGCCTTCCGTCTTGGAGAGCGCCCCCGCGATGCAACTCTTGACGCAGAGGGCATCGCGGCAGTGGCGGCAGTTGACGGCGAAGTGAACGTCGTTTGCCCCGTCCTCGACGCGGATGCGGGGGAAAATTTGCTTATCCTTTAGGGCGCGCACCATGTCGGTATCGCCAGAATTGGCGAACGCGCATTCGTATTCACAGAGGTGGCAGCCGAGGCACCAATCCTCGTTGACATAGACGACTTTCATGCTTCCTCCTCACTCGCCCGCGTGTTTGACGCCGAGAATTTCGAGTTCCTTTTCGGTGAGCCCCACGCCGCGCAGCATGAGCCTGTTGCCGCGGAGTGCCTCGATGGAGTTGAGACCCATGCCGCCCATCATCTCCTGCAACTCGTGCGTCCACGCCGTGACGAGGTTGACGAGCCGCTCGACGCCCATTTCTGGGTTGAGGCGCTTGACGAGTTCGGGGCGCTGGGTGGCAATTCCCCAATTGCACTTGCCCGTGTGGCAACTGCGGCAGAGGTGGCACCCGAGCGCGACGAGCGCCGCCGTGCCGATGTAACAGGCGTCCGCGCCGAGGGCGATGGCCTTGACGAGATCCGAACTCGAACGGATGGAGCCCGCCGCGAGGATGCTGACGTTATCGCGGATGCCCTCTTCGCGCAGACGGCTATCGACCGCCGCGAGGGCGAGTTCGATGGGGATGCCCACGTTGTCGCGGATGCGGGTGGGCGCCGCCCCCGTGCCGCCGCGGAAGCCGTCGATGGCGATGATGTCCGCCCCGCTCCGCGCGATGCCGCTCGCAATGGCGGCGACGTTGTGCACTGCCGCGATCTTCACGATGACGGGCTTTTTGTACGCCGTTGCCTCCTTCAACGAGAAGATGAGCTGGCGCAAGTCCTCAATGGAATAGATATCGTGGTGCGGGGCGGGCGAGATGGCGTCTACCCCCTTGGGGATCATGCGGGTGGTGGAGACGGCGTCTGTAATTTTTGCCCCCGGGAGGTGCCCGCCGATGCCCGGCTTCGCCCCCTGCCCCATCTTGATCTCGATTGCCGCCGCCGCTTCCAGATACTCGGGATGGACGCCGAACCTGCCGCTTGCGACCTGCACGACGGTGTTCTTTCCGTACTTGTAGAAGTCGCGGTGGAGACCGCCTTCGCCCGTGTTGTAATAAATTCCAAGTTGCTCGGCGGCGCGGGCGAGGCTCGCGTGGGCGTTGTACGAGATGGAGCCGTAACTCATCGCCGAAAAGAGAATGGGCGTTTTGAGTTTGAGTTGCGGGGCGAGGGTATCCTTCAAGCGCCCCTTCTCGTCGCGGACGATCTCGGCATTCTTGCTGCCGAGGTAGACGGTCGTCTCCATGGGCTCGCGGAGGGGGTCGATGGAGGGGTTGGTGACCTGCGAGGCGTTGACGAGCAGCCTATCCCAATAGACGGGGTAGGGCTTGGGGTTGCCCATGGACGAGAGGAGCACCCCGCCCGTGCCCGCCTGACGGTAAATTTCGTTGAGGGCGTCGCCCGTCCAATTGGCGTTGAGTTTGTAGGTATCCTCGGATTTTTTGATCTTGAGGGCGTGGGTGGGACACAGGGCGACGCAGCGGTGGCAGTTGACGCACTTGGTGCTGTCGGACACCATCTTACGGTTGACTTCGTCGTAGCGGTGCGCCTCGTTGGCGCACTGACGCTCGCACACGCGGCAGGCGATGCAACTTTCCCTGTCGCGGACAATTTCATATTCGGGGTAGACAAAGAGCGGTTGCATTATTTCACACCCCCATACAGTTCAAAGATGACGGGCTCGCCGCCGCGGGGCGCGCGCACGTAGTCGAGTTCGGGCTCGATGGCGCGGATGGCGCATTCTTCACTTGCGATATACGCCTTGTCGCCATGCTCGGCGACGACCATGGAGCGGAGTTTGAGGCGGTCGTTGAGCGCCATGAGCCCGCCCGTGTAGCCGAAAATGATGGAGAAGGGCCCGTTGATGAGGAGGGACGGGAACATTTTACGGAGCAAGATCTCCTGCTCCCTGTCCTCTTCGGGCTTGCTGTCGATGGTCGTCCAGAAGGACGCCGAGATGACCTTGGCGACCTCTTGGAGGGAGAGTTTTTTCTTGCGGAGGAGGAAGTCCACGATGTAGGTGATGACTTCGGTATCCGTCTGCAAGTTGCACTTGTAGCCGTACATCTCGATCCAGCGGCGGTTGGCATCGTAACTGGAGATCTCGCCGTTGTGCACGACGGAGTAATCGAGGAGCCCGAAGGGGTGCGCGCCGCCCCACCAGCCCGGCGTGTTGGTGGGATACCTGCCGTGGCAAGTCCACGCGTAGCCCTCGTATTCGTCGAGGCGATAGAACCTGCCGATGTCCTCGGGAAAGCCCACGCCCTTGAAAATTCCCATATTTTTGCCGCAGGAAAAGACGTAGGCGCCCTTGATCTCGGTGTTTATTTTGTTGACGGCGCGGACGACGTATTCCTCTTCGTCGAGTTTGCGGGTCTCGAGTTTGCGGGAATCGGGCAGGACGAAGTAGCGGAAAATGACGGGCGCATCGGTGACACCCGCCGTCTTGCGGGTGGAGATCGCCGACTGAAAGGCGACATCGAAATGCTGGCCGATGAAATCCTCCGTCTGCTTTTTGGAGGCGGCGCCGTCGTAAAAGAGATGAAACGCGTAATAATCCTTGTACTCGGGATAGATGCCGTAGCCCGCAAAGCCACCGCCGAGGCCGTTGCTCCGATCGTGCATGGTGGTGATGGAGTTTATCATGCACTCCCCGCTCATGCGGCAGCCGCTGCGGTCGATGACGCCCGAGATCGCACACCCCGAAGGGTTGCGGAATTGACCTTCCAACATACTGCTCTCCTGCATAAATTCACTTGATGTGCCTTAACAGTATAAACTTATTCACGAAAACGGTCAAATACTTTAAGTTTATGCGAATATATTTGTTATTTATAAGAAGTATAAGTACAAATTATAAAAGACGGGCGAATTGCCCGTCTTGGCTTGGGTGGGGTTATGGATGGGGCGGATTGGGGGGGCGGACTTCGTTGTTCGGGATTCTTCGCCGCAGCCCGCGCCCGCCCCCGCACAAGCGGGGGCGGGCGCGGGCTGCGGCTCAGAATGACGCGTAAGAAAGGCGGCGGCTCAGAATGACGCGGGAGAAAGGGGCGGGGCGCGGTATGAGGAAATAGGGTGGGATTTCTCGACTGCGCTCGAAATGACATTTTATTCTCGGAATGACATTTTATTAGCGTACGCGCGTTTGAGAGTTGAGAGACGGGATCGGTGGCTATTCTTTGCCGAAGGGGTGTTTGTTCTCCACACTCGTTGCGGTGAAGGCGAAGACCCGCCCGGCGCCCGCCCTTTTGAGGGTGCGCGCAAGTTCGCTCACGGTGGCGCCCGTCGTCAAAGTATCGTCGATGATGAGTAGCGTTTTGCCCTTGACCGCCGCGCGGTCGGCCACGTGAAAACAGCCCTCGAGGTTGCTCTCGCGCTCCCGTCTGCCCAAAAATTTTTGCGACTTCGTCTCGCGGCGTTTCTCGACGGCATCAACGACGGGGACGGACAGTTTGCGGGAGAGTTCTTCGCACAAAATGAGGGACTGATTATAGCCGCGCCTTCTCTTGGCACGGGCGGTCATGGGCACGGGGACGAGCCCCTCCGCCTCGGGAAATTGCGACTTTATTGTCGATAAACAGAGTTCGGCGACGGCGCGGTAGAGATATTGATCGCCCCGCTTATAGCGAACGATGAGGCGGGAGGCCTCGCCCTCATAGAGGAGCGCCGAACGCGCCTTCTCCACCTCGAGGGGGCGCTCCTTGCACTCGAGGCAAACGCCCGCCTCCTTCACCCTTCTGCCGCACAGGGGGCAAATTGCGCCGCTGTTCCAAGGGAGCGCCTCGCGGCACTTGGCGCAGACGCGCTCGCCCGCGAACACCTCCCTGCCGCAAATATCGCAGGTGAAATTGTGGGCGTCGTCGTATTTCCGCACCCATTCGGCGATTTTCTTGAAAAAATTCATCGGTCGTACTGAAATTTTGTCAGCGATAGCGCTTGGCGCCGCTTTCATCCTCGAGCCCGAGGAGATAGTCGGCGGAGACGCGGAAATATTCCGCGATGAGGTAGATGTTTTCGGCCGTCGGCTGCACGTTGCCGTTCGACCAATCGGACACACTCATCGCCGAGACGCCGATCGCCCCCGCAAGTGTGCGCTTGGAGATACCGCCCTCCTTCAATAACTCGCTGAGCCGCAGAGAAAAGAGATTTTTCACGCCTCTATTGTAAGATAAAGTTTACGTTAAAAGATGAACGTAAGGTTTATCTTACATTTTTGTGAAAAATAAACGTGGCACGGCTGAAAAATGGGCGGTCGGGGGAATTCTGCTGCGGGTAGATATGGATCGGGGCGCATCAATAGAAGAATAAATTACAAAAAACAAAGTGATGAAAAAGGATGTGAGAGAAGGAAAAAACAGAAAATAAAACTATAGTTGTGAAGAATATAAGAGGCGATGGGAAAACTTACTCGATTGTCCTCTATGCTGCCTCTATTGCGTCTATTGTGTGCTCGCTTGCCCGAACCCTGCGTCCCTCTCCATGCCCCCGTAACCCATTTCGCACTGCGCTCTCGCCATGTCTCCGCACCGTGCCGCATCCGAACGCAGGCTCATCTCCTACCGCACCGCTCCCCACAACGGGCTCTTGCCTTTCTGCCGTGCCGCTCCCAAACGCAGTCCCGCGGCGATGATAAAATTCTACTGCGGGTAGATATGGATCGGGACGCATCGTGAAAAAATAAAAAGTTAAAAAAGTGTAAAGAAAAAATTCAAAAATTAAAATATAAAATAACAATTGAAATATGAAATAACAAAAAAAAGAGAAATGGGTGGGGGTATTTTGCTTACCAACTAACTAGCTTACTTGCTAAATTACTTACTAACTTGCTTACTTGCAAACCTGCTTGCTAACTTACTAACTTACTTACAAACCTGCTTGCTAACTTGCTTACTCGATTGCTTACTTATTTACTTACTTACTTTCTTGCTTGCTAACTTGCTTGCAAACCTGCTTGTTTACTTGCTCTCCACGCCCTCTTCCGCTCGTTTGCCCGCTCCCCCGCTCTCATCCTCGTCACTCGTTCTCGTGCCCACGCACTCGCTCTCATCCGCGCCGCTCGTTCTGGCGCCCGTACGCTCGCTCTCATCCTCGCCGCTCGTTCTAGCGCCCACGCACTCGCTCCCTATGCGCTCTTCCAATCGCTTGCAGAGCCGCAGAGAAAAGAGATTTTTCACGGAAATTTAATAAAGTTTAGCGCCGCTTTCATCTTCGAGGCCGAGGAGATAATCGGCGGAGACGCGGAATACGCGGCAGATCTCCGTGAGCATGGAAAGCGATGGCTCGCTCCTGCCCTTTTCCCACGAGTACACGCTATCGTCCGTCGTGCGCAAAAGCACGGCGAGCGCGCCCTGCGTAAGCCCCTGCTCCACCCTCAATTCGCGCAAACGCTGTTGAAATACCGTCATGGTTTCAGTGTACCGTAAATTTTACGGTACACTGCGAAAACCGTAAAAATTACGGGGGCGGCAGGAAGAAAGAAAAGATACTCTCGCCGCCCCGCCCGTCCGCTTATGCGGACGGGCGGGGCGGCTCGGTATGAGGAGCGTGAGAAAAAATCGGCATGAAGAAAACCGCCCGAAGGGGCGGTTTTCTTCAAAAACAGCAAAACGCTGTGAGTTATTCCATGCAGATGCGGTCGCGGAGGGTGCGGTTGCCGATGGCTCTGCCGCCGCCGAGGATGACCGCCATTTGCGCGTCGGCGGGGAGGTGCGCTTCCATCTGCAGACGTTCGGCGACGTAGTCGGAAAAGCCCGCGATGTTGCAGACGCCGCCCGTCAGGAAAATGCCGTTCTTGCACATCGCGGCGGAGACCTCCGCGGGCAATTTCCTCAGGAGCACCTCGGCGTATTCGATAATTTTATCGACATACACGCGGATGGGGAAGAGGACGTCCTCCGAGGAGACGGTGACGGAGCGCGGGCGACCCGTGGAAATATCCCTGCCGTTGACGAGCATACTCTGGTTATCGTGCTCGATGAGACTCCCCACCGTGTTTTTGAGTTTCTCCGCGGTGAGCGACCCGATCTTGAGGTTGTACGTCTCGGCAATGTGGTCGATGATGTGGATGTCCATATTGTTGCCGCCGACGCTCATGGTGAGCCCCGCGATGATGCCCTCCAACGAGAACGTGGCGAGCGACGTCTTGCCGGCGCCGATGTCGATGGCGAACACGGGGTTGCTCTCCGACAGGGGCACGTCGTGCCCGAGGGCGGCAAGGTAGGGCGTTTCGGCGAAATACACGCGGGAGACTCCCGCCGATTTCGCTACGCGGTAGTATTTTTCGCGCGAGGCTTCACTGCAACCGCAGGGGACGCAGAAGAGCGCCTCGATGGAGATGCTGCGCCCGACGATCTTCTTCAGGAAATATTCGAGGAGCGCCGCCGCCTGCCCTTCATTGACGATCTCCCCTTCGTACACGGGGAACAAGACGTCGCCGAACTCCCCCGTCTTGCCGAGGAGGCGCTTGGCATCGCTGCCGAAGGCGCGGATCTCTCCCGTCTCGCGCGCCACGGAGACGCACGTCGGCTCGGCGAGCACGATGCCGCTCCCGAGTTTGTAGATTTTGGTTGCCGAAGTTCCGAAATCGATGGCAAGTTTCAGCATTTTTCTCCTCCGAGCGCCGAAAGTATGGCGCCGACTTCCTCCACGGGTAGCCCCACGACGTTGGAATAACTCCCCTCCACCGCCTTGACGAGCGGGAACCCGTCCTGTATTCCGTATGCCCCCGCCTTGTCCGCGGGGAGCCCGCTTGCAATGTAGCGGGCGATGAGCTCTTCGCCGAGCGGGAAAAATTCCACGCGCGTCTCGGCGACGCACTCCCTCGTGCCCTTGGGCGATAAGACGCAGACGCCCGTAAAGACGCTGTGCGTCTTGCCGCTCAACTTTGAAAGCATCCGCTTGGCGTCCTCGTCGTCCGCGGGTTTGCCGAAGATCTCGCCTTCGAGGGCGACGACGGTATCGGCGCCGAGGACGATGTGCCCGGGGTAGCGGGAGAAGACCTCGTGCGCCTTGCCGCGGGCAAACGCGAGCGCGGTCTCACGTGCAGAAAGCCCCTCCGCGCGTTCTTCGAAGCGGGAGGGAACGATGTCGAATTTGTATCCAAGCGTTGCGAGCAGTTCCCGTCTGCGGGGGGAGTTGCTCGCCAAGATGAGATTTTCCACTTACAGAATTTCGAGGTTCTTGCGGAAGGAGCGCTTGAAGTCCGCCCCCGCGAGCGACGCCTGCCGAAGTTCCAAGGTGGCATCGCCGGCGAGTTCCGTCTTCATGATGACGGAGTCGCCCAAGACGTCGCAATTGACGCCCGTGACCATGCCCTGCCCGCTCCTGTCGAGACACTCCGCGATGCGGAGGAGCACCCCGAGTTTCTTGACGACATCGAGGTCTTCGTCGGTGACGATGTCCTTAAAGCGCGCCCAGTCGGCGGGGCTCACATCCTCCTTCCTGTGGCACCCCGCAACGAAGGCGGCGAGGACGATCTCGCGGTGCGTGGCGCCGTAGATGCCGCTGTTGAGGATCATGTAGCGGCTGTGGTTCTGGTTGTTATAGAAGCGGACGCGGACACCGCAATCGTGCAAACTCGCCGCGATTTTGAGGACTTTCAAATAGATGCGCGGGAATTTGTGCAAGACGCGCAGTTGTTTGAAGAGTTGGATACTCAGGTGCACGACGTGCTCGACGTGTTTTTCATCGCACCCGTAATATTTTACGAGGGTGTTGAGGGAGTAGGAGAGAACATCCGAGATGGGACGCTCCACGGTGAGCGGGATGGCGGTGTTGAACATGATGCCCTCTCTGAGGCCGCAACCGCTCGTGATGAAGTTTTCGATGTGCAAATAGTCGGTGAACGACTTGATGATGGCGAGCGCGGCGGGCATGATGTCCGCCCGGGCGGGCGAGAGGCCGCGGATGCGCTTGCGCTTTTCCACATCGAGAACGCGCACCATCTCGTAGATGGAGCGGAAATCTTCGGTGGTGAACTGGTAGTTGTGCACCGTGTTCAAGGGGTATTTGCGCACGATGCGGTTGATCTTGTAGAGGTTGCGGAAGGAGCCGCCCACGCCGATCATCTGCGTATCGGGCTCGATCTCCGAGAGCCATTCGATCTTCTTGAACTGCTCGGTGAAGAATTCCTCGATGCGCTCGGTCTGCTCCTTGGGGGTGAGCCCGTCGCCCGAGAAGAGGTCGGTGAGGGTGACGGCGCCGAAGGGCAGCGTGACGTTCTGCAAGACGGCGCGGCGGTTGTAATAAATTATCTTGGTGCTGCCGCCGCCGATCTCCAAGATGATGCCCTTGGGGACGTCCATCGAATTGATGACGCCGCGATAGACGAGCGCCGCCTCCGCCTCCTGCGGGAGGACGGTGACGCGGATGCCGCAACTCGCCTGAATTTCATCGAGGAAGGAGCGCTGGTTTTTGGCGCGCCTTACCGCCGCGGTCGCAACCGCGATGATGCGCTCTGCGCCGTAACTGTCGCAGAGTTTTTTGAACATTTTGAGCGCCTTGATGGTCTCGGCGACCCGTTGAGGCTTTAAGAACCCGTCCCGATCCATATCTTGACCGAGACGTACGCTCTCTTTGAGTTCATCGATGACCATGAAGTGATTTTCGTCGAACAGTTCGACGATCACGAGGCGGGCAGAATTGGAGCCGAGATCGATGATACCGATTTTTTCCATGCGGTCACGTCCTTAACGAAATGTGTACGGATACCCGTCCGTTCGGTAGAACACGATAATTCCCTATTATTATAACTTGCCCCTATTCTAACACATGAATTGGGGTTTGTCTATACCCTTTTTCAAAATATTTTGTTAGTTTTGCGAAAATTTTCACAGCGTTTTTGCGTTTTTGTTATTTTTTAACGCAAAAAACGACTTTCCCAAACGAAAAGTGCCAAGAATTATCAAAAAACAGCCGAAGCCCGTGCGGAGCACCGCGGAGGGCAGGCGCGCCGCGAGCAGCGAGAACGCGAAGGAGGAAATAAGCGCGGGCAGGGCGAAGGAGACCGCGCCCTCCCCTTTGAGGAGGCCTTCCCGCCTGTGGACGGCGAGCGCCGCCGCCGACATCGGCAGAAAGGACAGAAGGTTGATGCCTTGCGCCGCGCGCTGTTCCACACCGCAAAAGAGGGTCAAAAGAGGAATGAGCGCCGTGCCGCCGCCCATGCCCATTCCTCCCAAGAGCCCGCCCGCGATGCCGCAGAGGAGGAAGACGTAGAAACTCACAGCGCCATCCTGACGCCCGCGGCGAGCATGAGGACGCCGAAGAGGATGTTTAAGGCGCGCACCGAGAGGCGGGGCAAAAGGCGGGCGCCCAAAAATCCGCCTACGGTCACCCCGAGCGCGACGGGGACGAGCACTGCGGCGGGCACAAAGCCGCCGACGGCGTACACGATGCCGCTTGCAAGCGACGTGGGCAGAATGACGGCGATCGCCGTTGCGTGTGCCTGCCGCGTTTCAAGCCCCGCGCGCTCCAAGAGGGGGACGGCGAGCATCCCGCCTCCGCCGCCGAAGAGGCCGTTCGCCGCCCCCACGGCGCCGCCGCCCGCAAAATACCGCCATCTCATCCCCCGCACACCTTCCTCCCGCCGCGCTTTTCGCGCGGGCTTACGAAAAGTTTGCGTAAAAGCAAAAAAAATTTCCCGTTTTTTGCGCGATTTCATGCGGAAATGCTTGCGTCAAAATGCGATTTATATTAAAATAGTGTCGTATTGCAAAAATCCCGGAGTGCGCGCCCCGTTGCGCGACCCGTCAAAAAGGAACTGTCTATGGCAAGAATCATCACGAAAGGAAAACGGAAGCGCTTCATCGCGGTCACTGCGGTCGCCCTCTCCGTAACCCTCTCTCTCGGCGTATTCGCCGCGTGCGGGGAGACCGAGACCCCTGAAGAAGAGGAACCCGTCGTTTCCACGCCCACCGATACGCAGACGATCAAGAACGGCAATTTTGAATTCTTCTCGGAGATGACGGAGGATGACCTCGCGGCGCGCCGCAACCTCATCCACTCGCCCAACAGCTGGACGATCACGACCGTCTCCCCCGCTTCCGATACCAAGTCGGGCATCATCGACACCGACAAGGAGTGGAACTATATCGCCAAGTCCGGAAGCGAACTTACGAGCATCGACGACGCGTACAACCGCTGGAACGACGAAGCGGTGACTGCCTACGACCGCCTCAAATTCCTCGACGAATTCAGCACCCAGATCGGCGAACTCGAAGCGGGCTCCGAGCAGAGGACGTTCTTCGACGCATACCGCACGGGCGGCTCGGACATCTACTCCGTGGACTACGAGGACGTGAAAGACCTCAGCAACGACTTCCAGGGCGGCGTCGATCTCCATGAAGGCGTCAAGGACGGCGATACCCACGTTCTCATGCTCCACAACTACGAGAACTCCGACAGCGTACTCGGCACCGCGACGTATGCGACTTCCTCCACCACCATCACCTTGAAGGGCGGCACGGCGGCCGAGGTCTCCGTTTGGGTGCGCACGGACAAGCTCACCCACTACTACGAGGACGACGACGCGACAAAGACGAAAGTGGAAAAGGACGGCGGCGCGTACATCGCCGTCACCAACACCGTGGGCGGAAACAGTTCGAGCCCGCAGTTCGTCATCAAGAACATCAACACCAAGAGCGCGTGGGAAAAATACACGGTGTACATCCGCGCCAACACCTACGCGACGACGACCTACCGCCTCGTTTTGGGGCTCGGGCGCAACACCTCCTCGGATAACCGCCTCGAAGGCGTGAACGGCTATGCCTTCTTTGACGACATCGAGGCAAAGACCATCACCGCCACCGACTACGAGGCGACGACGGCGGGCTTTGACCCCGCAGTGACGGCCACCCTCAACTCCGATGCAAAGGGACGCACGAAGGACGCGACCGCACTTGCCGCCGACACCAGCATCACTTACGACCGCCGGTTTGCCTTTGACCTTGCCGCCGCCGAAGATTTTACCGAACTCGACGTAAGCGGCGCGCAGATCACGACCACGAAGGAGACGGAGGGATCGCTCACCAAGGATTCCAACGACATCGTGCCCGACAACAGCAAGGACCCCGCCGCGATCGCGGCCAAGAAGCAGAGCATCGCCGCGGCGACGACGTACAGCGGACTTGAAGACATGGTAGCGGGAAACGGTTACCTTGAAACCATCTTTGAAAACGACTTCGAGGACAAGTTCCCCTTCGGAGACGAGAAAACGGAGAAGAACGACGTCGGCATTGTCATGCTCCTCTCCACCAACGGCGCGGCGTACACCGCAACGTTGCCCGAAATGAGCCTCGGACAGGACGGATATCAGCTCATCTCCTTCTTCGTAAAGACGAGCAAAATTCAAACGGGCAAGACGGGCGCCTCCATCACCCTCGTGGAGGGCGAGAACAAGACGACCATCTCCGCGTTCGACTCGACGACGGTTGCGACCGTTGACCTCGACAAGGACAATAAGGACATATACAACGGCTGGGTGCAATGCTTCTTCATCGTGAAGAACGAGACGGAGGACACGGAAGAAAAGACCTTCCACCTCGAACTCAACTACGGCCCCACCTCCATCGTCGGCTCCAAGGTGAGCGACTACGCGGACGGCTATGCTGCGTTTGCGGGCTTCCAGACGATGGAACTTTCCAAGACGCAGGCGAACTACGCCTCGACGGGCACCTACGCGAAGAGCGTTTCGCTCACCGAGACCGTAAAGGACACGACGAAGTTCGACGACGTTGCCAACTCGTTTGACATCAAGGAAGAACTCTCCGCGCCCGCCAACTTCCGCGGCGTCTCCTCGAGCAAGGAAGAAAATGCGACCGCCGACATCGTGACGGGGCTTCTCAACAAGGAATATAAAGCAACGTATGCCGCGGCAGAAAGCGGCACCGGCCTTAAATCCCTCGTCGATTTCGGGGAGACTTTGAAAGGCACGAGCGGCGATTGGTGGGACGGCCTCTTCGGCGATTCGAGAAGGACGGCGCGCGTGGCGACGCAGCCCCTCGTCATCTACAACAAGAGCGCGGACGCAACCGCGCCTGCCTACGGGTACACACTCCGCACGTTCAGCAGCACCATCTCCGCGAACTCCTCGCAGCGCATTTCGCTCCGCCTCAAAGTTTCCGCAGGGCTCCACGCGTACGTCTTCCTCTATGACCTCTCCGAACCCAAGACGGGGCTCACGAACAGTTTTGCCCCCTCCGTGCCCGGCGTCACCTATTGGTACGACGACGAGGGCAACATCGTAAAGGGCGATCCGACGGCGGACGAATTCAACAAGAAGACGGACATCCTCTACTACTTGCAGGACAACGGCCTGTATACCAAGGCGGGCGAGACGAACGGCACCTACTATGCCAACCTCTGGAATTTTGACACCGACGACAAGGGCAACCTTGTGACGGGCGGCGAGAAATCGCAGATCGTGTTCTACCGCAACGAGAACGACAATGCGGATACGAAGTACTACGCCTACCGCGACGGCAAGGCGGGCAACTACACCTACTCGCAACCCGTTGAGAACCTGCCCAAAGACATTGCGCGATACGACTATACCGCCGCAGACGCCTTTGCGAATTACACCTCCGTCATTGAAATTACAGGCGCCGCAAAGACCGCGACGACGTGGGTGGAGGCTTGCTTCTACGTGCGCACGGGCAGTGACGCCAAGACGTACGGCCTCGCCGTTTGGGCGGGCGATCCGAGGGAGGGCGCGCAGTACGGCACCATCCCCGCAGACGGCTACCTCTTTGTGGACAGCTACAAGAACGCGAGCGCTTCGAACTTCGAGGCCATCCGCGACGAGCGCGTGAGCGCCCTTCTCGAAAATGAAGAGAACCGCGCCACCGACCCCGCCGACCCGACCAAGAAACTCGAGGATAAACTCAACAGCAACTATGCACTGTATTCGACCTACACCTTCTACGATTCCGACCGCTACGTGCGCTATGACAAGTCGCAGGATACGGATAACATCGGAAGCCCGTGGATCGACTACGTGCAGTCCTCCTATGAAGAGGGCATCGCATGGCTCCGCTTCGATACGTTGAATGCGGATACGGGCGTCATGGGCTCGGAGGTGTTCCTCGACTACTCCGTCTCCGAAGTTTCCGTCGCCGAACACGTGTACGACACGGATGAGGAGCCCGAAGAAGAGGAGGAAGATACGACCGACTCGAGCGGCACCAACATCTGGCTCATCCTCTCCTCCTCCCTGCTCGCCATCGTGCTCATCTTCGCCATCGTCGCCATCATCGTGCGCAAACTCTATAAGAAGCACACGCGCGGCAAAATCAAGGTGGTGAAGGATAAACCCGCCAAGAAGCACAAGAAGGCGTCGGGCGCAGAAGAGCCCGCTCCGACCAAGGATACGCCGAAGGACGATAACGATCCTTACAACGAATAAGCAGATGGCAGCCTCCCGATTCGGGAGGCTGCTTTTTTATGGTTGGGGGTGTTTATTTTTTATTTTATTTTTTTATTTATTTGAATGGGTTATTTTTTGTTAATTGAGATGATTTATTTGTTTTTTTGAGGGGATCTTTTTTTGGGGGGCGCTCCCTTTTTCTTTTTTGGGGGGCGCTCCCCTTAGTGTTTGGTGGGCGGACTTCGTTGAGGAGGAACTTCGCCCGCCCTGTGCCGACGGGCGCACGGAACGGCAGACACGCTTGAAACGCGGAGAGCGCGCATCTTTCACGGCAAAAAAATTGCCCCGTAAAACGCGGGGGCGAGAATTTACAATGATTTTGTGGCGGAATTTTTATTGTTCTTTGACGAGGCGGAGACCCTTGGGGAGATGGTTTTTGACGGTGCCGCCGACGCTCTTGCCGAGCCCGAGGGGGAACCCCTCCACGCACACGGCGCACCAACCGTTTGCGCAGTCTCTTTGCAGCGTCTCGCCGCGGAGGTATTTTTTCGCCTCCTCGCGGGTGAGGGCGAGTTTGCGGTTTGCCCTTTCGCCGAACGCCATCAGAAGGGCGTGGGCGGGCTTGAAAAGTTTGCCGTCCCACGTGCCGAGTTCGACGCCGAGGCGCAGGACGCTCACCCCCGAAAGGTCGGGCATCCCCGCGGGCACGAGGTACATTCTGCCGTCCGCGAGGGTCGTGATGCCGCCTGCGGGGGGCTCCGCAAAGAAGTCCTCGGCAAAGATACGGAAGGCGCGCTCGGCTTGCGTATTTTTTTGCACGGGGAAGGGCTTTTGGGGTAGCGTTTCGCCGTTTTTACGTTGGAGCAAAGCGCAGAAGTGCCCTTCGCCGCGGAAGGTGTGGGGGTAGAGTTTACGCGCCTCGACGAGGGAAAATTCGGGGTGGCGGGAGAGGAAATCTTCGACTTGCCACTCGTCCTCCTCCTCGGAAAACGTGCAGGTGGAGTAGACGAGATGCCCACCGCCTGCGACCGTGCCTGCCGCGTCGCCCAAAATGGCGCGCTGCCGCGCGGCGCACATTTTTACGTTCTCCGCGCTCCACTCGGGAATGGCGCTCTGCTCCTTTTTGAACATCCCCTCGCCCGAGCAAGGGGCATCGACGAGGACAAGGTCGAAGTAGGCGGGAAAGCGCGCGGCGAGTTTTTCGGGCGGGGCGCTTATTACGGCGCAGTTCTTTATGCCCATGCGCTCGACGTTCTGCGAGAGAATTTTCGCGCGGGCGTAGTTCACTTCATTGGCGATGAGCACCCCCTCCCCCGCCATCTCTTGGGCGAGATGCGTCGTCTTACCGCCGGGCGCGGCGCAGAGGTCGAGCACACGCTGCTTTTTGCACTTCGCCGCCATGCTCCCCACTTGCATCGCCGAGGGCTCCTGCAAGTAATAGAGCCCCGCGAAGTGGTAGGGATCTGCGCCGGGCTTTTCCTCGCCGATGTAAAAACAGGCGGGGTCGCCCCCGACGTTTTCCCCGAGGGGGAAGGGCGCGCGGCGGGCAAATTCCTCCGCGGAAATTTTCAGCGTGTTGACGCGGAGGCCTTTATAGGGCGGAGTTTCGTAAGATGCCAAAAAGGCGGGGAAATTTTCTCCCAGCCTTTTTCTCATCCGATCCAAAAATGCCTGCGGCAAATTCATACCGTTCCGAGCGCCTCCACGCACTCATCCAAGGGGACGAACGCCGCGCCGCCCGCTACGGCGTTTTCGTAGCGCACCCCGCCCTCGTCGCGCGCGATGTACACGTTGCACTCCGCGGGGTGGGAGGTGTATTTCCCGCCCGAGGCGAAGATGGCCTGCACGAGTTTCACGGAGATCTCCACGTCGTCCTCCACGTCCTTTGCAAAGCAGAACGTCTTGCCCTCGAGGGCGCCGCCCTTCTTGCGGCGGTGCATATATTTGTTGACGACGCGGTAGAACTGCTCGTGTGCGCGGTGGTGCGCCTCGCGCTGTTCCTCCCGCTCGGCGATGAAATTTTTGAGCCCGATGGAATAGGGCTGGCGGATCTGATAGTTGTCGATGCGACCCGCGCGGATGCGGTACTTTTCGATGAGCCCCGCAAGGTTCACGCCCTCGCGCTTGCACAGCGCTTCGCACACGCGCATGGTGGCGTAGGCGTCGTCCACGGCGCGGTGGGGAACGAACTCCACGCCGAGCGCCTCCGCCATGGCGCCCAGCCCCAACTGCTGGCCGAACTTCTTCTCGGTGTTCATCCAAAAGAACTGCGTATCGTGCCAATCGAAACGGAAGGACGGGAGTTTGTAGCGCTTAGTCTCCAAATTGAGGTAGTTGACGTCGTTGAGGGTGGCATGGCCTAAAACGACGGCGTCCTTATCCTCGAGGAGCGCCTTGATGCGCCTGTATGCGGCGGGGAAGGGCGGATATTTTTTGAAATCTTCGTACTCGTAGGGAAGCACGATGCCCTCGCCGCCCTTTCTGTCGGTGAGGTGGAACTTGCCCTTGGGGTTCATGAGAATGTCCTCGCGGACGAGAAGATTGAAGTTCTCGTCGGTGACGACGTACCCGAAGGCACATATTTTGGCGACGCTCTTAAAGACGCAGGCGCACTCGATATCGAAAAAAACGTGCTTCACTTGACTACGATCTTGCTTTGCCCGCCCATGTAGGGACGGAGGACTTCGGGGATCTCCACGCTGCCGTCGGCCAATAGGTGGTTCTCGAGGAACGCGATGAGCATACGCGGGGGCGCGACGACGGTGTTGTTGAGGGTGTGTGCATAGACGCTGCCCTTCTCCGTCTTGTAGCGGATGTTGAGGCGGCGCGCCTGTGCATCGGTGAGGTTGGAGCACGACCCCACTTCAAAATATTTCTTCTGGCGGGGAGACCATGCCTCCACATCGCAACTGCGGTATTTGAGGTCGGCGAGATCCCCCGAGCAGCATTCGAGTTGGCGCACGGGAATGCCCATGGAGACGAAGAGTTCCACGGTGTAGTTCCACATCTTCTCGTACCAACTCTCGCTCTCCTCGGGCTTGCAGATGACGATCATCTCCTGCTTCTCGAACTGGTGGATGCGGTAGATGCCGCGCTCCTCGATGCCGTGCGCGCCCTTCTCCTTGCGGAAGCAGGGGGAATAACTCGTGAGGGTCAAAGGCAATTGCTTTTCGTCGAGGGTCTGCCCCATAAAGCGCCCGATCATGGAGTGCTCGGAGGTGCCGATGAGATACAGATCTTCGCCCTCGATCTTGTACATCATGCCGTCCATCTCCTCGAAGGACATGACGCCCGAGACGACATCCGAGCGGATCATGAAGGGCGGGATGCAGTAGGTGAAGCCCTTATTGATCATGAAATCGCGGGCGTAAGCGAGGACGGCGGAGTGCAGCCGCGCGACGTCGCCCGTCAAATAGTAGAAGCCCTGCCCGCTCGTGCGGCGGGCGCTGTCGATGTCGATGCCCGCAAGTTTTTCCAAAATATCGAGGTGGTAGGGAATTTCGAAGTCGGGCACCTTGGGCTCCAAAAAGCGCTTGCGCTCGACGTTCTCGCTGTCGTCTCTGCCTATGGGGCAATCTTTGGAGATGATGTTGGGAATGCGCATCATCACGGCTTTGAGTTTTTCCGAGACCTCGTTTGTCTCCGCCTCGATGGCCGCAAGGCGGTCGGCATTGGCGGTGACCTGCGCGCGGACGGCGTTCGCCTCCTCGGTCTTCTTCTCCTTCATGAGCGCGCCGATCTGCTTGGAAAGGGTGTTGCGCGCGGCGCGAAGGGTATCCCCCTCCTGTTGCAGGGCGCGGCGGCGGCTGTCGAGCGCGAGCGCCTCGTCCACGAGGGGAAGTTTGTGATCCTGAAATTTTTTACGGATGTTTTCGCGCACGAGTTCTGGCTCGTTGCGAAGAAGTGCGATGTCGATCATTTCCCGTTTCTCCTTGTTGTCCCTCCAATTATACACTATTTTGCAAAGAAAGGCAACGCTTTCCCTCGACGTTTGGCGCGATGGCCGCAAAAAATTCTCGTTTCGGCAAAAGAACCTTTTGACAATTCGCGCACGGGCGTGTATAATGTATTTGTCGGCGCGCGTACGCGCGCGGAGGAGAGCAATGTTGCAGAGAAAGCGCCGCACAGAGCAGCGCGAAGAAAAAGAGACGGGAGTTCCCGCGAGCCCCGCGCCCGCGGCAAACGAACCCGCACCCGAGGCGGCGCCCGCAAAGAAGCGGCGCAGCTTTTCTTCGCGCGTTTTGGATAGCGGCGTCGTCAGCGAAAAGAAGAAGCGCCGCGCGCTCATGAAGAAATTCCGCAAGGCGAAGGATATTCCCGCCGACGCGGAGGAACGCTTCAACCCCTCCCTCGACGAAGGGCTCTCTCCCGAACAGGTGGAGACCCGTCTCAACCAATTCCTCTTCAACGACGTAAACAAGCGCTATTCCAAATCGTACTTTGCCATCTTTGCCGGCAACATCTGCACCTTCTTCAACCTGCTGTGCCTCCTCGTCGCCGTCGCGCTCATCTTTGCGCAGGCGAGTTTCTCGCAGTTCCTCTTTGCGGGCATCTTCGGCGTCAACCTCATCATCGGCATCGCGCAGGAAATTTTGGCGAAGAAACAGATCGATAAACTCTCCGTGCTCATCTCCGCGACGGCGAAGGTCGTGCGCGGCGGGGTAAAGACGGAGATCCCCATCCGCGAGATCGTCCTCGACGACGTCGTGCTCCTCGAAGCGGGGCAACAGGTGCCCGCCGACTGCAAACTCGCCGACGGCATTGTGGAAGTCAACGAATCCCTGCTCACGGGCGAGAGTGTGCCCGTCAAGAAGAACGAGGGGGACATCCTCTACGCGGGCTCCTTCATCTCGAGCGGTGCCTGCCGTTGCCGCGCAGATAAGGTTGGAAAATCGACCTATCTCAACTCGCTTACCTCCAAGGCAAAGAAGTACAAAAAGCCCAAGTCGGAGATCATGAACTCCATCCGCCTCTTCATCCGCGTCATCGGTGTGCTCATCGTCGTCATCGGCGCGCTGATGTTCTGGATCAACTGGGATAAGACGGGCAACGACATCAACCAATCCATTCAGCTCACGGGCGCCGTCATCATCGGCATGATCCCCTCGGGGCTGCTGCTCCTCACTTCGCTTGCGATGGCGATCGGCGTCACGCGGCTCGCCAAGAAGCACACCCTCGTGCAGGACCTCTACTCCCTCGAGATGCTCGCCCGCGTCAACGTCTTGTGCCTCGACAAGACGGGCACCATCACCGACGGGCGGATGACGGTCAACGACTGCATGATCCTCAACAACTACACCGATTACTCGCTCGACGAGGTGATGTCGAGTATGCTCGCCGCCCTCGACGACAACAACCAGACGTCCATTGCGCTCAAAGAGCGGTTCGGGCAGGCGGCAAAGTTACAGCCGACGGCGACCGTGCCCTTCTCCTCCAAGCGAAAACTTTCGGCGGTTTCCTTCGGAGAGGTGGGCACCTTCTGCATGGGCGCGCCCGAATTTGTGCTCCGCCCCATGCCGCCCAAGATCGATAAGATCGTAAAGCAGTACGCACAGGCGGGGCTTCGGGTGCTCCTTCTCGCCTACTCGCCCAATCAGATCATCGGCGACAGGCTCCCCTCGCTCTTCCGCCCCTCCGCCGTCATCACCCTCGCGGACAACATCCGCCCCGACGCCATGGATACCATCAAGTGGTTCAGGGAGAACGACGTCGCCGTCAAGATAATTTCGGGCGACAATCCCGTCACCGTGTCCGAGGTCGCGCGCAGGGTGGGCGTGGAAAACGCCGCCAACTTCATCTCCCTCGACGGGCTTACCGACCTCGAAGTGGAGAACGTTGCCACCAAATACACGGTATTCGGCAGGGTCACGCCCGAGCAGAAGGCCATTCTCGTGAAGGCCATCAAAAAGCAGGGAAGCACGGTCGCCATGACGGGCGACGGCGTAAACGATATTCTCGCCTTGAAGGAGGCCGACTGCGCCATCTCGGTCGCCTCGGGCAGTGAGGCGGCGCGGAACGTAAGCCACCTCGTCCTCATGGACAACAACTTCTTAAATCTCCCCTCCGTCGTGTACGAGGGGCGGCGCGTCATCAACAACATCAAGTCGTCGGCGTCCCTCTATATCATGAAGACGCTGTTCATCACGCTCCTCGCCATCTTCTGCGTCTCCATCCGCTCGCAGTACTTCTTCAAGACCAACAATATGCTCATCTTCGAGACGCTCGTGGCGGCGCTGCCCTCCTTCATCATCACGTTGCAGCCCAACAAGGAGCGCGTGAAGGGGAAGTTTATCCCATACGTGCTATCCCGAAGTATCCCGGGGGCGATCACCCTCATCCTATGCGTGATCACGGTGTTCCTCGGCGTTCGGTTTATGCCCGAATCGTACGGGCTGGGGCCGCTTACCACGCAGGAAGTGATAAACGGGAAGACGGAATCGCTCATCAATCCGCTCATGATGCTCGCGGTGACCTTCGGCGGACTCGTGATGCTCTTCCGCATCCTGCAACCCATGAACCTACTTCGCCTCGCAACGTATGCCTTCTCCCTCGGCGTCACCATTCTCATGCTCGCGGTGCCCGTACTCGGCAACCTCGTATACGATCATTGGGACACGGTGACCCTCAACTTCCAGCAGGTTTTATACATCCTCGTCATCGTCCTCGCGGCGTTCCCCGTCTCCAATGCGCTCGTGAAACTCGGTGACCTCATGAACCCCTTGGAACAGGACAAGGGAAAACCGACAGAGAAAAAATAAATCGCAGCCCGCCGCCACGGCGGGCTTTTTGCTGCACATTTGCGACGCCTTAAAGCGCCGCCCGCGCCCTTCTCCCCATAAAAATTGCATGGAAAAAACCGCCCCGCGGAAGATGCGGGACGGCCGTTTTGTTTGTCCTTTGGAAATTCTTCGGTGCTTTATACCATGCCGAGAATGTTGAAGCCCAAAATAGACAGAAGCGCCATGACCGAGAAGACCCAGAACAGGATGCGGAACGTCTTGGACTTGCTCTTGGAGTGCGCATACGCGGCGAGGAACACGCTCACGAACAGCGCGAGATTGGCAATGAGGTTGAAGATACTGAGCAGCCACCCCGCCCCGCCGAGCGAGACGCCGCACGCTTCGATGATGCGCAGAATGAAGGTGATGAAGCTGACGCAACCGGAGATGATAATGCCCCAGAACGCCGTCGTCTTGATGATGCCGTAATTCGTCATCGGTTCATTGGAATTGTTTGCCATAAGAATACCTCTCGTTTTTTTGTCGCCTCTATTCTACCACTTTGCCCGCCCATATGCAAGGATACGAAGGCAAAATTTTACGGACAAACCGTCGAAATTTCCGAAAAATTTTTCCGCGACATTTTGCAAGGAAAAAATATTCCCCCGCGAACCACCCGCGAGGGAATTTTTTGCAAACTTTTCGAAATTTTCCGTGACTTGCTTATGAATTTGCTTTTGCAAACGGGTTACGGTAGGAAGACGTCCTTGATCGCCATTGCCAACTTATACGCCAACAGCGGCGGAACGGCATTCCCCACCTGCGTAAATTGCCGTGCGTTGGAGCCCGTGAAGATATAACTGTCCGGGAAGGTCTGCAATCTTGCGCACTCGCGGACGGACAAGGTGCGGGGCGCGAAGGGGTGCAGGTGAGACCGTCCGCCGCCCTTCGTTCCGCCGGCGATCACTGTTTTGGACGGCAGGCGGGGATCCAATCTATCTACCCGACCGAGTTTATCCCGTCCCCCGTACGGGAGTTTCATATATCGGCCGATGGATTCGGCGGTGTGCTCTCTCGTGATATGATTTTCCACATTGTCGGTCGGCCGCAGGAACACCGACCCGCACGGGGTGACGGTATCGGCGGGCTTGGGGAACACGATCTGTTTTCGGTTGCGCGTCCCTGCGACGATCCATCTCAAACGGTTTTGCGGTACGCCGTAATTTGCGGCATTCAGCACCTGCGGCGCCGTGATCGTATAGCCGTCCTCCGCCAAGGAATCGAGCGCCCGCTGAACCCGTCCGTCGGTATCGCATTCCAGAATGCCCGCCACATTTTCAATTAAAAACGCAACCGGGCGGAACCTTCTGATAAACCATATGTAGTCGAAAATCAGGGTGCCCTTCTCTTCGTCGTCGAAGCCCTTGCGCTTGAAATTATCATCCTCTTTGCTGAATCGCTGGTTGGCGGCAATGCTGAAGGATTGGCAGGGCGGCCCGCCGTGAAAGACCCCGGGGAAGTTTTCCGTGACCCCGTTGGCCATGAGTATGGCTGCGAGTTCCTCCCGCTTGCTGATGTCGCCCGAATACTGCGGAGGGCCGATCACGATTTGGTTCGGACGGTTGGCGCGCAGGGTGTTGCAGAACACTTCGTTAAACTCGATGGAAATGATGTTGTCAAATCCCGCATAATCAAATCCCACGTCGAATCCGCCCGCGCCCGAAAAGAAGCTCACGGCGGGGATCCCGTCGGAGCACTTTTCAATTGAGTCAAGCGTCTCGATCGGAGCCAAACACGCGGGGGGGAGTTCGCAGTACGCCTCATATCGGAGCGAATCATACGAGATCCCCTTCTTCTCCAAAAGGCGGGGCAGGTTTCCCTTTGTCTTCCCGGCTTCCCGCAAAAGGGCTCTCTGCTCGGAAAGCCCGATCTTGCCGTTCGGTTCAATCATCACACAATCTCCTCGGTCGCTTGCATAAAAACGTCGTGCGCTTCTTCTCTCGAATGAAAATCCGCTCGTCCGTTTTCCTGCAACCACTTGCGGTAATACATATGCACCGCCCGATGGCACGAGGGGCACAGCCCCACGATGTCCGCCAACGATGTGCCGACGGACGAAATTTTAACGGTGGAGGATAGCGGCAACAGATGGTGGATATCCAACATATAATCCGTCCAAGGGTAGCGCTTGCTCATATCCGTACCGCAAGCGCAACATACGGGGCGGGGATTGAGCTGCCTGTAATATTTTCGCAACAGCCCGCTGCGCTCAACGCGAAAATGTTCCACCCGCTTTTTGTTGCCCTCGATAAATTCCATGTCCGCGGGGTCAAGCGTAAACACTTCAAATGCGGGCACGGCGATCTTGCCGCTTATGGAAGTCATCTCCAAAAACTCTTCCGTGCGGTCGGCCTTTGCGGGTCTGTTTTCGGGCTTTAAGAAATTGTTGAGCATCTCGCGCTTTGCGTTCTCGTTGATCTCTTCCAAATACAAATAGCCGTTGTGCACTTTCAGCAGACTGAATTGGCTGATGAAAATGACCATCTCGCGGATTTGGCGGCGCTCGGTATCCGAATAGTTGTATGCCACGGGAACGAGCGTTTTATAATGATCGATGTCTTCCAATCCCGTGCAATTGTTTCCGATGATGTAATAAAAAATATCATCCAACGAGAGTTTCGCTTCCACGCCCAATTCCCTTTTCGCGAGCAGGTATTTCAAAATCGCGCAGAACGGGTACACGCGCTGTTCGGCGGCGTTGTAATGATCAAAGGCGGGAAACGGGAAACGGAATTTTCCGATGTAGTGGAATAGATAATCGTCCACCGTCTTCATGTCGCCGTCGGGGTTTGCCAAATCACGGCATATGTCCGTGACGACCAACCTGTTGCCCACAAACGTCGCCAAAAAGCAGCATTGAAATACCCTGGAATAGTTCCGCTTGATCGTATAGTGCTCCGGCAAAAAGGGCATCCCCGTCTCATTTACGAGCGTCTTTCGGAACAACTCCTCGCACTGGGAAATATCCGCATTGTCAAATTTGACGAGCGTCTTGGCAATATCCCGCAACACGTCGAATTGAAAATATAAAAGACGCCCCTGATCCCAACGCCACATCAAAAATCCTCCTTTGTTCGTTCGCCCGAGAAAACCCGTTGTGTATTTTTGCCCACAGTGAAGCCGCTCTCTTTCCTCTTGCATTTTAGCACATTTTCGGCCGCAAATCAAGTGTTCATTTCATGCGGAAAATGTTTTTGCACGGCGGTGCGCCCGGCATGGGAAAGGGCCTGACCCCCTGCGGGATCAAGCCCTTGATGACTTTGCGATGCGCTTTGATTATTTGCGCGGGTTTTTGATGTTTGCCTGTGCGGCGGCGAGGCGGGCGATGTCCTCCCTCATAAAACAAGCCAGACTTCGTTTTATGATTCGTTCGGTCGTTCCGCTCGGCGCTTGCCGCAAATTTACTTTCTCGGGTTCTTGATGTTCGCCTGTGCGGCGGCGAGCCGAGCGATAGGAACTCTGAACGGCGAGCAGGAGACGTAGTTGAGCCCGATGTTGTGGCAGAACTCGATGGACGAAGGGTCGCCGCCGTGTTCGCCGCAGATGCCGCAGTGGAGTTTCTTGTTGGCCTTCTTGCCCATCTTCACCGCCATCTCCATGAGTTTGCCGACGCCCGTCGTATCGAGGCGCGCGAACGGGTCGCTCTCGTAGATCTTGTTTGCGTAGTAGGCGGGAAGGAACTTGCCCGCGTCGTCGCGCGAGAACCCGAAGGTCATCTGTGTGAGATCGTTGGTGCCGAAGCAGAAGAACTGCGCCTCTTTGCCGATCTCGTCGGCGGTGAGCGCCGCGCGCGGGATTTCGATCATGGTGCCCACTTCGTACTTGATCTTCTTGTGCTTGGACTTGATGACCTCTTCCGCCGTCTTGACGACGATGTCCTTGACGAACTTCAATTCCTTGACTTCGCCGGTGAGCGGGATCATGATCTCGGGCACGACTTTCCAATCCTTGTGGCGCTTGGCAACGGCGATGGCCGCCTTCATGACGGCGCGCGTCTGCATGACGGCGATCTCGGGATAGGTGACGCAGAGACGGCAGCCTCTATGCCCCATCATGGGGTTGAACTCGTGCAGGTCGGCGATGATCTGCTTGATCTCGGCGACGGTCTTCTTCTGCGCCTTGGCGAGGGCTTCGATGTCCGCCTCCTCGGTGGGAACGAACTCATGGAGCGGGGGATCGAGGAAACGGATGGTGACGGGCTGGCCGCCGAGCGCCTCGAAGAGACCCTCGAAGTCCGCCTGCTGCATGGGCTCGATCTTAGCGAGCGCCTTCTCTCTCTCCTCCACGGTATCGGAGCAGATCATCTCGCGGAATGCGCCGATCCTCGCGGGGTCGAAGAACATATGCTCGGTACGGCAGAGGCCGATGCCTTGCGCGCCGAACGCCGCCGCCTGCTTGGCATCCTTGGGGGTATCCGCATTGGTGCGGACGCCGAGCGCCTTGTACTTGTCGGCGAGCGCCATAATTCTGCCGAAGTAGCCCGAGTTGGGATCGGCGGGAACGGTGGGAATGATGCAATCGTAGATGTTGCCGGTGGAGCCGTCGAGAGAGATGCCGTCGCCCTCGTGATAGGTCTTGCCCTTCAACGTGAAGCACTTGTTCTCCTCGTCCATCTTGATGTCACCGCAGCCGGAGACGCAGCAGGTGCCCATGCCGCGGGCAACGACGGCCGCGTGGGAGGTCTGCCCGCCGCGGACGGTGAGGATGCCCTGCGCGAACTTCATGCCCTCGATGTCCTCGGGGGAGGTTTCGAGACGCACGAGCACGACTTTCTTGCCCTGCTTGCCCTCCTTCACGGCGTCCTCCGCGGTGAACACGATGGTGCCAGCCGCGGCGCCGGGGGAAGCGGCGATGCCCTTGCCGACGACGTTGTTCTTATCGGCTTCCTTCAAAGCCTTGGGGTCGAACTGCGGGTGCAGGAGCATATCGAGGGACTTCGCGTCGATCTGCATGAGGGCTTCCTGTTCGGAGATCATGCCCTCGTCGATGAGGTCGCACGCGATCTTGATGGCGGCAGCCGCCGTGCGCTTGCCGTTACGCGTCTGGAGCATATAGAGTTTCTCGTTCTCGACGGTGAACTCCATATCCTGCATATCGCGGTAGTGGTTTTCGAGGATCTTGCAGACATCCTGGAACTGCTCGTAGACCTTGGGGAACACTTTCGCCATCTGCGCGATGGGCATGGGGGTGCGGACGCCCGCAACGACGTCCTCGCCCTGTGCGTTGGTGAGGAACTCGCCCATGAGCCCCTTCTCGCCCGTGGCGGGGTTGCGGGTGAACGCAACGCCGGTGCCGCAGTTATCACCCATGTTGCCGAACGCCATCATCTGCACGTTGACCGCCGTGCCCCAACTGTAAGGGATGTCGTGGTCCATGCGGTACACGTTGGCGCGGGGGTTGTCCCACGAACGGAACACGGCCTTGATGGCCTCGAAGAGTTGTTCCTTGGGATCGCTCGGGAAGTCTTTCCCGAGTTGCTTTTTGTATTCCGCTTTGAACTGGTTGGCGAGCGTCTTCAAATCGTTTGCGTCGAGTTCGACGTCCTGCTTCACGCCCTTCGCTTCCTTCATCGCGTCGATGAGCTTTTCAAAGTACTTCTTGCCCACTTCCATGACGACGTCCGAGAACATCTGGATGAAGCGGCGGTAGCAGTCCCACGCCCAGCGGGGATTGCCCGATTTCTTGGAGATGACCTCCACGACTTCCTCGTTGAGCCCGAGGTTGAGGATGGTATCCATCATGCCGGGCATGGAAGCGCGGGCGCCCGAACGCACCGAGACGAGCAGGGGATTTTCCTTATCGCCGAACTTCTTGCCGGTGATCTTCTCCATCTTGTCGATGTATTCCATGATCTCGGCTTGGATCTCGGGGTTGATCTGCCGGCCGTCCTCATAATACTGTGTGCACGCCTCCGTGGAGATCGTGAAGCCCTGCGGGACGGGCAGGCCGATGTTCGTCATCTCCGCAAGGTTCGCGCCCTTGCCGCCGAGAAGCTCTCTCATGTTCGCGTTGCCTTCGGTGAAAAGGTAGCAATACTTCTTTGCCATCAAAAATTCCTCCTGAAAAATTTCGTTTTAGACCGTTTTTCATTGTACAACAATTTTGGAAAAATGACAAGCCTTTCGCGGGAGAAAATAGGCAAAAAACAGCGTTTTTTTGCGTTTTCCCCCTTGGCACCGTGTTTTGCCGCCCACCCACCCCTATTACCGAGCCCAACCCTCCTGTCGCGCACCACACAGCACGGTTGAAAACAGTTCGGACTTCGTTTCTCGGAATGTTTCGGCTGCGCTCACCGTGACGCGGCATTCTTCGCCGCCGCCCGCATTTCTCATTTGTTAAAAAATGTTAAGATTGCACGGATTGTTGTTGACAACTTGCAAAAAATGTGTTAAACTTCTGCTATCTTTTCAAGAGGAGCACAACTATGATCCAATATTCCATGAAGGCGCTCACTGCCGATGAGCTTTCCTTCAAAGTCAACCCCATTCAGGCGCAACCCAACGCAAAGTTCGAGATCAAGCCCTACTTCTCCCGCCAGATCAGGCAGGCGAACGAGAACCCCAAGATCAATCTCGTCATTTTGGAGTGCAAGATCGAATCGACGGAGGAGAGCCCCAAGCCCTTCAACCTTCTCGCCCGCTTTGTGGGCGTGTTCGAGGTGGAAAACATGACGACGGAGGAAGATAAGCGCACCTTCGCCGTGAACGCAACGGAGACGATGTTCCCCTACCTGCGGGCGGCGATCACCAACCTCACGGCGGATGCGCTCATCAACCCGCTGACGCTCCCCGCCGTATCGGGCGCGACCATCTTCCCCGACGACCGGGGCGCCAAACAATTCACGCTCAATGTCGATCCCAACGTCGTAAACTGATCGCATTCGACGCCCGCCAAACGACGGGCGCTTGTTTTACGCATCGCACAAACAACAATAAATAACAAAAGGATAAGGGAGAAAATATGAAAGAACAAAAGCAAGACGGTATGCCCGAAGAGGGGATGCCCGAACCCGCCCCGCAGGAAATTCTGCAGAGCGACGCCCCGCAGGAGCCCGCACAAGAAAGCGCGCCCGCAGCAGGGCAAGAGACGCCCGCCATGCCCCAACGGAAGGGCGCATGGGGCTCGTTTACGAATAAACTCGACGCCTATTTCGGCGTCACCGCGCGCGGCTCCTCGTTCAAGCGGGAGATCTTCGCGGGACTCACGACGTTCATGTCGATGGTGTACGCCCTGCTCGTGGTGCCCGGTATGTACCCCGAAGCCGCGGTGTCCTTCGGCGCGGTGTACATTGCAACGGCGCTCGGCGCGATCATGGGAACGATGCTCATGGCGCTCCTCGCCAAGATGCCGATCGCACAGGCCTCGGGGCTGGGCGCGACCGCATATGTGACGGGTACGCTCATCGGCGGCAGCATGGGGCTCTCCTATGCGAACGCGATGGTGTTCGTCCTCTTCGACGGCGTCATCTTCGTCCTGCTCACGGCGACGGGGCTGAGAAAGAAGATCCTCGAAGCCATCCCCGCCGAGGTCAAACAGACCGTCCCCGTCGGGATCGGGATGTTCATCGCCTTCATCGGCTTCAACAACGCGGGCGTCGTGTCCCTCCACGAGGGAAGCATCAGCTTCGCCTCCTTCAACCTGCTCAGCGACCACCTGCGCTACTGCGACGCCATCGCCGCGGCAATCGCCATCTTCGGCGTCATCGGCATTGCCGTTCTCGCCAAGAAAAATTTCAGCGGCTGTATTTTGTGGGGCATCCTCGGCTCCGCAGCCGCGTATTACGCGCTCATCGGGCTCGGATGCGCATGGAATGCCGATGGGTGCAAGGCGGTGTTTACGGACATCGCCGCACAGTTTGAAGATCCCTTCCAGGCGTTCGGCGCATGGGGACGGGAATCCGTCGGGCAGGTGTTTGTGAGCGGGTTTGACTTCTCGGGCTACCTCGAAGGGCACGGCGCGGGTGCGCTCGTCCTTCTCATCCTCACCGCCGCCCTCTCCCTCTGCATGGTGGATATGTTCGATACCCTCGGCTCGATGTACGGCGCCTGCTCCAAGGGCGGCTTGCTCGACAAGGACGGCAACCCCTACCGCGTGGGACAATGTATGCTCTCCGACTCCATTGCGACCTGTGCGGGCGCTGTGTTCGGCGCGACGACCGTCACCACCTATGTGGAATCGGCTTCGGGCGTGGCGGCGGGCGGCAAGACGGGCTTCGCCTCTGTCATCACCGCCATCCTCTTTTTCTTCGCCATGTTCCTCTCGCCCATCGCGCGGCTGGTTCCCGGCTGTGCGACGGCGGCCGCACTCGTATGGGTGGGCGTCCTCATGATGTCCTCCGTGAAGGACGTCGATTGGGCGGATCCCGCCGCGGCGCTGCCCGCTTTCCTCACCATCGCCGTGATGGCGTTCGGGTACTCCATCTCCTATGGCATCGGCGTGGGCATCATCTCGTGTGCGCTCGTCAAGTTGTTCACGGGCAAGGCGAAGGAGGTTTCCGTCGTCACGTGGATCGTCGCAGCGCTCTTCCTTGCGATGTTCCTCCTCACCAACTGACGTGAAAATTTACGTCGTGCGCCACTGCAGCACGGTGCGTAGCGAGCAGAAAATTTTCTGCGGAAGCACAAATCTCCCCCTCTCTCCGCGCGGGGAGGAGGAGGCGAAGCGGCTCGCCCTCGCGGGGCTCTCGCCCGACGTCATCCTCTCCTCGCCCCTCCTGCGCGCAAGGCAGACGGCGGAGGCGATCGCGGGCGGGCATATCCCCATTGTTCTCGACGAGCGCCTGCGGGAGCGGGACTTCGGCGACTTCGAGGGCACACCTTGCTCCCGCTCCGACGGCAAACCGTACCGCCATAACATGGGCTTAAAGTACCCGAACGGCGAATCCTACCTCGACGTCGCCGCGCGCATCTTTCCCCTCCTCGACGAGATACGGACGCGCTTTGCGGGGAAGACGGTGTGCCTCGTCTCCCACGGGAGCGCGTGTCGGGTCATCCGCTCCTATTTTCTCGAAATGTCCGACGAGGAATTTTATTCCTACTCCCAGCCCAACGGCACCGCGGAGGAGTACGAGCGATGACGCACACCATGCGCCTTGCCCCGTCCCCCTTTGCGATGATCAAATCGGGGCACAAGAAGTACGAACTGCGCCTATACGACGAAAAGCGCCGCCGCATTGCGGTGGGCGACGACATCCTCTTTACAAACACGGAAAGCGGCGAAACGCTGCGGGTTTTTGTACGAGGGCTCACCCTTTTCCCCGATTTTGCCGCGCTCTATGATGCGCTTCCTCTCCTCGAATGTGGCTACACGGAGGAAACCCTTTCCGCAGCTTCCCCCACAGACATGGAGGAATACTATTCCCCCGAGGAAATAGAGGCCTACGGTGTCATCGCCATCCGCCTCTCCCTTGTATAAACGAAGCCGCCCGCGCAAGATTGCGCGGGCGGCTTCGTTTATCCTCTTTATACGTTTTCCTCAAAGAATTCGAGCACCGTGTTCCACTTCTTGTCGCGGTCGGTTTTTTCATTCAAAAATTCGTGGCGGGAATGTTCAAAGAGCACCATCTCCACATTCTTCATGCCCGCCTTTTCGGTGTAGAAGCGGCGCAGTTTCTCCACGCCCTTGCCCATGTTGCCCACGGGGTCGTTTTCGCCAGAGACGAGCAGCACGGGCATCTCCTTATTGAGCCCCGCGATATACTTTTTCGTGTACAGCGATTTGAGCCCCTTGAAGAAGTCGCGGTAGAAGCGGTTGGAGCAGGTGAACCCGCACAGCGGGTCGGCGTCGTAGGCGGCGTTGTTTTCGCCGTCGGCGGAGAGCCACTGCCCGTCCTCGAACTGCTTGGAGTACGCCCCGAAGGAGAGTTTTTCGATGAGTTTTGCGGGCTTCTTCTCCCCCTTCAGATGGGAGACGAAGGAGCCGAGGTACACCTCGAAATCCTTCTTGTGGTTGCTCCCGCCGATGACCGCGCCGTCCACAAGATCTGCGTACTTCGAAATAAAACTCTGCGTGAGGAAGGAGCCATACGAGAACCCGAAGATGAAATATTTGAGCGCGGGAAATTTGGCGCGGTAATATTTAGCGATCTCCGCCTCGTCGCGCACGGTGTCCGCAAACATATTCCCCTCGGAGTAGCCCAGCGTCTCGGGGTCGGTCTTGCCGTGCCCGCGGTGGTCGTCGGCGACGACGAGGTACCCATGTCCGTTGAGGAACTCCGCAAACGCCGCGTATCTGCCCGCGTGTTCGGTCATGCCGTGCACGATCTGCACGACGCCCTTGGGGCTCTCCGCCTCCAACCATTCATAGACAAAAATTTTCTTGCCGTCAAAACTCGTAAGTTCCATACTGCCCTCCACCGCTATTATAGCACTTTCGCGGAAAAAATCAACCCCGCCGCGGAAAACTTTGCCTCCTTTTCCAAAAGCCCACCTCTTGAAACCCGCCGCCCGCCATGGTATACTTTTCTCTCAACGCAAAGGAGGAAAAGGTATATGAAAAAATTCGCTCTTTTGGGCGTCTCCGCGCTGCTCTTTTTGACGCCCGCATTCGCCGCTTGCGGACATGGTTCCGCTCAAGAACTTCCCGCAGGCTCCCCCGCACTCTCCACTCCCGTGCCGAATATTCCCGATCCCGCCCCGCAAATTTCCGAAACGCCCGAAGAACGACCCACGGCGCAGTATATCCGCGTCTGCGTAGGCGGGCTCAATGTGCGAAGCGGCGCGGGCACGTCGTTTTCTTCCCTCGGACAGGCGGAAAAAGATACGCTCCTTTCCTACGACGGCACGGAGGGCGGCTGGTACAAGACCCGCTTCCTCGGCCGCACGGCGTATGTGAGCGCCGGCGAAGCCTACACCGCACTGCGCTCCCTCGAGGCTGGCGGCGATATGGTTGAGGCCGTCATCGGCGAGGGCATGGCGCTCCTCGGTACGCCCTACGTGTACGGCGCGACCCGCTTTCACGACGGCAAGGGCAACCGCCTAAACGGGTTCACGGCGGCTGAATTCGATTGCTCCTCCCTCATGCAGTACATCTTCTACCGCGGGGCGGGCGCTTTGTTGGACGTCACCACCCGCACACAGATAAAACAGGGCGCGCACGTAGAAGCGGGCGATCTTCGCCGCGGCGACCTCATGTTCTTCACCAACGCCGCGCGGCAGAACGCGGCGGGCTTGGAGCGCGTGGGGCACGTCGCCCTATATCTCGGCGAGAACTACATTCTGCACACCGCCTCCGACTTTGCCAAGGTCGAGCAGATCTCGGCGCAACGCTGGAACTATTTCCTCGAAGCCCGCCGAGTATTGTAAACCGCCCCTCCCGATACCGCCCCACGCTCCAAACTCACCCTGATCCTCATACCGAATGCGCGCCCCACGGCAGAGCCGCGGGGCGCGCACGAGCGTATCTTTTTTGCTATTTTTATTTTTCGACGTAATCCGTGGGGAACACGATCTCCTCCGCCGTGTATTCCACTACGAAATGAAACACTATCTTTCTATCGGAAAATCCATGTTCTCCTTCATCTCCGAAAATCGCAACGAGTTTTCCCTCATCGTTAAATTTAATGACGGTATTTTCATATTTCCTTTCTCCGCGTGTTTCTATGGACGTAAGAATGTATCCTTTCTTTTCTGCGTCATAGTGAAAGCGATCGAAATTGTCTTTACATTCTTTCCGCAACGATGAGAGATAATTCTCGAGGGGCAATTCATAATCTGATACTCGCGCCCTGACCCATTGATTTGTCTCCGGCTCCATCTCATACCAATACGCTCCCCCTTCGGTTTTTTCTGCATACCGATTGATTTTATAGTCATAAGAACCTTTTTGTTCAACAATATCCTCATATTCTTCTTCGTCGAAAAACTCTTTGACGTCGCCCGAATAATCTACTAACTTCGCGTTGCCAAACATATGCCCCGCAGAAGCGGTTTTCTCCGCATACCCGCTATATTCTATCGTCACGCTTGCTTGATATTCCCCCTTTTTGAACGTACTTTCACTGGTCACCTCACCCCGCACGGTATACACGGCGTCTTCGCTCAAAAGTTCGTCGAACGCCGCATTCCACTGCGCTTCGGTGACCTCTTTGCCCTCGATGCTCTCCGCGTCGAGCCCCTTTTCACCGCAAGCCGCAAACGACACGCATATCACCGCGGCGAGCGCACCCGCCATCATGCCCGCAAACCACTTTTTCATTTTTCTTCTCCTTTATCTTTTTAGATATTTATTTGAATTATAAACTTTCTATTAAGATGTGTCAAGTATCTAACAAGAAATATTTGGTAAAATTTTAGTTGGGTGGAATATGTTTATAGATATTTTTCAAGAACTCTTGGCGGAAAATTCGCTGAACAAAAAACAATTTGCGGAAAAGAGCGGCATTCCGTACCCCACCGTCATCGGGTGGACAAACCTCAACCGTTTGCCCGACTATACCGCGCTGAAAAAGATCGCCGATTTCTTCCGTTGCAGTGCCGACGTGCTCTTGGAGCGGGGTGAAAACGACGCCTATACGCCGCCGCTTACGGCGGACGAACAACGTCTCCTCGTCTCCTACCGCAACGCGGACGCCGAAACTCAGAAGGCGCTTCTGCACATCGCGGAAAAAGCGAGCGAAGAATAAAAACAGGGTTGGCGCCCCGCCGACCCTTTTCTTTTTTTCACCCCTCCAACTACCCGTCCGCAAAAACGAACGGGGCGGCAAACGCGCACATCTTCCCTCAAACGCTTGCGCCTTGGGGCGGGGCGTGGTATAATGCTTTTATGCTCACCGATGTTCACACCCATTCTTCCTATTCGCCCGACGGAAAGTCGCCGCTTGCGGACATGGTAGCGGCGGCGAAGGCGAAGGGGCTCCGTTATTTCGGAATTTCCGAGCACTTCGACGTGGACGAAGCCTCCCGTTCCCTCTACGGCGAGACGACCTCGCCCTTCTTCTTTGCGGCGGCGCGAGCGTTGCAGGCGGCGCAAAACACCGACGCCTTCACCTTTCTCGTGGGCGCGGAATTCGGCTATGCCGAAGAAGAGGCCGCCCTCTCCCGCCTTCAAGAACTTGCCGAAGTCTACAAGCCCGACTTCATCGTGAACAGCGTGCACATCGTGGACGGCGTGGACGCATGGTTTCCCGAATACTTTGAAGGAAAGAGCAGGAACTACGCCTATTCGCGCTACTTCGAGAAGGTGCTAAAAAGCCTCGATGCGCCCTACCCCTACGACATCGTGGGGCACCTCGGCTACGTCTCGCGCAATGCTCCGTACGCGGATAAAAAACTCCGCTACGAGGATTTTGCCGCCTTCTACGACGTCATCCTCCGCACGGTCATCGCAAAGGACAAAATTTTGGAGGTGAACACCTCCGCGCGCGGGGCGGGGAGCGACTTTCTGCCGAATACCGACGTCCTCGAACGCTACTTTGCCTTGGGCGGCAGAAAGGTCTCGTATGCCTCCGACGCGCACGATACTTCCCGCATTTTAGATGGGCGGGAGAAGGTCGTCGCCGCGCTCAAAAAAGTGGGCTTTGCGCACATCACCGTCCCCGTCTGCGGAAAACATATTCTTATCGAACTTTGAAACAGTGAAGGGGCGCGTGGGTCTATGACCCGCGCGCCCCTCTTTTGATGCTTTTATAACGCCCTGTCGAGCGCCCCTTTAAGGCAGGCTTTCACCTCTTCATAACTCTGCCCGGGGCGCGCCTCGTACAGTTTTTCCGCCCCGCAAAAGAGGGTGGGCACGTAGTAATAGTCGTACTTCGCGGCGATCTCGGGCTTTCTGCGCTCCTCCACCCATTCGATGTCCGCCGCGTACTTTTTCTCCTCGGAAGCGAGTTCTTTCAGCGCCCGCCGCGCGTAGTGGCAGTACGGGCAATCTTCGAGATAGAACAAGATAAATTTTTTCATTGCACGAGCCCCCTTTCCAGCAAAATATCTGCAATTTTCGCAAACGCCGCGGGAGAGAGCGTCTCACCGCGCGCCCCTTCGGGCACTCCCGCCGCGCTCAATATTTCCCGCGCCGCGCCGCGCTCGATGCTTGCCGCGTTCATCAAATTGTTCTCGAGCGTCTTTCGTCTGCTCGAAAACGCCAGCCGCACGGCAAAGCGGTACGCCTTTTCGCTCTTTACGGCGACCCCGCCTTCAAAATCCACCCGCACCACCGCCGAATCCACATTGGGGCGGGGAATGAACATCGTCCGCGGCACCGTTCTCGTCATGCGCGCCGTGCCCTTGAGGGAGAGCGCCGCCGTAATGGCGCCGTAGTCGGGCGTATTCTCCCGCGCGCACAGCCGCCGCGCGACCTCCTCCTGCACCATCACGGTGAGCCCGCGGCACCCTTTCGCCTCCTCGCAAAAGCGCATGAGAACGGGCGTCGTGATGTAGTATGGAAGATTTGCGACGACGCGGTACTCGCCGAGTTCCTTTTCAAGCCGCGCCATGTCCTCGCGCATGAAGTCGCGGAACACGACCTCCACGTTCTCCAAGCCCGCAAGCGTCTGCGCCAAGATGGGCTTCAACTCGGCGTCTATTTCATACGCGACAACGCGCCTCGCCCTTCTTGCGAGCGCCCGCGTGAGCGCCCCCGCGCCCGCGCCGATCTCCAAGACAGTCGCAGTCTCATCCACGCCCGCATCCCGCGCGATGGCGTCGAGCAAGTTTTCATCGGTCAGAAAATTCTGCCCGTACTTTTTTTTGAAGCGAAATTCCATTCATTTCCTCACAATTTTCGCCCCGCGCCGCACACACTGCAAGCGAGGGAGCGACCCTCCTCACCGAGGAAAAGCAAGGAGCCTTGCGGCTCCTTTTAGTCTATCATGGGGCGGACGCGGAGCGGGATCCCCACTTCCTCCGCGATTTTTCTGCACTGTTCCACCTTTTCCGCGCCGATGCAGTCCACCACGGAGAACCACGCGTTGAGCCCCTCTTTTTTGCAGTCGCGGGCAAATTGCAGAAGTCCCTCGAACGCCCCTTCTACCTGCGGCTGGCACAGCGCGTCGTACTCCTCCTTTGTGGGCGCGTTGAGGGAGATGTTGATGCCGTCGAGTTCGCCCTTCAGTTCGGGCGCAATATTCCTGCTCGCGAGGAGCGACCCGTGCCCGTTGGTGTTGAGGCGGGTCTTGCCGCCGTGCGCGTGGACGTAGTCGCAAATTTCCAGCATATCCGCAAGCCTTTCCGTGGGCTCGCCGAAGCCGCAAAATACGATCTCGGCGTACTTCTTGGGTTCGCCGATGGCATTTTTCACCGTCTCCACGGAGGGCTCGCCGCCCTTCAACCACAGGGCATAGCCCTCGTACGTCTCCTTGCCGTTGCGCACACAAAAGGTACAGCGGTTGGAGCAGCGGTTGGTGAGATTGATATAGAGATTTTCTCCGATTTGATAGGTGTAGGTATCCATCTTATTTCAGCTTTTTGAACAGCGTTTTCGCGTTTTTCTCGATTTGCGCGGCGAGCGCTTCCACGCTTTCGCCCCGAATTTCGGCGAGCCGCCGCACGATGACGGGGATATTCGCGGGCGTGTTTTTCTCCCCGCGGAACGGGCTCAAATAGGGGCTGTCCGTCTCAGTGAGGAGTCTCTCCGCGGGACAAATTTCCGCCGCCTCCACGGCGCGGCGGGCGTTCTTGAAGCACACCGTCCCGCCGAAGGAAAAATACGCGCCCAACTCCGCGAACGCCGCGAGGTTCTCCGCCCCGTACGAATAGCAGTGCATCAAAAACCCGTGCGAAAGACATCCCTTATGCGCGCGCAAAATTTCCAATGTATCGGCGCAGGCGTCGCGCGAGTGGATCTGCACGGGCAGTCCAAGCCAATCCGCCGCCTCGAGTTGCGCCTCGAACATTCTCTTCTGCGCCTCTTTCGTCTCCGTGCCGTAGTGGTAATCGAGCCCGATCTCCCCCACACCCACGCACCTTTCATGCGCCGCGAGGGAGCGAAAAAGCGCAAAGTCTATCTCCGCTTCCGCAAATTCGGGGTGAACGCCCACGGTGAAGAACGCGCCCCCGTGCGCTTCGCAAAACGCCATGTGCCACGCGGCGTGTTCAAGCGTGTCCGCGGCGAGGATGACAGTATCTACGCCCGCCGCCCGTATCTTCTCCCATTCGGCGGGGAATGCGTACCCCTCGTCCGCAAAATGGGCGTGAACGTCGATCATCGCACGGTCGCCCCGCTCTCCACGGCCTTCTCGGGCGAGACGAGCGCGAGCCCGCCCTTGCCGTCGTCGGCGCACAAAATCATGCCCTCGGAGAGCACCCCGCACAGTTTTACGGGCTTTAAGTTGGTGACGACGACGACCTTTTTGCCCACCATCTCCTCGGGGGTATAGAATTTGGCGATGCCCGAGACGACCGAGCGCACTTCGCCGCCGATCTTCACCGTCTCGTGCAGCAGTTTTTCGCTCTTTGCGACTTTTTCACACGCGATGACCTCGCCCACTTTGAGTTCCACCTTTCCGAACTCGTCGATGGAAATCTCGGGCTTTTTCGCTATCCCCCTCCCCTCAGGGGTGGGGGACACAGGGGGAGGGGTGCCACCCTTCTTCACCGCCTTCTCCACTTCGGCGAGTTCCTTCTTGATGTCGATGCGCGGGAAGATGGGCGGCAGTTTCACGACCTCCGCACCCTCTTTGAGCGCGCCGAATTTCAAAGTCTCGAACCCCGCATTTTCGTCGCACGAAAAACTCTTCAGGATGAGCGCGGGCGCCTTCGTCAAAAACGGCTTCAACAGAATGGCGCAGATGCGGCACACCTCGGCGAGGTTGTAGAGAACGGCTCCCAGCCGCTCCCTCTTTGCGGGGTCTTTGGCTAAAATCCACGGCGTCGTCTCGTCGATATATTTATTAGCGCGCGCGACGACTTCAAACACCGCCTCCAAGGCATCGGGGGCGTTGAGCCGCGCCATCGCGTCCTTCACCTTTTCAAACGCGCCCTCCGCGAGCGCGATGAGTTCGCCATCCGTCCCCTCGACCTTCCCCCGCGCGGGCAGGGTGCCGAAGTTCTGCACGATCATCGCCGCCGTGCGGGAGACGAGATTTCCTAGATCATTTGCAAGGTCGGCGTTCACGCGGAGGAGAAACCGCTCCGTCGTGTACTCGCCGTCACTGCCGAACGGAATTTCGCGCAACAGGTAATAGCGCACCGCGTCGGCGCCGTAGCGCTTGACGAGTTCGTAGGGGTCGGTAAGTTCGGGGCGGGCGTTCTCCTTGCTCTTGGAGAGCTTCTCTCCACCGATCAGGAGCCACCCATGTCCGTAGATCTGCCTCGGCAACGGCTCCCCGAGCGCCATCAGAATGGCAGGCCAGATGATGGCATGGAAGCGCACGATCTCCTTTCCAACCATGTGCAGATCGGCGGGCCAATACTTCTTGTAGAGCCCATCCTCTGCGCCGTAGCCGAGCGCCGTCACGTAGTTGGAGAGCGCGTCGATCCACACATACGCCGTATGCTTGGGGTCGAAGGGGAGCGGCACGCCCCACTTTACCGTGGTGCGGGAGACGGAGAGGTCTGTAAGCCCCGCCTTCAAGAAGTTGTTCACCATCTCGTTGACGCGCGACTTGGGCTGCAAAAATTCGGGGTGCTCCTCGTAGTGTTTGAGGAGCGCGGGCGCATATTTGGAGAGGCGGAAGAAGTAACTTTCCTCCTTTTGAAGGGTGACGTCCCTACCGCAGTCGGGGCACTTGCCGCCGACGAGTTGCGCCTCCGTCCAGAACGATTCGCACGGTGTGCAGTAGTAGCCCTCGTACTCGGCCTTGTAGATGTCCCCGCTCTCGTAGAGTTTTTGGTAGATATATTGCACCGCCTTCACATGGTCGTCGTCCGTCGTGCGGATGAAGCGGTCGTACTCGACGTCGAGAAGCCGCCACATATCCTTGAGTTCGGCAACGAGCGGGTCGATGAATTCGCGGGGCGTGATGCCGCGCTTGGCGGCCTCCTTTTCCACCTTTTGGCCGTGCTCGTCGGTGCCCGTGAGGAAAAATACGTCCTCCCCCATGAGTTTGTGGAAGCGCGCCAAGGCGTCGCAGATGACCGTCGTGTAGCAGTGGCCGATGTGCCAGTTGCCGCTCGGATAGTAGATGGGCGTCGTGATGTAGTACTTCTTTGCCATAATTTACCTCGTTTTTTCCATTATAGCGCAACTTGGTGGAAAAGTAAAATCTTTTTGCCCCACTTGGGAGAAGGAGCACTCCGCTTTCCCGCCTGCCCCCTTTGAAGGGGGCGGGTGGCGCGGCATTGCCGCGTCAGGTGGGGGTTGTCCCCCAATTTCCAAAAATTTGCCCACATCGCTTGCAAATTATTTTCCCCCGTGGTAGAATGAACTTGCGACACAATAGAATACTAACCATATAAAGATACAACGGCGTCGGTGTATCCTTATACCTTATATGGTTAGTTATTGTGTCGCAACAATTCGGGGATACTCGAAGCGGGCGCCTCGGATTGAGGCGCCCTTATTTTACCCGCAAAAATCAGAAAGGAGAAAAGCAATGAAACGGATTTTGGCAGTCTTGCTTGCCTTTGTTACCGCGTTCTGCCTGTGCTTTGGGCTTGTGGCTTGCGGCGGCAAAGTCGGAAACAACAACAGCGCTGTTGACGGCGGTGGCGGCAACGGCGGCGGCGGTGCCGGCGGCGGTGGTGGTGGAGCCGGTGGAGGCGGCGGCGGTGCCGGAGGAGGCGGAGACAATAAGCAGAAGCCCGACTTCGTCATGCCCGAGGGCGGCTTCGATACGAGCAAGCCCGTCACCATTACCTTCTACCACACCATGAACCAAAATCTTCGCATGGTACTCGATTCCGCCATCGAGAAGTTCACCGAGATGTACCCCAACATCACGGTGAAGCACAAGCAGATCGGCGACTATGACGACGTACGCTATCAGATCATCACCGAGATCAAAGCGGGCAACCAGCCCAACATCGCGTACTGCTGGCTCGACCACGTCGCGGACTTCAACACCTACAAGGCAGTCCAACCGCTCGACAATTTCCTCGCAGACGGCGCATACAGCGATTTGAAAGTCACGCAGGCGGACGGCACGAAAGTCCCTCTCAACATGACGGCACAGGAGCAGGCAAATTTCATTGAGGCGTTCTTGGCTGAGGGCAAGCAATTCGGGGACGGCAGCACGATGTACACGCTTCCCATCTGCAAGTCCACCGAAGTCCTCTATTACAATGTAGATTTCTTCCGTGATAACAACCTGACCGTTCCCACAACGTGGGACGAGATGGAAGAGGTCTGTGAGCAGATCAAAGAGATTGCCCCCGACGATTTTGCGTTCGGATACGATTCCGAGTCCAACTGGTTCATCACCATGTGCGAGCAGATGAAAGTTTCGACGGGCAAAGAGTACTACACCTCCTCCACGGGCACCAAGTATTTGTTCGATAACGAGAAGACCCGCGAATTCGTACAGCGTTTCAAGGGTTGGTACGATAACGGCTACTTCACCACGAGAGCCCTTTATAGCAACAAGTACACCTCGACCCTCTTCACGGCGGCTTCGGGCGAAAAGTGCTATATGTGCATCGGCTCTTCTGCGGGTGCGAAAAACCAAGTGCCTACTGGGAATACGTTTGAAGTCGGCATCAAGCCCATTCCCCAACTCGATCCCGCACATCCCAAGGTAATTTCGCAGGGGCCTTCCGTCTGCATCTTCAAGAATGAGGATCCTCAGAAAGTCCTTGCAAGTTGGCTGCTCGTCAAGTATCTTACGACGAACATTCCGTTCCAGGCGCAGTTCGCTACGACCTCCGGCTATGTTCCCGTCTTAAAGCAGGATGTTATGCTCACCAACGCGACGTATGCCGACCTTCTCTCCAAAGCCGACGGCGGCGATCACATTGCCGCGCTTTCGCAGAAAGTTTGTATGGGGCAGACGGCGGCTTACTATACGTCTCCCGCGTTCCCCGGCTCCTCCAAGGCGCGCGAGCAGGTGGGGCTTCTGATGTGGGCAGTGTTCAGCAACAGCAAGTCGCTCGATACGGCGTTTGCGGATGCCATTGACGAGTGCAAATACGCGTATCCCTCGGAACCGTCCGCATAAAACTTTTCCGCACCCCTCTGCGCCCCGCGGCGTTCGCCGCGGGGCGTATTTTTATTTTCGCCGCCCGCCCCCCACAATTTCCAAAAATTTGCCCATACCGCTTGCAAATTATTTCCCCTCGTGGTAGAATGAACTTGCGACACAATAGAATACTAACCATATAAAGATACAACGGCGTCGGTGTATCCTTATACCTTATATGGTTAGTTATTGTGTCGCAACAATTCGGGGATACTCGAAGCGGGCGCCTCGGATTGAGGCGTCCTTATTTTGCCCGAAAAAACGAAAAGGAGAAAAAACATGAAACGCAAACTTTTGACGGTGCTGCTCGCGCTTGTCGCCGCACTCTGTCTCTGCCTCGGCCTCGCCGCTTGTGGAAGAAGCAACGAAGACGACGGGCATGAGCACGTCTACACCGTAGAAAACAAGTGCTCGATCTGCGGCAAGGAATGGGAGTATACCAAATCGGATGCGCTGGAATACACGAAGGTCGTGTTGGACGGCGTGGAGGGATACGACGTCCGCTTCGGAGTATTTCTTACGGTAAATGTCACATATGATTCGCAGGGATTTCCCACAAATATTGAGCAAATACCGATCGGCAAGGAACTCGAAGGCGAAGAAGTTGTGTTCCCCTACGGCTACAACGGTCTCCCCGTCATCAGCATCGGGCGGTTTTATCCCTGTATGTCGGATACAGTCAAACATATTACCGTGCCCAAGTCCATTCTCTCGTTCGGGCAGAGCATAACCTATCAAAACGGTACGCGCGGCGCATTCCATTGCACGGCGTTGGAGAAACTCGATCTCCCCGACGGGCTTCCCGTACTTACGCGTCAAGAAATTTCGGCCGATAATGAAGCCACAGTCAATACGGCTTTCCCTCTGTGTTATAACACATTGTTCTACGATGGCGGAGTGGGCGGGGAATCCTGTCCGCTCTATGAGGATCCCCAATACCGCGAGAACGGCGCGCTGTACATCGGCAACTATTTGTTTGAGGCAGACTTTGATGAGCCCGTCGAAAATTATACCGTTAAGGACGGGACAAAGGTCGTCATAAGTCTCCGCGGTGCAAAGCACGTCGTTTTGCCCGACAGCGTGGAGATAATCGCGCAAGGCGCGTTCAGGAATTCAAGCCTTGAAAGCATCGAGGTAGGAAGCGGCATTGAAGAAATCGGAGGTTATGTCTTTAATTGGTCTAACCTTACGAGCATCACCCTGCCCGATAAACCCATTTCTATCGGGCAGGGTGCGTTTATGCAAACGCCATTCTTTGAGAATAAAGAAAATTGGGAATATCTCGGCGAAAAAAGTGCCGATAATTATACTTCCAGTCTTCTTTGCATCGGAAACCACCTGATTTATTTCGCTTGTAGCGCATTCACTCCGTCTTTTGAAATGAAACCCAACCTGAAATCCATTGCCGGAGATGCGTTTGAATACAGCACCGTCGGTGAGCTGCACATCCCGGATATCGAAACTTGGTTCAATATCCGCCGCGGCGGAAGTAACGCAACGCCGCGCGCACAGAAATTGATCATCGACGGGCAGGAAACCGCCGCGATCACCATTCCTTCATCCGTGACGGAGATCCCCGATTATGCCTTTGCGCGCATGGAATCTCTGACAAGTGTTACCCTGCACGACGGCGTGACCAAAATCGGGGACGGAGCGTTTTTATCCTGTGAAAATCTTACGGGTATCACGATCCCGAGCGGCGTGACAAAAATCGGAACAAACGCGTTCGGCAATTGCTATAAACTTGCAAGCATCAACGTTTCCGAGGCAAATCCCAATTACGCAAGCGAAAACGGAATTTTATACAACAAAGCAAAGAACCACATCGTAACGGTGCCGACGGGCTTAACAGGAGCAGTCGTTCTCCCCAACAGTCTGACTTCGATTGAATATTTTGCGTTTTATAATTGTTACGGCATAACGAGCATCGAGATCCCCGCCGGCGTAACTTCGATCAATGCATACTGGTTGAATGGTTGTACTGCACTTGCAAGCATCTCTGTTGGCGCAAACAACCCGAATTACAGCAGCCAAGACGGGATTCTATACAATAAGGATAAGACGAAAATTGTATGTATTCCGCCTTCGGTTACGGGCGCGATAACCATTCCGGATAGTTTAACTTCGATCGATAGTGGGACGTTCGGTAATTGCACCAAGCTTACGAGCATCACCGTTGGCGCAAATAACCCGAATTATAGTAGTCAAGACGGGATCTTATACAACAAAGATAAGACGGAAATTGTCTGTGTCCCTCGTGCGATCACGGGCGCGGTGACCATTCCCGACAGCATTACTACGATTGACAGTTGGACGTTCAGTAATTGCACCAAGCTTACGAGCATCTCCGTTGGCGCAAACCACCCCAATTACAGCAGCCAAGACGGGATTCTGTACAACAAAGATAAGACGGAAATCGTATATGTTCCTCTTGCGATCACGGGCACGGTAACGATCCCCGACACCGTGACCAGGATCGATTATGAGTTCAATAATTGTTATGGCATTACGAGCATAGAGATCCCCGCCAGCGTAACCTCGATCTACGGAACGTTTTCGGGTTGTAGCGCACTTACAGGCTTCACGGTGGACGCAAACAACCCCAATTATAGTAGCCAAGACGGTATTTTGTACAACAAAAATAAAACGGAAATTTTACGTGTTCCTCCTACGGTAACGGGCACAGTAACCATTCCCGACGGCGTGACCTCGATTAACTATGGGGCGTTCGAGAATTGCACCGGGATTACGAGCCTTATAATTCCGAATAGCGTGACTTCCATTAATTATGCACCGTTTGAGGATAGCAAAAACCTTACGGATATTCAATTCAAAGGAACTGTAGAGGAGTGGCAAGCCATGGACAAGAACGTTTATTGGGATAACGGTCTCGGCGATTACACCATCACTTGCACGAATGGAAAAATCGCCAAAGACGGCACCGTAACAATGAACTGACAAACCCTTGCGCCCCGCGGCGTTCGCCGCGGGGCGTTGTTTCATTTTCGCCGCCCTCATTCCCCTCCCCGCGGTTTTGCCGCGGAAGGCACAAATATATCATTCCGAGCCGAAGCGCCCGACCGCAAATGCGGTCGGGCGCTTCATGTCGAGGAATCTCTATTTTTGTCATATCCGCGCGCGGACAGGCATATATTCAACCATGAACGCCGTGTTCGCGGCGGTGTTTGTTTTGTCCGCCGCCCTCTTCCTCGTCTCCGACCCCGAGGGCTTCCTGCCCGCCCTGCTTGCGGGGGGCGAAAAGGCCGCGACGCTGTCGCTTTCGCTCCTCGCCGCCTACTGCGTGTGGCTGGGCTTTTTCAAGGTGTTGGAGAGAAGCGGCCTCTCGGAAAAACTTTCCCGTCTCGTCTATCCCGCCGCCCGCCGCCTGTTCCGCTCGGACGACAGGGAGGCGCTCATGCTCGCCTCGCAAAATTTATCGGCGAATTTTTTGGGGCTCCCGGGAGCGCCCACGCCCCTCGGCATCAGGGCGACCGCCGCCTTTGAGAAGCGCGGCAACCGCTACGCCTCGGATATGCTCTTCGTGCTCAACGCGACGAGCCTGCAACTTCTCCCCACCACCGTCATTGCCCTGCGCCTCGCCGCGGGCTCTTCCTCTGCCGCCGATATTCTCCTGCCCACGCTTCTTGCCACCCTCTTTTCCACCGTGTGCGGCGTGGTGCTTCTGCGCCTTCTCTCCCCCCACCATGTCCGCCATTCGCCCTCCGGAAAGCGCGTCCGCCGCCCTGCTCCGCGCGTCCGCCGCCTGAAAAAATGAAGTACTTCGCCCTCGTCATCCCCCTCCTCTTTCTCGCCCTCTTCGTCTTTGCCATCGTCAGGAAGATCAAACTCTACGACTGCTTCACGGAGGGCGTGAAGGAGGCCATCCCCCTCGTTCTCTCCGTCTTTCCGTATCTTGCGGCGATGCTCATGCTCTCCGAGCTCTTCGAGCGGAGCGGCCTCTCCGCCGCCCTCACTTCCTTTCTCGCCCCCGCCTTCCGCTTCCTCGGCATTCCGCCCGAAATCGCAAAACTCGTGCTTCTGAAGCCCTTCTCGGGAAACGGCTCCACCGCGCTCCTCTCGGAAATTTTCGCGCAGTACGGCGCGGACAGTTACATCGCCCGATGCGCCTCCGTGTGCTACGGTTCGAGCGAGACCGTCTTTTACATCTCCGCCGTCTACTTCGCGGGCACGGGGCGTAAAAATCTAATAAAGCCCATCGCCGTCGCATTGATTTCTAATTTTTTGAGCGTCCTGCTCGGCTGTTTTTTGTGCCGCATTCTGTAAAAAAGGTCGCTTTGTAAATTATTCTAACTTTGAAGATTTTTGATGAAAAATAATCACAAGTCCTGTGATACAATGCATAAAAATAAGTTTTTATAAATTTTTTCGTCAAATATTTTACTTTTATAAAAAGGGCTTGTATAATAGAGGCACAAACAGCGGAAACGCCCAACACCACTCATAATTTTCCCCCTTATCATATGCAAAACCCCTCGGAGCGCGAGTTTCGGGGGGTTTTGCGTGTTTGTTTTTTCGAGAAAGGGCTCGCCTTACACCAAGCCCCCTCGCCGAATACAGCCTTTCTTAAATTTTACTTTCTCCGCCCGAATACAGCCTTCCTTAAATTCCCACTTCCGCCCTGAGCGCTGCCCTATCTTAAATTCTTTCTCGCCGCCGAATACGGGCGCACCGCAAAATGCGCCTTTCAAACGCCGCACTTGACAAACGCCCGCCGCGGTGATACAATATCTTTACGCAAAGGAGGCGGCTATGTGGGTTCTGAACGACACATATAAGCGGCGGTCGAAGGAATACAAAAATTATCTCCGCTATGTGCTCAACGAGTTCAATACCAACGGGAAAAAGACGGTACTCATGACGTGCGATACCTATTTTCCCGTCTTCGACGGGGTGATCAACGTCATGGATAACTACGCCCGCCGCCTCGCCGCCGAGATGAACGTCCTCGTGCTCGTCCCCGCCTTCAAGGGCACCGTCCAAATGCGCGGCTATCCAGTCTTGGGCGTGAAGAGCATCTATTCGGATAAACTCAAATATCAGGTCGCCCTGCCCGCCTTTGATTTCCGCGCCAAGCGGTATCTCAAAAAGCTGAAAATCGACATCATACACTGTCATTCCCCCTTCTTCATCGGGAAACTCGCCCTCAAAATACACAAGAAACGTCACATTCCCATGGTGTGCACCTTCCACAGCCAGTACAAGCGGGACTTCATCAAGTACATCGGCGACAACCGCCTCGCAAACTTTCTTCTGCGCTTCATCATGAAGGTGTTCAACGGCGCCGACGAGGTGTGGACGATGCACCGCAAGACGGCGGAGGTCATCCGCGGCTACGGCTACAAGGGGAAGATCCGCCTCACGCCCAACGCCACCGCCATCGCCCCGCCCGAAAATTACGGGCGTGAGCGCCTGCTCGCCCGCCAAAAATACGGCGCGGGCGACGACCCCCTCTTCATCTTCGTGGGGCGGCTCATCACGCAGAAAAATATTCTGTTCATCGCGGAAGTCCTCGGCGAACTCAAACGGCGCGGGATGCGCTTCAAGATGCTGTTCGCGGGCGACGGGCCCGACCGCGGCAAACTCGAAAAGAAACTCAAAGAGCAAGATGTTTGGGAGAACGTCACCTTCGCGGGGCACATCTCCTCCGCGACCGAACTTTGCGGCGTATATGCGGCGGCAGACCTCTTCCTCTTCCCGAGTTACTACGACGTCTCGAGCATCGTGCAGATTGAAGCGGCCTCCCGCTACACGCCCACCGTGTTCCTCGATGACAGCGTAACCTCGGGCACGGTCACGCCCGGGGTGAACGGCTACTCCTTCCCCAACGACGTTGCGGCCTTTGCCGACGGCGTGTGCGCCGCCCTCGCAGACCGCGAGAAACTGCACGAGGTGGGCGAAAACGCCTACCGCGACATCTACGTCTTGTGGGAGGGCATCATCAAACTCATCCTCTCCTATTACGATGACATCCTGAAAAATTGAACATACGAAAACGGGGAGCCCGCGGGTTCCCCGTTTTTTTATGTTCTCTTACTTGTACTCTTTTATATTCTATTATATTCTATTACTTGTATTCTTTTGCTTTTATTCTATTACTTATATTCTCTTTTAATCTCTTTTGCTCTTTTGATTTCTCTTGATTTCTTTTGTATTCTCTCTTATTCTCTTTCTTGCACTCCTATGCCCTTTTTGCCGGCACTTTCCCGCGCTTGGGTTCGCGGTACAGCGGGTTATGCGGGTCGGTGCACTCGGCGCACACGAGGAGGAGCGAATACAAAATCCCCGGGCCGATGTTGAAGAAGTTGCAGTCGAGAAGGCTCGTGAGCAGCAGCGAGGAGATGCAGAGGAAGGCAAACGTCTTGGCGGCGGTGGGCTTCCTGAACAGCACATAGAGCGTCTCGCCGCGGTGGTAGAGGTAGAGGACGAGGGCGATCACGCCGCCGCTCGCAAGCAGTTGGAGATAGGTGTTGTGCGCGCGGGCGGGGATGAACGTCCCCTCGGGCGCCGCGTCCCACATTCCGCCCTCCGCGAGCACCGCCCCGGGCGTCTTGTAGAAGCCGACGCCGAACGTGGGCGAGGAGCGGAAGGTCTCCCAACACTTTTTGTAGATCTCTCCCCTGCCCGAATCCTTGGTTCCCCACTCGATGATGGAATAGAAGAGCGCCTGCATCTGCTCGCTCCACACGGCAAACGCGATGCCGATGGCGAGCACAAACGCACAGAACACGATGCCGTTCCACAGTTTCTCCCATTTCTTGGAGAAGATGAGCACGGCGACGATGCAGGCGAGGAACACGACGATGCCGAAGAGGATGGAGCCGCGGCTCTGCGTAAGCACGACGCCGAGGAAGAAGAAGCACCCGAGGATGGAGAACGCCCACCCGTGCTTCTTGGTGGCGGCAAAGTAGAAGGGCGCGGGCATACACATCGCCATGATGCACCCCACGTTGTTGTAGACGCCCCAGCCCGTATAGAGCGCGCCCCGCATCACCATGCCGTCCACGATCACCCCGGGGAGAAAGTACATCCCCACGACTTCGGCGAGCATCCCGACGCCCGTCGCGGTGAACATGACGGCGAAGTAGTCCGCCTTCACGGTGCGCCAATCCACCGTATAGTAAAAGAAGAAATAAAAGACGCAGAGGGAGACGATCTGCACAAACCCGTAGAGCACGGTGTTGAAGGCGTAGTAGCCCGAAAACGCGCCCGCGAGCAGGTAGGCAATGCCCAGCCCAAGGAAGCCCACCGCGAGCCGCGGCACCCGCTTTTTGGGCAGTTCCCCCGCCGAGACGACGAGCCGCCCGAGAAACAAAATGACCGCGATCGTGAGCACGAAGGCGAGTTGCAAATACGTTTCGGGCTGCAAGAACGCCGAGGTCTCGGGGTGCTGCCCGGGGTTGTTCTGCGCCGCGAAGGTCATGTACCCGCAGCAGGCGATGGGCATGATGCCGAGGGTATCCTCCGCGAACAAAATACACGCCGAGCCGAACAGGAGATAGATGTAATAAACGGGAAGTTCGAGGGCAAAGAGTTCGGAGACCGCCATGAGCGCCGCGATGATGGCGCAATAATAGGGAGAACGGAAAAACGCGCACAAAAAGCGCACGAATTTTTTGTTCTTCAATTGTGGATAGGCGGAAACAAGCATAAAAAAATTATAGCAAGGTTGCGCGAAGTTTGCAACTTTTTTTCGCACACGCGCGCGAAATTTGTCGGGGCGTGTCGGGGCGTGTCGAGGCGTGTCGGGGCGGAGAAAACTACAAGTCGAGGGTCTCCTTATAGAGCGCGCTCTTGGGTACGCCCCGATCGCGGGCGGCGCGCTTCAAAGCCTCTTTTTTATCCAATCCCTCGTTGAGATACGCCTGCACGTGCTCGCGCGGCGAGAGGGCGCACAGCGGATTTTCCCGCGCCTTCGCCCCCTCCACGAGGAGCACGTACTCCCCCCGCTTCTCACCGGGGAGCCCCTCTTTGAGCGAAAACTCCGCGCTCTCCTCGTGAATTTTGGTAATTTCTCTGACGGCGCAGGCGCGGCGGTCGCCCAAAACTTCCGCCATGTCGGCAAGGTAGGCGTCCACGTCCTGCGGGGCGCAGTGGAAGATGAGCGTCTCGCGCGATTGGGCGTATTCCTCCAACACGGCGCGGCGGTCGCCCTTCTTCTCGGGCAGAAAGCCCAAAAACGTGAACCTGTCCGCAGGAAATGCGGAAAGAATGAGCGCGGAGAGGGCGGCGTTCGCCCCGGGGAGCACGGTGTACGGTTCGCCCGCCTCCTTCAAGATGCGGCAGACCTCCCGCCCGGGGTCGGAGATGACGGGCATCCCCGCATCCGAGACGACGGCGACGCGCTTGCCCTCGCGCGAGAGGGAGATCATCTTCTCCGCCGCCTCCCGCTCGTTGAACTTGTGGCAGGAGAGGAGCGGCTTCTTTATTTCGTACGCCGAGAGCAGTTTGAGGGTATGGCGGGTGTCCTCACAGAAGATGACGTCCGCCGCCTTCAACTCCTCGAGGGCGCGGAGGGTGATATCCTTCAAATTTCCGATGGGCGTCGCCACAAAACTTATCATAAATTCTCCAAGGCCGCACACGCCGTGCGGCATCGCTATTTTACGTTTACCGCCTCGGGGAGAACCTCGAGCCCGCTCTTGCCCCCCTTCACGGCGGCAACGAGGGCGAGGTAGGGCTTTCTCCCCCGCTTGCCCGCCACAAATTGCAGTTTTTTGGGCTCCAACGCGTGGGCGCGGAGGGCGGAAAAGAGTTCCGCGAGCCGATCGGCGCGGAAAGAGAGCGCAAACCGCCCGCCGAATTTCAGACAGCGCGAGGCGGCGGCGCACAGTTCCTCCAAGGTGAGTTCGAGTTCCTTGCGGCAGGCGGCGTCGCACTTCGTTTCAAACCCGCCTTCGCCGCGCTCGTAGGGCGGATTGCAGAGGATGAGCGAGAACGCCTCGGGAAAGGTTGCGGGCGCATCCTGTACGCGCATCTGCTCCACGAAAAATTTGCCTTCCAGCCCGTTGAGTTCTACCGTCTTTTTGGCGAGGGCGCACAGCCGCCCGTCCATCTCCACGAGCGTCACGCGCTCTATGCCCGTGTTCTCGGCGAAAAAGTGCAAGCCCACGATGCCGCCGCCCGCGCAGAAATCGGCGACGCGCTCCCCCTTCTTCGCCCGCAAAAAGCGCGAAAGAAGTACCGCATCCGAGGTGAAGCGGTAAAGTTCGGTGTCCTGTACAATTTGATAGTCGCCGCAACCGAGGCTCTCTGCCGACTGCATCAAAAATTACCCCGTAAAAAAGCAAAAGCGCAGCCTAAGCCGCGCCTTTTCGCTTTGAACCTTACTCCGCGGTGATCGCGCCGACGGGGCAACCGTCCTCACACGCGCCGCAATCGATGCAGGCGTCGGGATCGACGACGTACGTCGTATCGCCGGGTGCGATCGCGCCGACAGGGCAGGTATCCGCACACGCGCCGCAGGAAATGCAAGCATCAGAAATTTTGTGAGCCATAATTCGACCTCCGTTAAAATCTTATGCGTATTATATCACATCTTTGCGCGTTCGTAAAGTACTTTTTTCAATTATTCGGAAATTTTGTCGTCGTCCTCGTCCTGCGCGGCGCCGCTCCCGAACTGAATGTCTCCGAGCGGGAAATCGCGGTACAAGAGCGCCCCGTCCTTCTCGATCTTGACGCGCACCGTCATCTTCAACATATCCGTGGAGATGACCGCCCCCTTGCCCTCGGGGGTATCCACGGTGGCGCCGAGTTTGGGCATCTTCTTGAACGCCTCTGCGTAGTACTCGTTCTCGTAGGAGAGGCAGCACATCAGCCGCCCGCACAGCCCCGAAATTTTGCCGGGGTTGAGGGAGAGCCCCTGGTTCTTCGCCATCTTGATGGAGACCTTTTTGAGTTCGGGCATACAACTCGCGCAGCAGCACACCCTGCCGCACGGCGCAATGCCGCCGAGGATGCGCGTCTCGTCGCGCGCGCCCACCTGCCTGAGTTCGATGCGGAGGTGGAAGTAGGCGGCGAGGTCCTTCACGAGTTCGCGGAAATCCACGCGGCTCTCCGCCGTGAAGGTGAAGATGACTTTGCTCCCGTCGAAGGTGAACTCGCAGTCGATGAGTTTCATGTTGAGCCCGTGCGCCTCGATCTTCTCGCGGCAGACGCGCATGGCCTCCGCGCGGCGCGCTTCGTGCTCCGCGATGATGGCGTTATCCTTCTCGTTGGCGACGCGCAGAATGGGCTTCAAGGGCTGGGTAATCTCCCCCTCCCGCGCCTCATATGCGGGGTTCACGACGACGCCGTACTCCGTCCCGCGCGATGTCTCCACCACGACGTTCTGCCCCTTTTTGAGTTCCACGTCCGAGCGGAAAAAATAGGGCTTGCTATTCTTGAATTTGATTATGACAACCTTTTCCATATCTCTCTCTCCTTTCGGGTGGCGACGGCGAGCGCCAACGCGCACTGCTGGAAGTTGGCGTTAAAGCCTATCTCCCGCTCCGCCCCCTGCGTAAGTTCCACGGCGCGCGCGAGCGCCCCCGCGGGGTAAATATTTGCGATGCGCACCGTGCCCTCTCCCCGCCGCTTGGCAAACTGCGCCTGCCCGTTTGCGAGCATCATCGCATCGCGTAAGACCTGCATGAGCGCCGCAAAGAACGCGCGCTTATCGTCCTTGTCCGAAAGCGCCCTGCAAAATTTTTCGGGCTCGTCAGTGAGTAAAAATTCCTCCGCGAGGCGGAACTCTCTCCCGCCGTCGAGCAATAAACTCTCTGCGACCGAGTACAGCCCGCCGCTCGCCGCCGCGGCCTCCCCGATGCCCGCAGCCCCCGCGTGTTCGCGCGCGAGCGCCGCCGCCACCCGCTCCTCCGAAAAGGGCGGCACGGCGATCTTGCTGACCCGCGATAAAATGGTGGGGAGCACAGGGTGTTCGCTCGTTGCGCCGAGCAGGAAATATACGCCCGCGGGCGGCTCCTCGATGACCTTCAAAAGTTTGTTCTGCACGAGCGGGGTCGCCAAGTGGAAGGCGTCCAGCACGAACAGTTTTTTGCTCTCCTCTACGGGGCGGAGAATGCTCTCGTCGATGATGCGCCCGCCGAGTTCGGCGTTGAGTTTGCCGCCCGCCTCGGGAAAGATGAGGCAGTCCGAGAAGTGCTCCTCGCCGATGAGCCGCGCCGCGCGCGAGCCGTCCGCCGCCGCAAAGAACGCCTTGGCGCACTCCTTCAGGAGGGCGCGCAGCAGTTTTTCGTCGGGGAAGAGGACGAGCGTCGCGTGGGACTGTTCGCCCCGTTCGGCGTCCGCCGCCATCCGTTTGTATGCGTTTGTCTCCCGCAAGAGTTGTATCATACAAGTCTGTACATGGGAATTGCGCCCGCGGGCGCATCTTCCGCCACGTCCCTCCGCGGCAAGTTTTGGGTGAGCCGCACGAGTTTTTTGAGTTCCCGCGCCTTGGTGCAGGGCGAGAGGTAGAACATGAGATAGTTTCCGTCGTTGAACTCGGGATATACGCCGCGCGCCTCCAAAGAGCGCTCCGCCGCCCCCGTGTCCGCGAACGGGACGACGATCTTCGTCCAGTCGGCGTTCGAGAGGGCACCCATGTCGCGCTTCGCCGCCTCCGCCGCCCGTTCGATTGCCTCGTTGCGGGGGAACTTTACGGCGTACTCCACGCTCGCCATGATGGGGTAGGAGGGCGACGTCGTGCGGAACTTTACGACGCTTTCCGAAAGCGCCTCCGCCCACCCCGCATTTGCCGAGACGACGGCGCCCTGCGTCATGGCGGGGAGCGACTTATGCACCCCGTCCACCCACAGATCGGCGTATTTTCCCGCGTAATTTTCGCAAAAATGCAGGTGGCTCCCGTGCGCGCCGTCCACCGCGAGGGGCTTTTTCCTCTCATCGCACAATTTTCTCGCCTCCGCGAGCGGGGCGAAAAATCCGTAATAATCGGGAGAGGTGAGAAGCAGCGCGTCCGCCTTTTCAAGGGCGTCTTCGATGGCTGCGGGAGAGGGTTGGACGGGAAATCCCCGTACCATGTCCTGCATCACGGGCTCCGTGGCAACGCCGAGCGCCTCACACGCGTGGAACACGCTGGGGTGCGAGAACGCGGACACGGCGATCTTCTTCACGCCCCTCGCCTTCATCGCGCCCACCATACTAAACACGCCGCAGGTGCTTCCGTCGGTCAAAAGAAAACTGCGCGCGGCGCCCAAAATTTCCGCGACGTCCCGCTCCGCCGCCGCGAGCACCCCCGTGGGCGAGACGAGGCAATCGGAATAGGGAAGTTCGGTGATGTCCGCGCCCGCCCGCTTGTGCCCGGGGGTGTGGAAGGAGATATGCTTTTTCTGCGCGCGGAGCATCTCCGCGATGTGCAGTTTCATGCGTATTGCTCGACGAGATATTTGAGGAAGGTGACCGCCTCGTATTTGAGGTCGTCCCGACCGTCGTTGGTGCCGTCGTCGTAACTCGCCGCACCGTTGTTGTAGATGAGAAAGACGATCTTCTCGTGCGAGGGTTTCTTCTCGCCGTCCTCATAGCAGACGAGGGAGGAGAGGCGGTTGAGTTTGCCGAGGCTCACCCCCGCCGTGTACTCGCGCAACTTGGAGGTGTACTTCACGTAGGGGAGCAGCCCGTCCTCCTGCCCGAGCCCGCGGTCGAGGAGGTAGACGTAGTCGCTTCGGAGCGCGTTGAGCCTCGCCTTCTCGTCCTCGATGCCCGCCGCGATCTGCGCGTCCGAGCGGTAGCGGTTCTTGTTGTTGGGGCCGTCCACGTTGCGGGCGCGGAAGCACTTCTCCGCCTCCGCGGCATTCAGCGTCCCCTCCCGCCAATTCTCGCCGAAGAAGCGGACGAGGTATTCTTCGAGCCCCGCAAAGAACTTGTCCGCCTCGTAGAACATTCCGAAGTCCTCGCCCCCTCTCTCCTCCTCGCCGCCCGTCGCCATCGCGGCGAGTTGGGCGAAGGAAGAGGTCTCGCCCTCCGCGGCATAGTCCGAGGTGATGACGACGGAGCCCTCGCCCGAACTGCGGCGCGCGGTGTACGAGGCGCCGTCCATCGTGCCGCTCCCGAAACTATCCGCGCGGGTCTTGAGCACGTCGTAGGAGAGGCGCTTTTCGAGCACATCGGGAAGACCGGATACGTCCTCGCCGTATTCGTAGTCGCCGTAGAAATGGACGATGAACTGCTGGGCGCGCGCGGGGCTTACCTGCACCATGGTGAAGAACAGGATGAGCCCCACGACCGCCGCGGCGATCGCGCACAAGATTTTCAGCCAATCGTAGGAAAGCATATTCCCGAGGCGTTGCTTTGTGACCCGTGCGTCCAATTTCTCTCCTTATCTTTCGGCGCGGAAAAAATATTCCGCGCCGCATTTTTGTCCGTGATTATTTTTTGGGTTTCATGGTGGGGAACAAGAGCACGTCGCGGATGCTCGCGCTGTCCGTGAGGAGCATCACGAGGCGATCGACGCCCAGCCCCAGCCCGCCCGTGGGCGGCATTCCGTATTCGAGGGCGTTCAAAAAGTCCTCGTCCACCTCGGCGTTTGCGCCCTGCGCGCGCTTCTTTTCGGCCTGCGCCTCCATGCGGCGGCGCTGGTCGATGGGGTCGTTGAGTTCGGAGAAGGCGTTGCCCATCTCCATGCCGAGCATGAAGTACTCGAACCGCTCGGTCATCGTGGGGTCGTCGGGCTTGCGCTTGGCGAGCGGCGAGATCTCCACGGGGTATTCATAGATGAAGGTGGGCTGAATGAGCTTATCCTCGACGAACGCATCGAAGAAGGCGGCGAGGATGTGCCCCTTCGTCTCCTTGCCCTTCTCGAGTTCCACGCCCTTCCCGGCGGCAACTTTTTGCGCCTCTTCGTCGGAGGAAATTTGCGCAAAATCCACGCCCGAATATTTTTTCACCGCCTCGGTCATGGTGAGTTTTTCCCAATGCCCGAAGTCGAGTTGGGTGCCCTGATAATTTATCTTCGTCGTCCCGCAGGCGCGCTCGGCGACGAAGCGGTACAACTCCTCCACGAGATCCATCATCGCATGGAAGTCCACATACGCCTCGTAGATCTCCACCGTGGTGAACTCGGGGTTGTGTTTCTGATCCATGCCCTCGTTGCGGAAGATGCGCCCCATCTCGTACACCCGTTCGAACCCGCCCACAATGAGCCGCTTCAAGTAGAGTTCGGTCTCGATGCGGAGGTACATATCGAGGTCGAGGGCGTTGTGGTGCGTCTTGAAGGGGCGGGCGTCCGCGCCGATCTCGAGCGGCAGCAGAATGGGCGTCTCCGCCTCGTAGAAGCCGCGGCCGTCCAAAAATTCGCGGATGGCGGAAATCACTTTCGCCCGCGTCCTGAACGTCTCCCTCACGTCCTCGTTCATGATGAGGTCGAGGTGCCTGAGCCTGTACTTCATATCCACATTCGTGAGGCCGTTGTACTTCTCGGGCAGGGGCAAGAGGGCTTTCGTGAGCATCTCGATGGAGGTCGCGTGTACGGTCACTTCGCCCGTCTGCGTCTTGAATACGTACCCCTTCACGCCCACGATGTCGCCGATGTCGTAGTCCTTCTTATACGAGGCGTACTCCTCCTCGCCCACATCCTGCCGCGTGACGTAAATTTGCAGTTGCCCGTCGCGGTCGGAAAGGTGCGAAAAGGACGCCTTGCCCATGATGCGGCGGGACATCATCCGCCCCGCGATGCACACTTCCTTCCCCTCGAACGCGTCGAAATTCTCCTTCACCTCGCGGGAGCGCGCGGTGACGGGGTACTTGGTCTTGAGGTAGGGGTTCTTGCCCGCCTCCGTAAGTTTTGCGAGTTTTTCGCGGCGCACCTGCGCCTGCTCGAAGAGTTCCTGCTCGCCCGTTCTGTTTTCTTCCATATTCGTATCAGTCGATGCCCAAAATTTTCAGATAGTATTCGCCGTCGGGCGCCTTTACGGAGACGACTGCGCCCTTCTTCTTGCCGAGCAGCGCCGCGCCCACGGGCGATTCGTTGGAGATGATGTTGTGAATGGGATCGGCGCCCGTCGTGCCCATGATGGTGTAGGTCTCCTCCTCGGAGTACGCCGCGGCGACGTACACGTTGCCCTTCTTCTCCACTTCCTGCACGGTGACTTTGGAGCCGATATGCACCACCGAGGTATCGTCGCTCTCCTCGATGATCTGCGCGTTCTTGATCTGGTAGCCGAGTTCGAGGATCTCGCCCTCGTTGGCGGCCTGCTCGTTGCGCGCCGCGTCGTATTCGGCGTTCTCGGAAAGATCCCCGTGACTGCGCGCCTCCTGGATGCGCTCGATGATCTCCGCGCGTTTGACGGTCGTGAGATATTCAAGGCGCTCCTCCGCCTTGCGCTTCTCTTCCTGCGTCATGTAAAAAGTATCTGCCATCGTTCCACCTCTTCTCGCGCCGAAGCGCGTTCTTTTCATGAATAAGAGAGACCGTGATTTCCGAAGCGGAAAATCACGGCGTCCCCGATACTCTGCATTATACCGCTTTTGCGGGGCATTGTCAACTCGGAATGCGCCCCGCGCTCATTTTTTCACGTGTTTTTGGGCAAAATGCGCGATGCGCCGCGCCGCTTCGGTGAGTTCCCGCATCCCCGTGGCGTACGAACAGCGCACGTGATAGTTCCCACACGCGCCGAACGCGCTCCCCGGAACGACCGCCACCTGCTCCTCGGTCAGGAGCCGCTCCGCGAACTCCTCCCCCGTCATGCCCAAAGGCGCCACGGAGGGGAACACGTAGAACGCGCCGCGCGGCTCGAAGCAGGTGAGCCCCGCCTCGGCGAGCGCATGGAGGAGGAACCGCCGCCGCCCGTCGTACTCCGCGCGCATACTTTCCACCGAGGCAAAGCCGCTCTCGAAGCCCCCCGCAAGCGCGGCGATGGCGGCGTGTTGGGAGACGGAGGGCGCGCACAGCGCCGTGTATTGGTGAATTTTCAGCATGGCGGCGTCTATCTCCGCGGGCGCGCTCGTGTAGCCGATGCGCCAGCCCGTCATGGCGAACGCCTTGGAAAAGCCGCCGAGAACGACGGTGCGCTCCCGCATCCCCGCGAGTGAGGCGATGGAGACGTGCCCGCCGCCGTAGGTGAGTTCGGCGTAGATCTCGTCGGAGATGACGAGAAGGTCGTATTTTTGGATGACAGGGACGAGTTTTTCGAGTTCTGCCTTCGTCATGACTGCGCCCGTCGGGTTGTTGGGGTAAGTGAGAATGAGAATTTTGGAATGGGGCGTTACCGCCTCTTCGAGCGCCTCGGGCGTCACCGCAAAGCCGCTCTCCGCGCTGCATGAGACAGACTGCGCTACGCCCCCGCACAGCGTCACGATGGGCGCGTAGGAGACGTAGGAGGGGTCGGGAATGAGCACCCCGTCGCCCGCCTCGCACGTGGCACGGAGGGCGAGGTCGATGCCCTCGCTCGCCCCTATCGTGACGATGACGTGCTCCGCGGGGCAAACAACGCCCATGCGCTCCTCCTCGTAGCGGGAGATGAGCGCGCGCAGTTCCGCCATGCCGCGGTTGCCCGTGTAGTGGGTGTAGCCCCGTTGCAGGGCGCGCACCCCGGCGCTGCGGATATCCCACGGCGTGACGAAGTCGGGCTCGCCCACGCCGAGCGAAATGGCGTCGGGCATACGCTCCACGATGTCGAAATATTTGCGGATGCCGCTCGGCTTCAAGCCGCGCGCCGCCTGCGTGAGGAAATCTCTCATGCCTGAACGGAGAGCCTCCTATCCTTTTCGCGCGCCCGCGTGACGGCGCCCTCGATCTTGTACTTTTTGAGAATGAAGTGCGTCGCCGTGGAGAGCACACAGTCGTACGTGGAGATGCACTCCGAGATGAACCGCGAGACGGACTTTACAGACTTCGCCTCGACGATGACGAGGAAATCATATGCGCCGCTCATGAGATACAGCGTCTTGACTTCGGGGTGCAGGGCAATTTCTTCCGCGATGCCGTCGAAGCCCGAGCCGCTCTGCGGCGTCACCTTGACTTCGATGAGCGCCTCCACGCACTCGTCCTCCTCCTCGTCTAAATTGGAGATGGCGGCATACTTTACGATGACGCCCCGCTTTTCGAGGGCGCGGATGGCAGCCGTCACCGTCTCCTCCTTTTCGCCGAGCATGACGGCCACTTGCCCCGCCGTTGCCCTGCAGTCCTCCGTGAGTATTCCCAAGATCGCGCGTTCGAGTTTTTCCACCGCCCTATCCTCCTTTTTTCTCCATTGTAAACGATATGCAAAATAAAGTCAAATATATTTGCTTTTTTGCGCGCGATTTTGTATAATGGGCGTATGTTTCGTATATGGGCGAAGGTGTACGAGGACGGCCGCATCGCAAAGCAGACGACGTACACAAGCGAGGAAAAATTCACTTACTCCAAATTCTTCAACTATCTTGCCGACATCTGCGGCGAGTTGGATATTTCCACGCCCGTCCTCCTCAAAACGCACATCATGAACTACGCCAAGTTCAACCACGTCGTGTTCCGCCCGCGCGACTTCGTGGAGGACTTGGGCTACGAAAAATTGGTGCTGGAAAATATTTTATAACTTTACGCTTGCCGAACTTGCATTCCGCCCGCGGGAATTTATTTTGCCCACGGGATTGCATTTCCCACTTTAATTTTATCCCCCCCCCTGCAAATTTACGGAAACTTTAAGCAACGAAAAACCCATTCTCGAAAACATTTTAGAAAATACCGCCACATTCCGCCCGCATAATTTTGCGGAAACTTTAAGCAACGAAAAACCCATTCTCGAAAATAATTTGTAAAGCCGCACATACTGATCCCATGAAATACACGACTTGGATCTTGTGCGGCATTTTGATTTTGTTCGGGCTGTTCGCCTCGGTTTACGCCCTCACGGGCTTTGATATTCTGCTCTTTTTGTGCGCGGGAAATGTTTACGCCTACCGCGGATTTTTGTCCCTCGCGGGCATCGGCTCCTTATGGCTCCTCTTTTGGCTCCTCACCTTCCGTCCCACAAAATTTTTATCGTAAAAACAGCCCCCTCCTCGGGAGGGGGATACAGGGGGTGGGGCATACCCGAACAACGAAGTCCGTCCCCCATTTATACAGCGCCCGACCGCATTTGCGATCGGGCTTTCCATGTCGAGAAATCTCGTTAATCGTCTTGTTCTCCCGCATCTGGCGAATTGTCCTTTGTATCTTTCCAATATTGCCATAACATCATATCAAGCACTTTGAACGATGTGTAATGTGATATACCTATTTTTTCCATATATATTTGAGCCTCTTCAAACTCTTTTCGGTGCTCTGTTATGATTTTATATGTATCTTCCAACAGTTCTCTTTCTGCTTTTTCGTACTTTTTGCGTCTGCTGTTTTCATCATGTTCAAAGTTCACTTGCTCATCCCAATGAGAGACGTAATGTTTCCGGTTAAGAGCTTCAAGCGTTTTACGATCATAATCATCATAAGCGATGACGCAGCCATAGGTAGCCATAAGTATTTTATTGATCATTAAATGTGTGACGTTGCTGAACTGTTTTTTCTCTTCTTCAAGATCTTTCTTTTTGCCCAATTTTTCATATTCGCTCTTTTCATTTTCTTCAAGGAAGGACTTTAACCCTTTCACAAGTGCCCCGCACGCTTTCCTTTGTAGATCTATAAGTGTTTCTATGTAATTATCTAATTTATCATTATTACACCCTTTTTCAGTCAAATGATGAAGCGGTTCATAATCGTGAAGAACCTTATATTGCTTATCAAAAAGCACTTCTGCCAATGGCATTAAAACCTGATATGAGGCGACACCAAGCCATTTGTTGTTTCTACGCATACCCCAACTGAACAAAAACCCGAATATCCTGATGCACAAACCTTCATATATGTCTGCTGTTTTGTTCTCATCGTCGTAATGCTTATCAAAATAATTTTTGACCATATCATAAGAACGATACCTGTGATATTCGTTCGTCCATCCTGTGAGAAAGTCTTTATATTTTGATTCGATGGCTCCAAATTCAATCTTTTTTAGTTTCTGCTTTTTGCTTTTTGCCATAGCGTGTCCTTTTCTCCTGTGTTTTTATTTTTTCGGCTGTGCCGAGAAAGCCATTTTTATTGCCGCGTCCAATTATAATTAGAATAGAGATCGCGCAAGTATTCCGCGGCAGTCGTTGCGTTTTGAAGAACGTCACGCAATAGTGCTGTTTCGCCCGCGCTCCACCCGTTCGGGTTCACAAACGTCACGCTGTTAAGATTATCGCACGACAAAAATGCCTGATACCCTATGGAAGCCACATTTTCCCCAATCGTCACGCTCGTCAGCATGGCGCACTCCCAAAACGCATTATGCCCAATCGAAGTCACGTCTTTACCAATTGTCACGCTTTCCAGCCCGCTACAAAAAGAGAACGCATTATCCCCAATCGAAGTCACGCCGTCGGGAATTTTCAACGTCCCCGTCAACCCGCTACACCCCTCAAACGCCGCATACCCAATCGAGGTCACGCCACTCCCGATCGTCACGCTCGTCAGCCCGCTGCACCCCCCGAACGCATTATTTTTGATTTCTTTGATCTCCGCAGGGATCGTAAGATCTTTTACTTCCACGCCATCCAAATAGAGATGGTGCGCGCAGTAAAGCGGATTGGCGGTGATCTCCTCGACTCCAAAATCAATTTTACACCACGCCGCAAGGTCGGTAATATATACTCCCGTCAGCCCACTGCAACCACTGAACGCCCTATCCCCAATCGAGGTCACGCCACTCCCGATCGTCACACTTTCAAGCCCACTGCAACCATAAAACGCCTCCTTTCCAATCGAGGTCACACCGCTTCCAATCGTCACGCTCGTCAGGCCACCGCAATAATTGAACGCACTCTCTCCTATCTCGGTCACGCTCTCGGGAATTTTCAATTCTCCCGTCAACCCGCTACACCACCAGAACGCCTCCTTCCCAATCGAAGTTACGCTGTCGGGAATTTCAATGCTCGTCAGACCACCGCACCTGTTGAAAGCACTATCCCCAATCGAGGTCACGCTGTCGGGAATATTAATGCTCGTCAGCTCGATGCAACCATTAAACGCATAGTTTCCGATCGAGGTCACGCTATCGGGAATGGAAATGCTCGTCAAATCACTGTGGTCGTAAAATGCACGATCGGCGATCGCCGTAACGGGAATACCGCGGTAAGTCGCGGGAATGACGATATCGAGGTCATAGGCGATTCCGATGCCCACAACTTCCAACGTCTCTTCGCCCGTCGGGCTTCGCCGCATACGGTATGCAAGCCCCTCCGTTCCCTCCGCTTGCGCAGGCGCGCCCGATACCTCTCCTGCATCAAGCACGTTGCCGTCCGTGAGCGTCAAGTACAGATGTCCGTCTTCACCGACTTCTGCCGACTGGATCCCGACGCCGTTTCGTCCGTCTTTCCCGTCTGCGCCGTCCTTGCCGTCTGCTCCCTTGAAAAGCGCGACGAGGTCATCAAACGAGCCCTCAAATCCGAGCGCCTTTGCCTCGGCGTAGAGCCGTTCCGCCGTCCAAAGGTCATCTCCGCCCGAAGGCTCCTGCGGGGTCTTTTCTCCGCACGCCGCGAGGCCGAAGCAGAGGCACAGAGCCGCGACGATTGCCAAAAGTACGGTTAAAAACTTCTTTTTCATGGGGTATCTCCTTTTCCGCGGGCAAAATTGCGTTTTTTTTGAGATTTCTCGACTTCGCTACGCTTCGCTCGAAATGACAAATCGGCAAAAATAAGGACGCCCGACAATATCGGGCGCCCGCATAGAGTATCCCGAGATTGTTGCGGTACAATTTCCTCCATAAACGGAAAATAGGATACACCAAATGCCAGTGTAGCCGTTTATGGAGCAAAATATGAAATTGTACCGCACTGTCAGTATATCACGCCCGAAAAAATTTTGCAAGATTTTATGTAAATTTTATCCGCGCGGGAAAATGCCGCGCCTTTTTTCATTTCCCTGCCGCGCGCCCGCTGCGCTTTGCGCAGCGGGCGCGCGGCATGGGAATGTTATTCCTTATAATTTCTTTTTTTCTGCACCGTGCACGAATTTCTTCCCGTAAAATCGCTTGACGGGGGCGAGGGTTTGTAGTAACATAGAACGCACGGAAGGTTTTCGGCTAACACTTCCGAATAAAAAAACCGAGGTGTCAATTGAAAAACTTTTTTACCACCAAGCGCATCTGCCGCGCCGGCGCT
>CANRAR010000005.1 GCA_947628675.1 uncultured Clostridia bacterium
CTGTGCGCGCTCGGGCAATCGGCGCCCAACCCCGTTCTTTCCACCCTCGCCAAGTTCCGCAAGGAATATGAGGACCACATCTACAACCACCACTGCACGGCGGGCGTCTGCAAGGCGCTTTTGAACTTCACCATCGACAAGGAGAAGTGCATCGGCTGCGGTATGTGCGCGAAGAATTGCCCCGTTTCCGCCATCACGCGGACGGACTACGTTGCGCCCGGCCACAAACTCGCCTCCTTCGAGATCGACCCCGCGAAGTGCATCAAGTGCGGCGTATGCCAAGGCAACTGCAAATTCAAGGCAGTTGAGAGAAAGTGAGGTACACCATGGTCAATCTGAAAATCAACAATATTCCCGTAACCGTGCCCGAGGGCACGACCATTCTCGAAGCGGCGCGCCTCGCGCACATCGAGATCCCCACCCTCTGCTATTTGAAGGACGTGAGTTGCGTCGGCTCCTGCCGTATGTGCCTCGTGGAAGCCACGGGCGCGCGCGGGCTCGTTGCGGCGTGTGTGTATCCCGTCGCCGAGGGCATGGAAGTGCAGACAAACACCGAAAAGTGCAGAAAAAGCCGTCAGATGACGCTCGAACTCATGCTCTCCAAGCACAAGAAGGAGTGCCTCGCCTGCGAGCGGGCGGGCAACTGCGAACTGCAGCGCCTCTCCGTGGAGTACGGGTGCGACCCCAACTACTTCGCGGGCGAGCCCTTGAACCACGAGATCGACTACTCCGCCCCCTACGTCGTCCGCGACAGGGATAAGTGCATCAACTGCAACCGCTGCGTGGCGGCTTGCCAGAAGCAGGCCGTCGGCGCCATCGGGCCCATCGGCCGCGGCTACGCCGTGCACATCGGCAGCGCGTTCGAGATGAGCCTCATGGAGTCCGTCTGCGTGGGCTGCGGGCAGTGCATCGTCGCCTGCCCCGTCGGGGCGCTCAAGGAGCGCACCACCGTCGATGAAGTGTGGGCGGCCATCCGCAACCCCGAAAAGAAAGTGGTGTTCTTTACCGCACCCTCCGTCCGCGCGACGCTCGGCGAGGCGTTCGAGAACCCCGTCGGCACCAACGTCGAGGGCAAGATGGTCGCGGCCATCCGTAGGCTCGGCGACGTCGAGGTGTTCAACATGGACGTCACCGCCGACCTCACCATCATGGAGGAGGCGACCGAACTTGTCAACCGCATCCAAAAGGGCGGGAAACTCCCCATGTTCACCTCGTGCTGCCCCGGCTGGGTGAAGTTCGTGGAACAGAAATATCCCGAATTTATCCCCAACCTCTCCACCTGCAAATCTCCGCAGGAGATGTTCGGCGGGCTCTTAAAGACCTACTACTGCGAGAAGAACGGCATCGACCCCAAGAATTTGTATGTCGTCTCCGTCATCCCCTGCACGGCGAAGAAGTACGAGTGCCACCGCCCCGAGATGAAGGGCGAAGTGGACGCCGCCATCACGACGCGCGAACTTGCACGGATGATCAAGACCGCGGGCATTCAGTTCAACAACCTGCCCGAAGAGGAGTTCGACGACCCGTTTGCGACCTGCTCGGGCGGCGGCACCATCTTCGGCGCGACGGGCGGCGTCATGGAAGCGGCGCTCCGCGTTGCGGCGACCCTTTTGGACGGCAAGTTCGAAGTTGTGGACTTCCCCGAAGTCCGCGGCGCGACCCCCATCAAGGAAGCGACGTACAAGGTCGCGGGCGTCACCGTGCGCGTGGCGGTTGCGAGCGGCCTCGGCAACGCCAAAACCATTCTGGAAGGCATCAAGAGCGGCGAGCGGCAGTACGACTTTGTCGAGATCATGGCTTGCCCCGGCGGCTGTGTGAACGGCGGCGGCCAGCCCACCCTTCCCGACAGCATCCGCAACTCGCTGGAACTTAAAGAACTCCGCGCGGGCGCGCTGTACGCGAGCGACAAGCAGAACAAGGTTCGCCGCTCCTCCGATTCGCCCGTCATGGAAGTCATCTATAAGGAATACTTCGGCGCACCCAACTCGCACAAGGCGCACGAAGTGTTGCACACCGCCTACAAAGCAGATCCTCGGATCTGACGACCTCCTTTGAAAAACGGCTGCCTCGTTTGAGACAGCCGTTTTTTCTATGCTCTTTTTATTCGGCGTAACGCATCTCCCAGATGCGCGAGAGCGGGGATCGAAACGCCGTGGACTCCGCAAAGAGAGCAAGCGTGTCGTCATCGAAGAGCCCTTTCGGATAGACGTAGAGCGCCTTTTTCTGATAGGTGGGAAGTTCGACGGCGAGTTCCATGACGAGGTCGAGCGCGCAGAGCCCATCAACGGTGCCGCCCTCCGAGAGTTTGTCCCCCGCGGAGACGGAATAGGCATTCTTGCGCTCTGCGACGCTCGTCGCAGCCCTGCCCTCCTCGATGCGGACGGCGAGTTCATTGAGAATGTCCTTTTGCGTCTGCACCGTGTTGTTTGCCGCAATATCCGCGCTCTCGATCCACGGGAAGCCCCACGCGAGAACGCTCGCCGCGGACGAATGCTTGTGATAGACCTCAAACATATCGGGATCGGGGGAAGCCTGCATATCGGCAGCCCATACCTCGAGCCGCCCCGAGGCGAGTTTGAAGGATGCAGCCGAATCGATCGAGACGGTAATATCAAAGCCGACCCCGTTCAGAATTTCCGCCGCGTAGCACAAAGAGGCGTAGGCGGGGTGGTCTGCGGTGTCGCCCGGAACGGTGAAGGTGAATCTGAGTTGTTCGCCGTTGTGGTTCACCAAGCGGCCGTCGGAATCGGGGAAATAGCCCGCGGCCTGTGCATATTGCAAGGACGTCTCCCCCGTTGCGTCGAAGGGGTAATATGCCGTGGCGTCCGTGGGATAATAATGCGTGAGCGTCGTGGACATGGGGCGGTGGATGGCGGTGGCGAGGTCGTCGCTGCCGTAGTAGTCGATGCAGAGGCTCGTATCGATGGCGGACATGATCGCCTTGCGGATATTGAGATCCTGCACAAACCTTGCATTGATGCCGATATAGCCGTAACTTGTGCTATCGGTGGCGGTGTAGCCGAGTTTCTTGCTGTCCGTCCCGGAAAGACTTTCTATTATTTCGTTGGTCGCCTGCGGGGACGCAACGTCAATGTCGCCCGCCTTCACCCCCTCATAGAGCAAAGAAGAGGGATAGACCTTATAGCGCAGTTTCCCGATCTTGGGCGCACCGAGCAGGAAGTTCTCGTTGCTCTCCAAATAGACGGTGTCGCCGCTGAAAAAGTCGCCCGCCTCGACCTCGGAGATGTCCGTGGCGGCGGTGCCGTCCGCAGTGGACGCACGGTAAGCCCCCGCCCCCATGGGCACCTGAATGGCGCGGACGCTCTGCATAAACGCATAGTCTCCGAATTCCACGCCGAAATATTCCTGCCCCGCGGTGAGGTTGAATTCACTTGCATGGGAGGAATAATATTTGAGGGGCGCAACGGGAAACGCGAACTCACGGATGGCATTGGGGTCTGCGCCGTTGATGCGGATGTGGAGAATATCGTACTCCTTGCCGAGCGCCTTGTCTCCGTTCCCGTCGGGGAGCGAACTTCTGCGCTCCACGGTGATGCCCGAGACCGTGCGCACCTCCATCGTGTCGCCGATGAGTTCCTTCAAAGCCTCGCCGCGGAGATATTGGCGGAAGGTGTTCGCCGTCGCGTAGTAATTGATGACTTCGTATAAGCGGTTTTTATAAGTCATGGAGGCAGCCTCTTTGCCGCCGAGCATAAAGGCAAACACAAACTCCGTGAGGGTAGCCTTGTCCGTTTTTATATTGCGATCGTAACCATCGGCGCGACTGTACCACTTGCGTGAACCGTCCCGCATCGTCGTCACCGTAATGAGACCGTAGGTAAACAGGAAGATCTCCCATTTCTGCGTGAAAATTTTATTGCCGTCCCGATCGACGTACCGATCGTAGTCTTTAAGGTCGGTCGCCATGGCGGCGTTCCAATCCGCTTCGATCTCCTCGCGGAAGAGTTCTTCGATCTTTACGATGTCCGCTTTCGTTTCGTCCGACAAACTATTATAATCGTCGTCGCTATTCGTCCAGGTGATGATAGCGTTACGGCGCTCCGAAACGGCATTTTCAATTGAATTTTCAAACCCGTTCTGCTCGCTTATATCGGTCGTCTGCGTCCTGTACGCCCGCAAGCCCTGAATATCCACGGAGTACAGCGCAGCGGAGCCCGTATAGGCGGGGTCGAGATACAGATAGAGGTTGAAGAGCACATCGTTTTTGGTGAGCGGTGTGCCGTCCGAGAAGGTGATGCCGTCCTTCAACGCAAAGTAATAATCGGTGTAGTAGTGGGAGTAGTCGTCGGGGCTGCTTTGGTCGGAGGGAGAGCCCGTCGTGACGACGCTGTAATCGTACGCGACGCAGGGTTCGTCCTTCCCCGCAACGATCTCGCCCCCTTGGTCGGTGGAGAGCAAGCGAAGTTGCGTGACATCCGTAATGGCTTTGTCCGCGTCCCAAACATCGAAAAACGGGTTGAATGAGCCGCTCGGCAGGTCGGTTGCGACCGTCAAAGGCCGCGTTTCATCGCCGCCGCCTTGGCCGCCTCCGCCGCCTTGACCGCCGCCTCCTTGGCCTCCGCCACCGCCGCCACCACCGGCACCGCCTCCGCCTTGGCCGCCACCGCCGCCACCACCGGCACCGCCGCCTCCGCCATTTCCGCCGCCGTTTCCACCGCCATTATCGGTGGTCTCTCCGTTCGGCGTGGAGCCTGCGGGGTCTTTGGACGCATCGCGGCAACCCGCGAGTCCCAAACTCAACACGAGAACAAAAGCCAAAAGTACAGCCAAAACCCGCTTCATGTTTCTTCTCCTTTCCCTTTTGAAAAATAAGGACGCTCCACAAAGGGAACGCCCGCATGGAGTATCCCGATGTGTTGCGCCACAATAGATTTTCCAAAATTGATGAATGGAAAATAGGATACAACGATGCCCATTGTAGCCATTCATCAAATAAACTATTCTATTGTGGCGCAATTTCAGTATACCACGCCCACGCGGAAATTGCAAGAAATTTATCAAATTTTCGGCAAACCCGCGCCGTCCGCGAGGAACGCGCGGGCGGCGGAAAAAATTTTTTCAAAAAAGTTGGCATATACCCCCGAAAGGGCAAAAATTTTGTGGTACCATTACATTGTGAAGAGAAGAGTGAACGCCCAAAGCGCGCGCCTGAGTAAAATAACGCTCCCCGCTGCAACGCGCGCGGCTGCCGCGAGGGCGGCGGCAGCGCGCGGCGCAGCGGGGAGCGTTAAAAGCGGAAAATTTTTTATTTCGGCCACCTTTTTGCGCAAATTTACGGCACGGCATAAAATTGCTGCGCGGAGCAAACCCACACTTTTGCGGCAGCGCAGACAAAAAGAAAGTTACGAAATTTCCAACAGAAAACTCACCGGCCGAAACCCGTCGTTGCACGAGATCATCGCGGAGTGCGCATCCTTCATCCAACCGTCGTAAAAGTTGCCGCCGCCCGCGGCAAGTTCCCTTACAAACCGCGCCATGCTCTCCCATGCGCCGTCGCAAAGTCCCTCGGGTTTCTCGCCGTTTTCGGAGAAAAACACCTGCCCCACTTTCACATCGCAGGGGTGCTCCATGGGGCTTTCGTACCGCGCCATGAGGTCGGGGTATTCGCTCTGCCGCATCGCCGTAATTTTCACTTTCATGCCCAAAGTATAGCACAAACTCGCGCTTGGGTCAACTGCGCGTTTGACAATCTTTTCATATGCGCATATAATATTGTGCATGAAAATTTCCCTTCAAAAGAGCCTCGGCATTCTCTTTATCCTCGGCGCGGCGGCGAGTTTCGCGGCGATGAACCTCTTCGTGAACATGGCGGGCGATCTTCCCCTCATGCAGAAGGTGTTCTTCCGCAATGCGCTCACCGTCGTGGTCGTGTTTTTTGCCCTGCTCTTCCAAAAGGAGAAATTCCGCGTTTACGATAAACGCAACTTTTTGTGGTTCTTCCTGCGCTCGGCAATCGGCTTTTTGGGCGTCGTTCTGAACTTTTACGCCATCGACAACCTTGCGAGCATCTCGGATGCCTCCATCCTCAACAAACTCTCCCCCTTCTTCGCCATTTTGTTTTCGGTGTTCCTTTTGCGGGAGAAGCCCTCTATCCCCGAACTCATCTTCGTCCTCGTCGCCTTTGCGGGCGCGATGTGCGTCGTCAACCCGCACTTCGACCTCTCCGTGCTGCCCGCCCTCTCGGGCTTTTTGAGCGGCGCGTGTGCGGGCTTCGCCTATACCTGTGTGCGCATTCTGGCGGTGAAGGGCGAGCGGGGAATTATGACCGTCTTTCTCTTCGCCCTCTTCTCGACCGTCGTCTCGCTCCCATTCTTCATCGCCTTTTACGAGCCCATGACGCTGATGCAACTTATGTGGCTGCTCCTCGCGGGCGTGGCGGCGACGTGCGGGCAGTTCTTCATCACGGCGGCGTACCGCCATGCCCCCGCCAAGGAAATTGCCGTGTTCGACTACGCGCAGGTGCTCTTTGCGGCAATTTTGGGCTTTTTCGTGCTCGCGCAGGTGCCTACGATTTTGAGCATCGTGGGCTACGTCGTCATTCTCGGGGCGGCGTTCGGCAGGTGGGGCTATGAGATGCGGCGCTCGGCGCGGCGGCGGCTCCTCACAAAAACCGACGCGAGCCGCCAAAAAAGTAGCGGCGAAAGTGGATAAGGGGGCGCATTCCAATTGCAATTTCAGGCAAAATATGGTATGATTGGAAAGAAATGAACAATGACGAGCAGAAAAACTCCATAGCGGAAGAGGCGCCCGTCGAAACTCCCGCAACTTCCGAGGCGCCCGTAAGGGCGGCGTCCCTCCCCGAAACGCTTCCCGATGCCGCAAAGTCCAAAGAACCCGCGGCGCTTCCCGCAGCGGAGGTCGAGGCACTTCCCGCAGCGGCAGAACCCGAAGAGCCCGCGGCGCTTCCCGAAGCGGAAAATTCCCAAGCGGCGGAGGGCGAAGTTCTTCCCGAGGCCGAGGAAGCCGAAGAAGATCTCGATTCGGGCGACAAAAGCGACTTCGCCGCCCGCTATAACCGCGCCAAAGAGCGGGAGATGGAAAAATTAAAGCAGGAGATGGAGGCGCAGAAGGCGGGCGACGCCAAGGCGAAGAACCGCAAGTGGTGGATAAAGACCTCCCTCCTCATTGCGCTCATCGCCGTCTCCATCGCCATGATGTTCACCATCACCAAGTACGTCGGCGGCGACACGGTGAGTTTTTCCACCATGATCCGCGGCGTAAATTGGGTGTGGTTTGCGGCGCTCATCGGCACATTTCTCCTCGCCATTCTCGCCGAGAGCCTCAAATATTCCTATCTCCTCAAAATTTCCACGGGCAAGTGGCGGCTGAAAAATTCCGTAAAGGTGATGTTCCTCGGCAAGTATTACGACGGCATCACCCCCCTCGGCACGGGCGGACAACCCTTCCAAATTTACTATCTCCATAAGAAAGACATCCCCGCGGGCGTGGCGACCTCCGTCCCCCTCGTGAGGTACATCGTAAACACCATCGTCTTTTGCATCATCGCCGTGGGGCTGCTCATCACCGCGCATCTCTGCGTGGACATCAACAGCATCGGCGGAACGGTCATCATGGTCGTGGCGTGGATCTCGCTCGCCTGCAACTTCGCCATTCCGCTCATCATCGTGTTTGCCTCCCTCTTCCCGCGGGCGGGCAAAAAACTCGTCGTGAAGACCGTCGGCTTCCTCAATAAAATTCACATCGTCAAGCGGCGCTACCCCACGATGAAGAAGTACGTCTATGAGATGGACGAGTACCGCCATTCCTTGAAGTCGCTCATCCGCGAGGCGTGGAAACTCATCCCGCTCGTCTTTATCTGCATTTTGGAGACGGCGACTTACCTTCTCATCCCCTTCTTCACCGTCATCGCCATTGCGCCCGTCGGCTCGGAACTGTACGCCGAACTGCTCCTTCAAATCGTGTGCCTCGGCGTCATTTCCTTCTACTCCTCCTCGCTCATTCCCACGCCCGGCAACAGCGGCGCCAACGAGGCGGTTACGACACTCGCCCTCCTCATGATCGTGAGCGACCCCAATGTGAACGCCGTGACGGGTTGGATCGTGCTCGTGTGGCGGTTCTTCATCTACTACATCTACATTCTGTCCGGCATCGGCATCAACATCTTCGAGATCATCCGCAGCGCGGTGAGAAAACGGCGGGCAGACCGCGCGGCAAAATAAAAAACGGGGCACTTCCCCCACGGAGCGACTATGCAAGACGAACACGGCGCGGAGAAAATTTTCGGCGCGCCGCAGGACGAACAATTGAACGCGGAGACCGGCAAAGCCCCGCAAGAGGACAACGCGGAGGCCGCTATCCCCCCGCACGAACCCGACGCGGAGACCGACGTAGAAGCGCAAGCGGACGACGCGGGCGAAGCCGTCTATGAAACCGACGCGGACGCGGAAGCCGACGAGACCGAAGAGACCGACGACGCGGAGACCGACGAGGCCGACGGAGAGGCGCAGGGCGAGGCGGGCAAGAAATTCAAAGCGGCGCAGGAGAAAAAACGCCTGCGCAACTGGTGGATCAAGACGGTTTTGATGCTCGTTCTCATCGGGCTCTCCATGGCAATCATGCTCACCCTCGGCGACTACGTTGCTGGCGACGAGCAGATCGGCTTTGTTGAGATGGTGAAAGGCATCAACGTTCCCCTCTTCTTTGCGTTTTTGGGGTTTATCCTCCTCTATATCCTCGAGGAGAGCGTGAAGTACTCCTATATGCTCAAACGCTACACGGGGAAATTCCGCATCCGCACCTCGGTGAAAGTGATGTTCCTCGGCAAGTACTACGACGGCGTGACCCCCTTTGCGAGCGGCGGACAGCCCTTCCAAATCTACTATCTCTACAAAAAGCGGGATATTCCGCGGGGTGCCGCCTCCGCCATTCCGCTCGCGCGGATGTCCGTGAGCCTCTTCGTGTGGTGCCTCTTTGCCCTCGTGCTCATGAGCGTCGCGCCCAACTATTTGGAAAGTTCGGCGCACATCGCCGTCTCCACGACGGTGCGCGTCGTGGCGTGGTTCTCCATCGTCCTCAATCTCTCCTTCCCCATCCTCTTTGCGGTGCTCTCCTTCTTCCCGAAGTTCACAATGAAGGTGATGGCGTTCATCATTTTCCTCCTCAAAAAGATGCACATCGTGAAGAAGCAGTACTTCGTCTCCAAAAAGTACGTGCACGGGGTGCGGGAATACTGCACCGCGATGCGGGAACTCATCTGCAAATGGTACTTTTTGCTCCCGCTCATCGTGCTCTCCCTCATCGAGACGTGCATCAACGTGTGCATCCCCTTCTTCGCAGTCGTCGCGATCGCCAATGTGCCCGCGACTGCCGACCTGCTCCTCCAGATCGCCTGCCTCAACATCATTTCGCAGTTCTCCGCCTACCTCATCCCCACGCCCGGCAACACGGGCGCCGTGGAGACGACGACCTCCTTCGTGTACGCCTCCGTGCTCATGGCGCGCCCCGGGGTGAGCGCCGTCATCGGCTGGGTCATCCTCATCTGGCGGTTCTTCACCTTCTATATCTACATTCTCTCGGGCATCGGCATCAACATCTTCGAGATCGCCCGCGGCGCCGTCCGCAACAAGCGCGCACGGAACATGGAACAACAGAATGGATGAGAAAACCGCACCACGGGGTGCGGTTTTTCAATCCTTCAATGCCTCTTTGTACTGTTCGCCCCACGCCTGCATGGCGTCGAGAATGGGGCGGAGCGTCTCCCCGAGCGGGGAGAGCGAATACTCCACGCGCGGCGGGACTTCGGCGAACGCCTCGCGCACGATGAGCCCGTCCTCCTCGAGGGCGCGCAGGTTATCGGTCAGCACCTTTTTGCTGATGCCGGGCACCGACTTCAAAAAATCAGAAAACCGCCGCGTCCCGTCCATGACGAGATCGCGGATGATGAGCAGTTTCCACTTGTTCCCGATGAGCCGCACCGTGGTGGCGACGGGGCAAGCGGGCAATTCCTCTACCGTGAGCATTATTCGCCTCCTTTTCCCCATTGTACCAAAAAACCGCGGCGTTTGCAAGCGGGTTTTACACGGTTACTTTTTTATTATCTTGTAATCAATTTGTAAGTCTCTTGCAAACGGTGTGCCCGCGTGGTAAAATAAGAAAAAAACGGAGGTATTGTTATGGAAAATTACACGAAAATCAGCGTCGCGGAGAGCCCGCGCACCGAACTGCACGACGCGCTTGGGCTTACGGGCGCGGAAGTGAGCGTCAACGAACTCCCCGCGGGTGCGGGCGTCCCCTTTGTACACGCGCACAAGCAAAATGAGGAGATCTACGCCATCCTCGCGGGCGCGGGATATGCCGTTCTCGACGGCGAGAAGGTGGACTTGAAGGCGGGCGACTTTGTGCGCATCGCCCCCGCCACCAAGCGGCAGTTCTTCGCCGCGGAAAACGAGGGCATCAAGTACCTCTGCATTCAGGTAAAGGCGGGCTCGCTCGAAGGGTACACGGCGACCGACGCCATCATTTGAAATGCAACCGCTTGACGCGCTTCGGCGGGCGCTCGGGGAGGCGGAGGCTATCGTCATCGGCGCGGGGGCGGGGCTCTCGACGTCGGCGGGGTTTACGTACAGCGGCGCGCGCTTCCGCGAAAATTTCGCCGACTTTGAGAAGAAGTACGGCTTTCACGATATGTACGCGGGCGGCTTTTACCCCTACCCCTCGCCCGAGGAGTTTTGGGCGTATTGGTCGCGCTATATCGCCCTGAACCGCTATAATGACCCGCCCAAGCCCGTGTACGAGCGGCTCTTTTCCCTCGTGAAGGACAGGGACTACTTCGTCATCACCACCAACGTCGATCACTGCTTCCAAAAGGCGGGCTTTGCAAAGGAGCGGCTCTTCTACACACAGGGCGACTACGGGCTCTTTCAGTGCTCCGTGCCCTGCCACGCCGAGACCTACGACAACGAAGAGGCCGTCCGCCGCATGGTGCAGGAGCAAAAAAATATGCGCATCCCCCCGGCGCTCATCCCCCGCTGCCCGAAGTGCGGGGCTCCCATGGCGATGAACCTGCGTTCGGACGATACCTTCGTCGAGGACGCGGGCTGGCACGAGGCGTATGGGCGCTATCGGAATTTCCTTGCGGGGCACAAAAAAAGCCGCGTTCTCTACCTCGAACTCGGCGTGGGCGGCAACACGCCCGCCATCATCAAATATCCCTTCTGGAGGCTGACGGCGGAAAACAAGAACGCGACGTACGCCTGCATCAATTGGGGGGAGGCATACGCCCCCGAGGAAATAAAGAGCCGCGCCGTTCTCATCGACGCGGACATCGGGGAAATTCTCGAAACTCTGTAAACGCTGCGAGTTTTCGCCGTTGCGGGCTGCCGCGGCGGCGATTTTTTATACCTTTACGAGGGTGGCGGTGGGCTTGCCTTGGTGCACCACGAGGTAGCAGTAACTCGGTTCGGCGAAACTTCCGATCGCGCCCGGGTTGACGCAGAGAACGCCGTCCACCTCGGCAATGTCGGCGCGGTGGGTGTGCCCGTACAGGGCGACCGTGCAGCCCAACGCCTTGGCGCGGGCGGCGAGGTCTTCGAGCCCCCGCTTCACGCCGTAGCGGTGCCCGTGGCAGCAGAAAATGCCGACGCCCTCTTCCTCGATGACGCACTCCTCCTGCCCGTAGGAAAAATCGCAGTTGCCCTTGAGAATGTAGAACTTTTCGGGCGCTTCCGCGGAATACGTGCGCAGATCGGAGGAGCCGTCGCCGAGGTGCACCACAAAGTCGTTCTCGGCAAAAAGAGGCGAAATTTTCTGCAAATTTTTGTATCTCCCGTGGCTATCCGAGAGTACGACGAACGTCTTCATAATTTTTCCGCGAGTGCGCGGAGCGCCCGCCCCCTGTGCGAAACGGCATTTTTTGCCTCCTCGCCCGCCTCGGCAAAGGAGACGCCCAAATCGTCGGAGAGGAAGAGGCTATCGTAGCCGAACCCGCCCGCGCCCCGCTCCTCGGTGAGAATTTGCCCGTAGGTTGCCCCCTCGGCGGAAATTTCCCGCCCGTCGGGGAACATGAGGCAGACGGCGCAGGCGAAGTGCGCCCTGCGATTTTCCACCCCATGGAGCGATTTTAAGAGTTTTTTGCGGTTTTCCGCCGCCCCGCCGCCCGAATATCGCGCGCTGAAAACGCCGGGCGCGCCGCCGAACGCATCCACGCACAGTCCCGAATCGTCGGCAAGGGCAGCAAGCCCCGTCGCGCGGCAGACGGCCTCCGCCTTCAAGCGGGCGTTCTCGAGAAAGGTCGCGCCCGTCTCCTCGACTTCCTCCGAAAATCCCGCCTCCTCGGCGGACAAAATTTCCTGCCCCGCGAGAATCTCCCTGATCTCGCGGAGTTTGTTTTGGTTGTGCGTTGCAATGACAATTTTCATAATTTATCCCAAAATTAAAACCGAAAGTCCGCAGAAAATCAACAAAGAAAGCGCATCGACGATCGTCGTGATGAAAGGCGAGGCGACGGCGGCGGGGTCGAGGCGGCACTTCTTCACGAAGAGCGGCAGCATACAGCCGACGAACTTCGCCATGACGACGGTGCAGAAGAGCGCCAAGGAGACGACGAGGCAGGGAATGACGGTGTACCCCTCGAAGCCGAAGAGAAGCCTATCGATGAGTTGCAATTTCGCAAAGCAGGCGACGGAGAGCGTTGCGGCAAGCAAAAGCGCCACACGCAGTTCCTTCCATAGCACCCGCCCCGTATCCTTGGTGGAAAGTTCCCCGAGGGCGAGCGCACGGATGACGGTGACGGAGGACTGCGAGCCCGAATTGCCGCCCGTATCCATGAGCATGGGCACACAGGCGAGCATCGCCGTGGAGAGAAGGCTCTCGAAGTTATTGAGGATGAGCCCCGTGAACGTCGCGCTCACGAGGAGGATGAGAAGCCACGGGACGCGGTTCTTCCAAATGGAGAACACGCCCGTCTTCAAATACGGCTTGCTCTCGTGCAGGACGCCCGCCATGGCCTCGATATCCTCGGTGTTCTCCTCTTCGATGACGTCCATGGCGTCGTCTACGGTGACGATGCCCACGAGCCGCCGCTCTTCATCCACGACGGGAATGGCGAGGAAGCCGTAATCGGAGATGGTGCGGGCGACCTCCTCCTTGTCGTCGAGGGTATGCACGTAGATGACGTTGTCCTCCATGATGTCGCCGATCTTCGCCTGCATATCCGAGAGCATGAGATCCTTCGCCGTCACCATGCCGATGAGTTTATTTTCCTTATCCGTCACATAGCAGGTGTAGATGGTCTCCTTGTCGATGGCCTGCGCGCGGATGCGGTCGAACGCCTCCCCCACCGTCATCTGGGGCAGGAAGCGCACGAACTCGATGGTCATGATGCTCCCCGCGCTGTCCTTGGGGTACTTCAGAAGTTCATTGATGTAGGCGCGGGTCTCGCTGTCGCTCTGGGCGAGCAGCCGCTTTACGACGTTTGCGGGCATCTCCTCCACGAGATCGACGGTATCGTCGAGGAAGAGTTCGTCCATGACCTCCTTGATCTCGAGGTCGGAGAGCATTTTGAGGAGTTTCTCCTGCGTGTCGCGGTCGATCTCGACGAACACCTCCGCCGCCAAGTCCTTGGGCAGGATGCGGAAGAGGACGGGCAGGTCCTCCTCCTTGATGTGCTCGAACACCTCGGCGAGGTCGATCTCGTTCATCGAGGCGAGGATGGGCTTCAATACGGAAAATTTCCGCTCCTCCAAAAGGGCTACGATCTCATCCGTCTCCGCAATGCGCAGGGCGACGCTCTCGGGCATCTCCTCGATGATGTCCACCGTGTCGTCTACCGAGACGTCCTCCATGACCTCCTCGAGTTCGTCGTCGTGCAGCCCCTCCATGATGAGGCGCTGCAACGCCTTGGGCGCGAGTATGAGGACGTCGGCGAGGAAGTCGCTCTCCGTCTCGCGGGCGAGGGCGAGGGCGTCCTTTTCGTCCATTTCGGACAGCACAAAAGCCGCCTCCTCGGGAGAGAGTCTCTCCAATGAGGAAGCGGCGGCTTCAAAGTTTTTGGCGGCAACTTGCCGCGCGATCTCAAGTTTGATCTCTTCGTTCATCTCTCCACCTCCGCAATATGATGTTCAGAAGGCGCAGACGAAGACGGAGCGATTCGCTATCCGGGAAAAGCCGCAAAGAGCGATCGCCCTATCCTGTCTCCGCTGGTACTTCGTCCTTTCACGGCTTTCTCCTCCTCTTGTTTTTCTTTATTGTACTCCGCGGCGAGAAAAATGTCAACTGAATTTTTCTTCGAGCGGAACAAAATCGTACTTATCGAGGCGCACGAGCCCGCGGTCGGTAAGTTTGAGTTCGGGAATGACGGCGAGCGACAAAAACGCGAGCGTCATGAAGGGCTCGTAATACTCCTTTACGCCCATCGCGCGCGCCCGTTCCGCAATGGCGCGGGTGCGGGAGACGACCTTAGCCGCGGGCAACGAACTCATGAGCCCCGCAATGTCGAGCGGGAACACCTCTTCGCCGCCCTCATGGACGAGCACCATGCCGCCGCCCGCCTCCTGAAGCAGGGCGCAGACGCGCGCCATCGCCCCATCGTCGTCGCCGAGGACGACCAGATTGTGGCTGTCGTGCGCGACGGAGATGCCCAGCGCGCCGCCGCGGAATCCGTACCCCTTCACGAGCCCGAGCCCGATGTTGCCGCTCGCAAAGTGCCGCTCGACGACGGCGAGTTTATTTAGGTCTGTGCCCTTCACGTCGAGAATTCCCTTCGGCGCGGGCACACGCACCTCCGTCGTATACAGCCCGTGCGGCATGATCTCCATGGCGCGGAAGGTGCCGCCGTGCCCCTCGATGCGAAGATCGGCGGGCGAGACGGGCTTGATTTTCACCGTGCCGCGCACGGCGTCGGGCAGGTATTTTTCGCCGATTTCGAGCAGCGTTTTCCCGTTTTCCGCGACGAGCACCCCGCGCTTGAACACGGCGCGCACGTCAAAATCCTTCATGTCGTCCACGAGCACGACGTCGCCGAGGCACCCGGGCGCAATCGCTCCCCGATCCTTCAAGCCATAGCAATCGGCGACGTTGGAAGTCGCCGCGCAGACGGCGTAGCGCGCATCCATGCCGAGGGCGACGAGGCGGCGCATGGCGTCGTCGAGGTGGCCTCTTCCCGAGAGTTCCGCGGCGTTTTTATCGTCGGTGCACAGCACGAAGCGGCGGAAGTTGAAGCCGTCCACCGCCTTCACGGCGTCCTCAAGGTTGTTGGTGGAGGAGCCGCAGCGGATCTGCACATACATCCCGCGCGCGGCCTTCTCGCGGCACTCCTCGGGGGTGAGGCTCTCGTGGTCGGTGAGGATGCCCGCCGCGCGGTAGGCGCATAGCGCGTTCCCGTTCAGCCCGGGCGCGTGTCCGTCGATGGGCTTTCCCGCGTCCCTTGCCGCCTGCAATTTTCTGAGAACGTCCTCGTCGCCCGCAAGCACCGCGGGGAAGTTCATCATCTCGCCGAGCCCGAAGAAGAGGTCGCGCGTAATTTCCCGCTCCGTCTCCCGCCCGTCGATCTTCGCGCCGCTCGTCTCGAGGGGCGTCGCGGGCACACAGGACGGCAGTTGCAAAAATACGTCGAGCGGCTGCACCTCGCCGCAGCGCAGGCGGGAGAGCGCCTCCTTCACGTACTCCGCCCCTGCGATGCCGCAGACGTTGACGAGTTCATGCGGGTCGGCAACGATGCCCCCCGTGCCGTGCGCGACGGAGAAGAAGGCGAACTCCTCGGGCGAGAGCATACTGCTCTCCACGTGGATATGGGCGTCCAAAAAGGACGGCAGGGCGACTTTGCCCGCGGCGTCGTATTCGCGCGCACCCTCATACCCCTCGCCGACGGCGACGATATGCCCGTCCGCAATCGCAATTTCCTTCTCCTCGGTCTCCCCCGTGTACACGTTGAACACGCGGGCATTCTTAATTACCAAATCACACGTTTCGCGCTTCATGGCGCAGTCAATGAGATGTTTCATCATGCCTCCATTATACCAAAAAACCGCCTGCATTGCAAGCGGCTTTTCAAATTTTAACAATTATTTGAATTCTCTCATTTTGCGAGTTCCTCGAACGCCACGCGGTGCTTTTCCAAGATGCGCCTTGCGACGACGTCGATTTTCTCGTCGTCTGAAAGGTCGAGGGCGGGGTTATCCCGCAAATTTACGAGCATATAGCGCGGCCTGTTGTTCTTGAAGATGACAACGCTCCCCTCCCGATCGGCAATGCGCGCCGCGCGGGAAAAGTTTTGGTTGGCCTCCGTAATGGAGAGCACTTGGTTCGTGTTGATGGTCATATTATCACCTCGCTTTTATTATACTCGAAAATAGGTAAAAATCAACCTATTTTGAAAAAATTTTTGCGCCCATCTCACATTGCTACCAATTATTTGAGTTTTGCCCGCATCCGCATGGAGTTGAGAACGGCGAGCAGCATCACGCCCGTATCGCCGAGCACGGCGACCCACAGCGGCAGGAGCCCGAAAAGGGAGAGCACCATCAGCGCCACCTTCACGGCGATAGAGAACACAATATTTTCGGCAACGATCTTCCGCGTCTTTTTCGCGCCCCGCACGGCCTTCGGAAGGGCGGAAAGGTTGTCGCCCGCGAGCACGAAATCGCTCGCCTCGATGGCGGCGTCGCTCCCGAGGCCTCCCATCGCCACGGAGACGTCCGCCTCCGCCATGACGGGGGTATCGTTGATGCCGTCGCCCACGTACAGGAGGGTGCCCGCCTCTTTTAAGGAAGCGGCGCGCGCGGGCTTCTCGGCGGGCAGCAGCCCCGCGCAAATTTCGTCGATGGGGAGCCCAGCAAGGGCGCGTTTTGCCCGCGCTTCGGTGTCCCCGGTGAGCACGGCGATGCCGATGCCCGCCCGCTTCAAATCGGCGAGCGCGCCTTTCGCCTCGGCGCGAAGTTTATCCTCGATCTCCACGCAGCCGATATATTTCCCCTCTTCGGCGACATACACGAGCACCGCGGGGCTCTCGACCTCAACAAATTCGACGCCCTCTTCGCGGAGGAGCCGCGCGCTCCCGACCAAAATTTTCTTGCCGCCGACGGTGCACGAGATACCCATGCCCGCGATCTCCCGCGCATTTTCGGCGATTGCATCCGTCTCCGTCCCCGCAAACGCCTGTGCGAGGGGGTGCGAGGAGAGCCGCTCCGCCGCCGCGGCAAGTTCCAAAGTCCGCGCCGCGCCGTGCACTTCTCCCACCGAAAATCTGCCCTCGGTGAGGGTACCCGTCTTGTCGAACGCCGCCACTTTCACCGCGGCGAGTTTATCGAGGTAGACGGCGCCCTTGGTGAGAACCCCGTACCTTGCGAGCGCACCCACGCCCGAAAAGTAGGTGAGCGGCACCGAGATGATGAGGGCGCACGGGCAGGAGATGACGAGGAAATCGAGGGCGGGGATGAGCCACTTCACGAAGTTGTACCCGTCGAGAAGGGGCGGGAAGACGGCGATGCAGACGGCGAGGAGCACCACGACGGGCGTATAGATGCGCGCAAATTTGGTGATGAACTTCTCGGGTTTGGCCTTCTTCGCCGAGGAACTCTCCACGAGTTCCAAAATTTTGGCGACGGCACTCTCCCCGTACGGGCGCAGAACGCGCGCTTCGACTGCCTCGCCCTCATTGACGGAGCCCGCCAAAATTTCCTCGCCCGCGCGCACTTCCTTCAAGTAACTCTCGCCCGTGAGCGACTTCACGTCGAGCGCGGTCTCCCCCGCAAGAAGGGTGCAGTCGGCGGCGAATTTATCCCCCTTGCGCACGAGCACAATATCCCCCGCCGCGAGTTCCTCGGGGGCAACCTCCTCCCGTGCGTCACCGTTTAAGCGGATGGCCGTGTCGCTCTTCATCTGCATGAGGCGGGCGATCGCCCCGCGCGAGGAGCCCACCGCGATCTGCTGCAAGAGTTCCCCGATCTCGTAGAGGAGCATGACGGCGGCGCCCTCCATGTTCTCCCTGATGGCGAACGCCCCGACGGCGGCGACCGTCATGAGGAGGTTCTCGTCGAGCAGAATGAGCGGGTGGAAGCCGTTCTTGAACACCTTGGGAAAGTTCATGATGACCGTCCACAGCACCTGCCAGCCCGCCGCAAAGAAGCTGCCGAGGAACAGCCCGAACACGACCCACTCATTCATTTGGAGAATATCCAGCACGAGCGCGGGCAAGAACAGCGCTGCGGCGACGGCGATGGAGACGATCTCTTTTAGGTGCCGATCCTTTTGAACGGGGGCGTTGTCGTCGATTATCTTCACGTCCTCGAAGTGGGAGATGGTGTCCACCGCCCGCTCGAACGCTTCGCGCCCCTCGTAGTCGAGGGCGACGCGTTGGTTGATGAAGTCGGCGGCGGCCTCGCTTACGCCGTCGATCGCCATGAGTTCCTCTGTAAGTTCGGCGGCGCAGGCGGCGCAGTCCAAACCCTGAATTTTGATGACTTTATGCATAATAAACCCCTAAATTTTGCACTTCAAGTGGGCGCAGGCGAGTTCCAACACCGCCACCACGTGCTCGTCGGCGAGGGAATATAAGATATTCTGCCCGTCGCGGCGCGATTTTACAATGCCGTTTGCCTTCAAAAGCCGCAGTTGGTGGGAAACGGCGCTCTGCGTCCCCCCCACCGCCTCCACGATGTGGAGAACGCACAACTCGCCGTGCCGCAGGGCGAACAGAATTTTCAGGCGGCAGGGCTCGGAGATGGCCTTAAAGGAGGCGGCGACCCGCTCGATGTCCCCCGCCGCGGGCATATTCTCCCGCGCGCGCAGGGCGGCGGCGCGATGTTCCTCTTCATGCTTGCAAACTTCCATGGTACACCCCTATTTCAATATATGAATAACTGTTCATATATTACCACAACAAAAAAACGCCGTCAAGCGTTTTTTGCAAATTTTACAGATTTTTTTGCGAGAAAAACGTCCTGCCGTTCAAATAGGCGAGCGTCCCGCCGCAAAAAAGCGTCAATTCCTTGGCAATGAGCCGCTGCCTCGTCGCGTGGGCGGCGCGGTTTTTGATTTCGTCGCCGTACTTTTCGTCCCCCACCACGGGGTTGCCGAGAAAGGCGAGGTGCGCGCGTATTTGGTGTGTCCTGCCCGTGTGCAGGGTGACTTCGAGAAGCGTCGTCTCCCCCCGCTCCTCGAGGACGCGGTACTCGGTGACGATCTCCTCGCCGACGGGCTTTTCGCACACCCTCACGCGGGCGCGCGCGGCGTCCTTTGTAAGAAAAGCCCTCAAAACTTCCCCCCGTGTGCGCATTTTGCCGAATACGAGGGCGAGGTACTTCTTAATAACGCGCCGCTCGCGGAAACAGGAGAGCAGTTCCTCCTCCGCCGCTTTGTTCTTTGCAAAGAGCATGAGCCCCTCGGTGTTGCGGTCGAGGCGGTGGAGAAAATACGCCTCCCCGCGGCGGGCAAGTTCCGCATAAACCGCCTCGGAGTTGACGCCGCTCTCCTTGTCCACGACGAGAATATTTTCGTCCTCGTACACCACGGAAAAAGCCGTGCGCCCCTCCTGCGCGGGGGTCATAAAGTAGCACACCTCGTCGCCCGCCTTTAAGGCAACGTTCTCCCCCACGCGCGCGCCGTTCACGCGGATGTCGCGCGCCTTCAAGAGGGCGCGGAAGGCAAACGACGCCTGCGCATCGGTGTTATCGGTGAAATTTTTTAAGTTGTCGTCCGAAAGAACCCGATAGCGTTTCATGGTTTTTCCTCAAAAGTACGATGGCGCACACGAGCGCCGCCCCCACGGGCAGGGCGAGCGCGGGCTTCACGAGGGCAAAGTACGCGGCATACGAAAGCAGCAGCGCCGTCCCCGTCTGCACGGCGGCATAGAGTAGAGCCCGCCCCCAGCCCACCTCCCGCGCCGTCGCCGAAATGGAAGAGACGCACGGCGAGCAGGTGAGCACAAACACCGCAAAGGCGAACGCACTCGCCGCGCCGTAGGGAAAGCCGCCGTAGAACATGGCGAGCGCCCCCGCGATGTTCTCCTTGGCGACGAGCCCCGAGAGCGCCGCATAGGCGATGCGCCAGTCCGCCATGCCGATGGGCGCGAACAGCCATTTCAGCCACCCGCAGACGGCCGCCAGCATACTCTCCTCCGCCCCCACGAGGCGGAAGGAAAAGTCGAACGACGAGAGCATCCACGAGAGCAGAAAGAACGCCAAAATGACCGTTCCCACCTTTATTATAAACTGTTTCACCTGAAAACACAAGGCCTTGCAGACAAAAACGGGGTCGGGAAATTTGAGCGGCGCGAGTTCCATCAAAAAGGGCGGCGTCTCCTCGCGCAAAAGGAGCGCCACGCACACCGAGATGCCCACGCCGAGCGCATACAAGAGCACGACGGCGAGGAAGGGTTCGGGGAAGAAGGAGGCGGCGAGCGTCAGAAACACGGGCAATTTTGCGCTGCACGGAATGTACGGCAGGCACAGGATGGTGCGCCGCTGGATGTGCCTATCGTCCAGCCCGCGCGTTGTGAGCACGGCGGCGGCGGTGCACCCGAAGCCCATCACAAGGGAGAAAACCGCCCTGCCGTTCAGCCCCAGCCGCGCAAAAAATCCGTCGGTGAGATAGGCGAGGCGGGATAAAAATCCGCTCTCGTCGAGGAGGGTCAGAAAGAGAAACAGGAGCGAAATTTGCGGCAAAAAACACAAAACACTGCCGAGGCTCGCGCACAGCCCGTTTTGAAAGAAACTCCGCGCGACGGGCGGAAAGCCGTCGAAGAGGGGCGCGAGCACATCGGAAAAGAGCGCCTCCACGCCGCCCTTCATCCTGTCCCCGGGCATCCCGCGCGCGAACGTCACGAAGAAGGCGAGCCCCAATAAAAGCACGAAGAGCGGCACGGAGAACCACCCGCAAAGGAGCAACCTGTCCGCACGGGAGAGCCCCTCGCGCGGCGGCACGAAGATGCCTTCAAGTTCCCCCCGCACCGCGCCGTGCGGCTTTTTCAGCGCCTCCGCGATCTCTGCGGCGAGCGCCCGTCCGCCCTTGCCCTCCGCCTCGATGACGGGCACCCCGAGCCGCCCCGCAAGCGCGGAAACATCCAACTTCCCGCCCGCGCGCGCAAACAGCCGCCGCTTGGTGAGAACGAGCGCACACGCTCGCCCCTTTGCAAGCGACGTAAAGAGCGGAAGCGAGCGGTCGAGCGTCGCGTATTCGGCGACGAAGATCATGGGCGCCTCGGGGCGCTCGCGCAGCACATTCCGCGTGAATTTTTCCTCCATGGAGAGGCTGTCCATGGAGTAGATGCCGGGCAGATCGCAGAGGGTATAGCCCGAAAGCGCGCCGCGCCGCGCCCTTCCCCGAAGTTCCCCCACCGTCACGCCGTGCCAATTGCCGACGCGCGCATGGCCGCGGGCGAGTTTGTTGAAGAGGGTGCTCTTGCCCGCGTTGGGGTTGCCCACGAGGAGCAGCGTCTTTCCCCGTTCAATGTTCATGCCGAACTCCCCGCCGCATTTGGAAGAACGCGCGCCCCGCTGCGCACAAATTGCCCATATGGGGTCTCAATTTTCGTTCAGTTTCCATACGAAGACCCCCGCGGCGACGTCCCTCCCGAGCGCGGCGCGCGAACTGCCCGCCTGCACGAGATAGGTGCTCTTCATGAGGGAGACTTTGAGGAGCGCGACCTTCGCGCCCTTATAGATGCCCAAAAAGCGGAGCCTCTCTTTTACCGCCTCCGCGCCATCCACTTTGAGCACGATCGCGCGCATCCCCTTTTTCATATCGCACACCGTCATGCCCTTGCCGCCTCCATGCAGAGCGCGCCCGCGCTCGTCCTATTTTCCATGCCGCACACCGTCATGTTCTATTGAATGCGCCTTGCCCAAATTTTATGTTAAGAATGTCCGCCGCTCTCTTTTTGAAATTGCCCCGCATATGGAGTTGCCGCCCCTAATATGGAATTGCCGCCCGCGCATCACATTGCCCCCCATATGGAATTGCCGCCCGCGCATCACATTGCCCCCCATATGGAATTGCCGCCCGCGCATCACATTGCCCCCCATATGGAGTTGCCGCCCCTAATATAGAGTTGCCGCCCGCGCCGAAGGCGCGGGCGGCAACAAATAAAAAAATACGGGCAATTCGCCCGTACTTTTCGCATCATTGGTTACGCGTTCTTGGTCTCACGCGCCACGCGGTCGCCGCGCAGTTTGAGCATCCCGTTGGTGATGATGGGCGAGATGATGAGCCAGATCGCGGCGAGGGTGATGAGCGAGTAGACGATGATGGAGCCCACGCTGCGGGGGCCCATGAAGATCGCCGAGACGAGGTTGAAGTTGAAGATGCCGAACAGTCCCCAATTCACCGCGCCCAAGAGCACCAGGATATACGAAATGAGATTTGCGATTACCATATCTACCTCCTATTTGCAGTTTGCATTGCGCGGAGAAAAATATGCGCCGCGCAAAAATTCCTCCGCGCGTACCCCTCCTGCCGAATTGCCGCCTTTGCCTCCTTTACCGCCATTCCCCCCTGTTTCTATTTATGATGAACCCGCCTTTCCCGCCTTTTCCGCCTTTCCGCCTTTCCCGCCATTCCCGCCATTCCCGCCTTTGCCTCCATTTCCGCCGTTCCCGTCTTTCCCTCCGTTTGCTTTTTGTTATGAAAACCGCCACTCCTTCCCCCCCTCCACGGGAGGGGGGAAAGGGGGGCTCCTCATGCCGCTACTTCTTTCCCCGTGCGCCGCCGATTCCGAGGGATCGGCGGCGCACGGAAATTTTCAACAAACAAGCGGAAATTCTCAAAAAGAGCGCGGAAATTTTCAAAAAGAGCGCGGAAATTTTCCAAAAAACGGGCAGTAATTTTTCCAAAAGCAAGCGGAAACTTTCAACAAGCGCGCGGAATTTTTTCCAAAAGCAAGACCGCCGCATAAGCGGCGGTCAAACCAAATTGTTTCTATACTTTTTTCTATCCCTTATTTTTTGGGCTTTTCCTTTTTCTTGTTGCCCTTGAGGGAGGCGAGGTCTACCTCTTCCACCTTCTTATCCGAGGGCTTCACCACGAAGAGCACCACGATGGCGATGGCGAGCGCGCCCGAAATGGAGAACAGCACCACGGAGGTCACGTTGTTTTGCAGCCAATCGCTCTTGGCGGGGATATAGTCGTAGGGGTTGCGCACTTCCACGACCTCATAGTAGTTCTCCGCCTGTACGCCGTCGGGGTTGTACAGATCGTAATAGGTGAGGCGGAGCACATAGTAGCCCGATTTCTGCGGCACGAAGGAGAGCGAACTATCGGGGTTCCAGCGGTGGTCGTTGTCGGTATCCGCCCACTCGTCGTCCTCCTCGGTGATGTCCTCATTGTACTCCTTGATCTCGACGAGGCAGCCCTTAAAGGTATCCTCGCTGTACTTCTTGGCGTTCTCCACGAGTTCCGAATAGGCGGGGGTCTCCTGCCCTTCGGCAAGTTTGGAGGTATCGAAGTAGAACAGGGTGTATTCCTTGATGTTGCTGCCGAGATCGACGATCTCGAACTCATCGAAGGTGAACGAGGTGCCGCGGGAGGCGGGATCCTGTTCCCCGGGCTCGGTGACATCGGCGCCCTTGTAGGTGACGTCGAAGGAGAACGTGGGGATCTCCTCAATGTCCCAAATGTTGGAGGTGGTCACGTCCACGAGTTCGCCGTCCAAATAGTACTTCATGGCGTTGCCCGCGGCGTCGCTTGCGCACACTTTGAAGGCGTAGTGCCCCTCCATGTCTATTTCAAAGCGCAGGTTGTTGTAGCGCAGGCTGGATTCCGTCGAGGCGGAAGAACTCGCGTTCTCCTTTTTGTAGCTGATGGTGAAGCGCAGGTTGCGGTAGTCCGCATAGTTGCTCATAATGAGCCCGCGGAAGGAGGGCAGGTAGATGTATGCCCCGTTGCCCGCGCTCGTCTTTTCGTCGGAGGCGACTTTGTTGAGTTCGGTCTGGTATTCCTCGGCCGCCTTGCCAAGGATGGTCTTATTATCCTCACCCACAGCAGGCTCCATCACGTTCTCGGATTTTTCGGCGGGATTGGTTGCCGCTTTCGCTGTCAAGCCGTTGTAGTACGGGCCGGGGTTCACCCGCTGATCGTTATTCTCGACCGCGATCATGGCGAGTTCATGCTCTTCCGTGGCGTCCTTAAACGTCTTAACTTTGCTCTCTGCGGCATACCACGAAAGGTACACGTACCCGTAACTGTCCTTTTGATCCGAGCCGTACCGCTCGTCGTCGAGGCGGTAGCGGATGGAGACGTACTGCGTCTCCGTTGCGCCGCCGTCCGTGGGCATAAAGTAGACGGATGTGCTGAGTTTCTTGTAGTCCTCGTCCGTGGGGTAGTGGTCTTTGGTCGCGTCGTCCGCTTCCTTGCGGAGCATATAGTACTCGCCGTTGGGGGAGACGGAGTTATCGCACACGTCGATGGCCTCCCACGAGAGGCTGTACCGCTGGCCGAGCGTAAAGCCGTAGAGTTGTTCGTTGAGAACCAGAACGGCGGGGGCATCGTCATTGATGCGGCCGTCTTTGAGGTCGAAGTGCTGCCCGTTGAGTTCCTTCATGTACACGGTCTGGCGCACCTGCTTGTAGCCTTCGGACGCCGCCGCGAGTTCGGTGTGGAAGGTGATGGGCGTGGAGGGCGTGGAACTCGCCGAGGAACGGTATTCGAGATAGTTCCCGCCGATGTTGGTGAAGTTGTATTCTTTGTCGAGTTTTGTTGCGGTCACGCCCACCGTGATCGTCACGGTAAATTCACCGGGGGTGAACGTCTGCGCCTCGCCGAAGGCAATGGAGATGTCTTTATTTACGTCAGCCTTTTCGATCGTCATCGCGGGCGTGAGACTTGCAAGGTCGTCGGTCTCTTCCTCGTCGTCCTTCTTGTCCTCCTCGGCGGCATGGGCTGCCGCGTTCTTGATATAGACGCTCACATTGTCCCCGTTCTTCTTGAACACGATGGAGTTGGTCGCCTTTGCCGCCTTGCTGATGTTCTCCTCCGTGCTGTCGAAGGAAATTTCATAGCGGTCGAAGAAGATGACTTCGGCGGTGGAAAAACCGCACTCCGAGCACTCTTGATTTACATCGTCCAAAGTGTTCCCGCAACGCGGGCAGGTATATTTCTTCGCATTGTTGACGGTGGTCTCTTCGGGTTTGGTGGGAGCAAAGGCAAACGTCATGGTAAAGTATTTCGCCTGCACATCGGAGGCCTGCGCATTTGCCGCGGGCCCGCCTTCTGCGGGCGGCTCCTCCTCGGGCGCCGCAAACCATTTGAGCGCGAGGTTGCGACGGAAATACACATTCCCATCGTTGTTGAAGGAGAACCGAACGTATTGAGGGTCGTTCCCCTCTTTTTCGGAGGCGCCTACGGTGCCGCCCGTGCCCTGCGAAAAGATCGTCGTGGGGTCATAGGTTGCGGCGGAAGCCTGCATCGCGGCGCGCGGCACGGCAAATACGACGCCCAATACGATTGCCGCAATCAGGGCGAACACGAGAATGATGATGGAACGAATTTTGACTTTACTCATGAGACTTGCTCCATAGCGGGCGGAACTGCCCGATACTATCCTTTATATTGTACACAAAATTTTTTTCGCCGTCAAGCGGTATTGCGCGACTTATGCGAGAAAATCGGAAAATTCCTCCGAATTACACGATTTTCGTGGCGGCGGCGAGGTCGAAATTGCTCCACGGCGCCTCCTCGGGGGGCGGGGCGAGAAAGCGCATCCGCTCCTTCGTGACGGGATGGGTGAACGCGAGGGAGTACGCCCACAGCGCGAGTTTGCCCTTCTGCGCGTTCTGCCCGCCGTAGCGCATATCGCCGTAGACGGGGTGCGAGATGCCCGCCGTCTGTACGCGGATCTGGTGGCTCCTGCCCGTGTGCAGTTTGATGTCGGTGAGCGCATACGCGCCCTTCTTCTCCACCACGCGGTACTCGAGGGAGGCGAGTTTCGCGCCCTCGGTGCCCTGCGGACAGAGGTACACCATGTTGTTGACGGCGTTCTTCTTGACGTAGTTCACGAGTTTCCCGCTCTCGGGCTCGGGCGCGCCGACGAGGACGGCGAGGTATTTCTTCTCGAAGTCCCCCGTCTTCATCTGCTCGGAAAGGCGCGCCGCCGCCTTGCTCGTCTTGGCGAACACCATCACGCCGCCCGTGGGGCGGTCGAGACGGTGCACGAGCCCCAAGTAGACGTTGCCGGGCTTTTGGTACTTCTCCTTGATGTACGCCTTCAAAATATCCAGCAGGTTTTCGTCCTTGCTGTCGTCGGGGCAGGAGGCGAGGTTTTGCTCCTTCAAGACGACGAGGATGTGATTGTCCTCGAAGAGGATGCTCTGTTCGATGTCAGTCATTGGTAAAAATTCCTCCCGCGCCGCAGGGGAGCGGCACCCCTTCCGAAGTGGGGAGCCCCACCTCGTACGCCTCCACCTTGCCCTTGCGCCCGCCGAGCGCGAGCGTTAAAATGTTGGCGAGCACCGCGGGCTGCAGACCCGTCGTGTAGCTGTTGATGAGAACGAAGAGCGGGTCGTCCGCGAGGACGCCGTTGCAAAGTTCCACAAAACCGTAGAGTTCGTCCTCGAGTTTCCACATCTCGCCGCCCGGCCCCCTGCCGTACGAGGGCGGATCCATGACGATGGCGTCGTACTTATTGCCCCGCCGAAGTTCGCGGGCGACGAACTTCTTGCAGTCGTCCACGATGTAGCGGATGCCGCTTGCTATGCCCGAGAGCCGCGCGTTTTCCCCCGCGCGCTCCACCATGCCCTTGGCGGCGTCCACATGGGTGACTTCCGCGCCCGCCTTTGCAAGGGCGACGCTCGCCCCGCCCGTATAGGCGAAGAGATTGAGAACTTTTATCTTGCGCCCCGCGTTTTTGACGAGGGCGGAGGTCTTCTCCCAATTGACCGCCTGCTCGGGAAACAGCCCCGTATGCTTGAAGCCCATGGGCTTTATTTTGAACGTCAAATCGCCATACGAAATATTCCAACTTTCGGGCAGCGGGCGCTTGAACTCCCACGCGCCTCCGCCCCGTTCGCTGCGGTGATAGACGGCGTCGTAGTCGCGCGAGAAGAGGTCGCGCTTTGCCCGCCAGATGACCTGCGGATCGGGACGGAGAAGGGTGTAACTCCCCCACCGCTCCAATTTGTATCCGTCGCCCGTTGCGAGCACCTCGAAGTCTTTCCACCCGTCCGCCAATTTTATCATGTCCCTATTATACCCGCCGCAAAAAAATTTGTAAAGCAATTCGCACTCCCTCCGCGAAATCTCTTCTTCTTACAATTTTGTTTTCCATTTTATCCCTCCCCCGCGCCGCGCAGTTCCCCCCCTTTGGGGGGGAACTGCGCGGCGCGGGGAGGGATAATTTTTTTCGGCGCGCCCGCCTTTTTCCTCTCCCGCCCACCGCAGCTTCCGATTTTATTGTATCATTCCCCGCGGAAAAATGCGGGCGCATATGACAACTTTTTTGCAAAAATTTTTGAAAAATTTTTTCCCGCCCCGAAGTTTCTCTCCACGAAAAAACCGCCCGAAGGCGGCTTGCGAGTTTTTGCTTTTTACGGCGCTTGCCTTTTGCCGTCCTCGCTCTCCAGCCCGACGAGTACGTCGAGCGAGATGCCGTAAAAGGCGGCGAGGATCATGCAGTCGCGGACGTTGGGAATGTGCGTGTTGCTCTCCCACCGGCTGATGTTCTGTTGTTTGAGCCCCGTCTTTTTGGCGAGTTCGTTTTGCGAAAGACCCGCCCACTCGCGTTGCTCTTTTAATGCGCGACCGATGTCTATCATAGTTCCCTCGCAATTATTTTTACACGATTTCGGATAAAAACGCTTGACTTACACCTCTCGGGAATCTGCGAGGTGAGATGTTGACTATTGAAAATTCAATTGCATCTGTTGTGCCGTTATTTTGGAAAAACGGCCGCGCTTTTGCACCATGGATTTTCTCTCGATCTCCTCCGAGGACATCGTAGCCGCGATCCCGCTCAAAACGGTCTCCAAACGGGAGTTGATTTTCAATGCCCGTTCCTCGCTTCTCCGTAAAATTCCATGGCACCCTACGGGGGAAATATAAATATCTTCCGAGGCATCGGGATCGACGATGTCGTACAAATTGCCGAAAACGCAGTTCATGGGCGCTTCGGAGACATTCAGATCCGAATGCATCGCCTCCAAATCGACGAACCCCTCCCCGTCGGAGGCGCCCAGTAGCGGAACCGTTTCGCGGAATTCGGGGATGCGCTCCCTCGTTTGGGGGCGGAAAATGCGATCGCCCAACCAACGTACAACGGGGACTGCCCATGAATTTCCGAGGGCTTGATAGCGGCTTGTCTTTTTCGAGTTTTTCAAATCGGTATATCCATCGGGGAAGCCCATCAGCCTCTCGCATTCGCGCGGAGAAAACCGCCTGATCCTGCCGTCCTGCACGACAAACAGCGAGCCGTTCATGGCGGCGGCATTGCCGTTCCATTTGGTTCCGTACGAGGCATAGAGGCAATCCGTGTATGCCCTGAAAAACTCAAAGCGGCAACCGTCTTTTTCAAAGGAAAGCGGAAGGTCGGAGTAGAAATTGCGCTTTTCCGCGTTCTTCTTTTCAAAGAGAACCGTTTCGGGCCGAAATTCCTTTCCCCCCGCGATGACATACAGCCTGCGCCTTTGTTGCGGTATGCCGAAGAATTTCGCATCGAAAACTCGCCATGCGACATTTCGTTCGGAGCCGTAAAGGATACCCGCACACGGCCATTTCCCCCGTACAAGAGGCGTTTCCAACCCGGCGAGGCGGGAGATAAAACAGCCGAACGCATTCGTTTTATCGGACAAGACCCCCTCGACGTTTTCCCAAAAGATGACCGAACGGGGCTTGCCGAGGCGCAGCCGTACCGCGTCGCTCGCATCTGCGATGTCCGCAAACTTCAAAGTGAGATTGCCGCGGTCGTCGTTTAATCCGTTTTGATTGCCCGCCAAAGAAAAGGCCTGACAGGGCGTCCCGCCGCAGATGAGGTCGGGCGCCTCCGTCAAACGACGCGAAATGCGCTCGGGAAGTTCGGCCATATCCCCCAAATTGGGAATCGCCGGATACCTTTCCTTTAAGATTCGGGATGGAAACGGAGCGATCTCGGAGAACCATTTGAATTCGGCACCGTAAGGCAACCATGCCACCGACGCCGCTTCGATCCCCGAACATACGCTCCCTACCGTCTTTATCATTTCCGACCTCGTCGATTTCCTTTGAACCGTGCAAATGTCACTTGTTCAAGACCTTGATGAGTTCCTTTCTCCACCTGTCAATATCATACCACGGGCAACCGATACAGCCCTTTTCCGCTTCCTTCCCCGTTTTGGGGATGGCATCGTCCCACTTTTCCGACCCTTCATAGAAAAACGGAATGCCGAAAATCACGCCCCGCTTGCCCGTTTGATAACAGGTGCGGCAGACCTCCCTCTTCTGCAAATTCCTCTGATTGGTCAACAGCTGAAATTTGGCTTTGATCTGCGCATCCGTCATTTGTTCGAGGTCGGATGCCTTCGTGAATTCGTCCCACCGGATCTCGGAAAACTTATGGTCGGGCAGGCAATTGGGATTTTTCGTGTTTTCATAGACGTCGATGCCGTTCAAGACCGCGACGATGCGTTTTCTCAAAGCCGGCGACCATGTCTCATAGCCGTTCCCCTGCGATGCCCCGCGCCGTATGGGGAGAAGCAGAAGATGCGTTTTGTTCTTTCCGCACTTTTGGCAAAAGCGATTGGTATCGGTTGCGATCGTATACCCGAATTCCTTGAGATCCTGCACTCTTCGTGCCCAATTGGGATTATGCGGAAGGTCGCAATCGACGCACTTCCAGCCGCCCTCCGAAAGCGCATCGAAAAATTCTTTCGTCGTCGCGGCTTTCGGCTTTTCCTCCGCCCAAAATTTTTCTTGTTCCGCCTTCCACGCTTCCAGCCGCTCCGTCCGCATTTCCTCATAGATCGCATTCAAATAGGCATTCAGTTCGTTTTCGTCTTTGAGAGAAATGCCCGTACGCCTGTATTCCGTGGGAACCCAACCGTCCCAGACGCGGTCTTCATATGTGAACTCTACGTGGACATACGCTTCGGAAGCCTTCCGATGCGCAATGTTTTTTTCTTTCACCGAAATATTCGGGTTCAATGCGACACACATGGGACTCTCCAAGGCGTTTTTACTTGCGGAAGATGAGGACGTTGAAACTGTGGGGGGGCAAGGTGAGTTTGCGGGGGGCGGTGGGAGCGACCTCCTTGGGGACGATCTTTTCGGGCTCTTCCAGCGTGTTGTAGTCCTTCAAATCGCTCTCCATGCGGAGGATGTTGGCAAGTTCGCCTACCTCGAAGTCGCCCTCGACTTCCGCCTCCACCTCCTCTTCGCCCGCGTTGGTGACCTTCACGAAGATGAGATTGCCGCGCTCCGTCGCCGAGGCGTACACCTTCTCCGCGTCCGTTGTCACCTTGAACGATGTATCGCCCGTGTAGAGACTGTAAAGTTTCTGAACATAATAACTCGCCGAGCCGTACGCCGTTTTGCCGTTGAACCAGATGAGGTTGGGGCACCACTGCTGGTAGCCGAGGCGGGCGAAGAGCGGCGCGAAGGACTTCATGACGACGACGTCGGCGTTGCGCTCCATGCCCGTCATGAACGCCGATTCGGCGAGGGCGCCCTCCCAGCAGTTGGACTGCGGCGCGTTGAATAGAGCCGCCCCCGAGCCCGGCACGTGGCAGGCGTATTCGCCCGCGTACACCTTGCCGATGCGGGGGTAATTATCGTACATCGTCACGTTGTCGTACATCCACTGCGGCGGCACGTAGAAGTGCTCATCTGCGCAATAGACAAAGTTCGGGTTCTTTTCGAGGTTCTCGCGCGTCCACTTCCACGCGCTCGTGTAACTCTCGGTGCCCACGGTGGGCCCCACCGTGCCGACGATTTTGATATCGGGATACTTCTCGTGGATGCGCTTTTCAAACAGTTCGAAGCGCTTGTAGAACTCGTTGGGGCGCTCCACGCCGTCCTTCTGCTTGGGCGACGCCTCCCACTGCTCGTTGCCGACGCCGAGGTATTCGAGCCCGAAGGGTTCGGGGTGACCCATGTCCGCGCGCACCCTGCCCCAGACGGTATCGGCGCCGCCGTTGGCAAACTCCACGACGTCCAACGCCTCCTGAATGTACGTTTCGAGTTCGGGGTCGTCGAGCGGGACGAATTCCGTGCTCATGTATTGGCAGGCGATACCCACCGAGACGACGGGCAGCGGCTTTGCGCCCAGATATTCGCACAGGCGGAAGTATTCGTAGTAGCCGACGCCGAGCGTCTGCCCGTAGTGGGAGTACTCGGAGCGGAAGTTGTTCTCCGGGCCCGTGGCGTGGACTGCCCAGCGGTTCCAATTCTGCCGCCGCCGCTCGGGCATTCCGATGGACTCCTTCCAAAGGTAGCGGTTGGCGATGCTGTTGCCCTCGACGACGCAGCCGCCCGGGAAGCGCAGAAAGCCCGGCTTCATCTCCTTCATGAGTTCGGCGAGGTCGCGCCTGAACACGCCCATGACGGCGTTTTCGGGGATCATGGAGAAGGCGTCGATGTGGACGGTGCCCGCCTTCTCGAGGCGGAAGGCGAAGTCGGCTTTCTCGGCATCCCCCTTGGCTTTGAGGCGGAAGGAATAGCGGTGCCATGCGCCGTCGGCCTTGAGTTTCACCTTCTTCTCGACGAGGGCGCCGCCGCCCTGATAGACGCCGACAAACGCCTTGCCCTTGTAATCGTACGAGCGGGCATAGAAGGAAACTTTGTACCCCATGCCCTTGGTGAGGTAGATGCCGTCGTACGCCTTATTTTTGACGCCCGCGCCCGCAGGGGCGCTGACGCGCATATAGTGAGGATTTTCGGGAAAGAGCGGGCGGTCGGTCTTGATCTTCATGCCCACCTGCGCGCCCGCGGGGTAGGGCGTCCAGCCGTAGCCGCCGTCCTCTTCGACGATGTATCTATCCCACTCGCCGTAGACGTTCTTCGCCTCGAAATTCTTGTTCTCGAGAAGTTCGGCGTAGAGGCCGCCGTCCAAGTCGTAATTCAAGTCCTCGAAAAAGAGCCCGACGCCCCCCGACGTGACGGGAACTTTGCCCTTCTCGGTGATGGAAATTTTCATATTGTCTCCTTTCCCGTTTTGCGGGATACTGCTTTATGATGATTTGTGAGGGGATGAATGGAGGTGCCCCTCCCCCTTTGTCCCCCTCCCCGCGCGCGGTGCGCGCGGGGAGGGGGATGGTCGGACTGCGTTTTTCGGGATTCTTCGCTACGCTACTTCGCGCTACGCGCTTGTGCCGCCCTTAGTAGACGAATGGTGCGGGCGGGACAGAATGACGCGGAAGATTAAGGGGGCAAAGATACACTCCCTACGGTCGGTATGAGGAGCGGGGCGCTATTCAATGCTGTGGGCGATGAAGGTGATGTGGTCGGCGGCGCGCTCCAAGTTGCCCACGAGGTTGATGAACACGCTCGCGTTCTGCGGCTGGCACTTGCCCTCGTTGAGCCTTTTTATGTGCCGCTCCACGAGGACGCGGCGGGCGGCGTCTATCTCGTCCTCCAACGCGTCGAGTTCGGCAAGTTTCCCCTGCTCCTTGTAGAGGAAGATGGCGAGGGAGAGCACGTACAGGCGCTTGATCTTCTCGAACATCGCCTGCGTCATCTCCAAAAATTCGTCGGAGAAGATGAGCTCGTCCTCGACGTAGTGGCGGGTGTATTTGGTGACGTTATCGGCAAGTTCGCCGATACGCACGATGTCGTTGAGCACGTAGTGCAGGGTGGAGACGGTGCGCTCGTCCTCGATGACGAGGGGCGAGGCGGACAGTTTTACGAGGTAGGAGACCTCCTTCTTATTCGCCTCGGCGAGTTCTGCGTTCTGCTCGGCGACGCGCTCCCCCGCCTTTTCATCCTTGGCGATAAAGCCCTCGAACGCCGCGGTGAGCGTATCCATGGCAAAGGAGAACACCTTGCCCGTCTGCTGGTACAAAAAGCCGAGTGCGACGGAGGGAGAGCGCAGGAGGCGTTCGTCCAAATCGCCGAAGATGTCCTCCTTCTTCTCCGCCTTCTTCTTTTCGGGGATGATGTGCTCGGCGAGCCACACGAATACCTTGATGAAGGGGAGGAAGAGCAGCGTATTGACGACGTTGAAGAGGGTGTGGAAGGTGGCAATTTGAAGGGTCTGCCCGAGCCCCGTTCTGCCGAATACGGTGATGTCCGAGGGGAAGATGCCCGCGAGGACGGTATCGGCAAAGCCCGTCCAGCAGACGAGAATTACCATGAAGATGACGGCGCCGAAGAGGTTGAACAGGAAGTGGATGAGGGCGGCGCGCTTGGCGTTGGTGCTCGCCCCGAGGGACGAGATGAGCGCCGTGACGCAGGTGCCGATGTTCGACCCGATGATGATGTAGAGCGGGGCGTTTCCGCCGCCGCCTATCACCATGCCGAGGGACGCCATGGTGATGATGATGGCGTTGACCGCCGTGGAACTTTGCACGAGCGCCGTAATGGCGATGCCGAGTAGTAGCAATAAGAAGGGATTTTTGACGACAGAGAGCATATCTTTGACGGCGTTGAATGCCTCGCTCCCCTCCTCGAAGGTGAGGGCGGAGGACATGAACTTCAGCCCCACGAAGATGAGCCCGAACGCCGCAATGACGTTGCCGACGGACTTCCCCCGCTCCTTCTTGGAGAACATGGAGACGAACACGCCGACCGCCGCGAGCGCCAAGAAGAGCGCCGTGATATCCGACCCCGCGAGCGCGATGACCCATGCGTTGAGCGTGGTGCCGATGTTTGCGCCCATGATGATGGCGGTCGCCTGAAAGAGCGTCATGATGCCCGCATTGACGAGACCGACGACCATGACCGTGGTAAACGCGGAACTCTGCCCCAAAATTGTCATGCCCGTGCCGATGCCCACGCCCGCAAAGCGGCTCTTCGCCGTTTTATTGAGCATATGTTGCAGTTTTCCGTGCGCGAGGCGCGTCATATTCTCGGAGAGTACCTTCATGCCCACCAAAAAGGTGCCCATACCCCCCAGAATTTGCATGACGATTTTTACGATGTCCCACGCGCCCATACGGTTTTTCCTTATGCGGTTTGTCCTCGTATATTATAACAGGCGCGGGCGGGGTTTGTCACGTATTTTACGATATTTTATAAAAATATTGTCCCGCGAAAATGCGCAAGCAACCGTGCGCGCTTCCCAAGCCCCATACGGCAAAGCGGACTGTCAAAAGACAGTCCGCCCTCTTGGTCGAGGAGACGTGATTTGAACACGCGACCTCTTGGTCCCGAACCCGCTCATAGCCGTTTTTTCTTCAAAAAACCGCCGTTTTTTGCCGTTTTGAAGGCAAAAACCGTCATTTTTGAGGGAAAACGTGAAGACAATATGGGGGCAGAATTTGGGGGCAACTTTTAGTATTTTACTTTTTTACCTTCTGAAAGAAGGTAGCCATCAGAAAGTTTCGTGTAAACTTTCGCCAAAATTGAGTTCGGAGCGTGTCCCATCCATGCCTGAACCGCTTGTTCCGATGCGCCGCACTCTTGGCAACGGGTCGCAAAAGTGGTGCGGAGATCGTAGGGGGTATGCTGCCCGGGACAGCGGCGTCTGAACTCATCGCGGTAGAAACTTTCGGAATGCGACGTAAGCTCCTCCCAATTTTGAAGGGCTTCCCGTAACTTCGGAAGATACGGCCGCAACATCGGCGTGATCGGGATCTTTTTGTATACGATGCGTTTCTGATTTTTTTGCTTGCGGTTCTGCGACACGATGAACTCCCCATCGATCCTTATGCTCGAGATCTCGCAGGGGCGAACGCCCGTATAGAGTGCAACCACATAACGCATTTCATACTTTGTGCCTTCGAGCGCCTTCAAAAATTCCCGCTCCTCTTCTTGGGTGAGGGGGACGCCGTTCTCACGCTCGCTCTTCACCCTCTTGAAAGCATTCATGGGATTTTTCGGAATGAGTTCGCTGTTTACCGCGTAATCGAACACTTGCCGAAGGAGACCGTCGCAATGTTCCGTCATTCTCGTGTGGCCTGTTGCAAGCAAATCGCTGATCAAATCAATGCAATCCGCCGAGGTGATAGAGCGCAAACGCCGATCGCCAAAGACGGGGATGACGCGCTTCCAAAAAGTCGAATGGTCGTCATAATACGTTCCCTCGGTGACCTTGATTTTGTGAACGTTCTCAAACCACCTTGTGGCGAACTCGGAGAAGAGGACGCTCATCGTCGTGGAGGTGAACTCATGCGTGTTGCCGTTCTCATCTCGTTGCGCCGACAAAAATTTCGTCAACTGTTCGATGAATTTGGCTTGGCACTCTTCCGCATCCTGCGAGCACCCAACGATCAAGATACCGTCGATCGTAGCGCGCTTCTCATAGACCCGATTATGGTACCGCGGCTCTCTGATGAGGGCCTTTTTGATTTTTTCCTGTAATTTTTTTGGCATCTTGCAAATCTCCTTTTGAAATTTACTTGATGCCATTTTTGAAAAGCGTTGTTTTGTTTTCTTTCCCCGGTTCTTCTCCTCCGCGGCTTTTTTTTAGCGAACGGCAGGGTGACGACGATCTGCTCGCGGCGCATTTGATACCGCGCCTCCGCGCCTTGCGCATATCCGATGAACGAATAGATGCGGTCGGCAGCATTCAGAAGCGCCGCAACATCGCCCTGCGTTAGTTCCACGTGCAATACGGTTTCGTCCATGATTTGATCCTCCTTCGTACTTGGTGGAGGAATTGTATCATGGACGAATTTTTTTGACGAGCGATTTTATCCCGGGGATTACAAAGCCCACGTATGCCCGCAGTTCGGGCAGGTTGCTTTTAATTTCGGGAAAGATCTGATCGTGATAGCAATTTGAAGCAAAAGCAAGAAAATTGCAATGAGCCCGATATAGAGAGAATAGTCATCTTGCGAGAGGGTTCCCGCAACCATATTGGGCAATCCGATGAGAAGAATGAGGATCAGAACGAGCAAATACGCAAAGGCAACGGCAAAAGCCGGCGCGGCGTTTCTCGGCTCGGAAGTGATGACGGGCTTCGCCTGCCCGCATCTTTCGCAATGCTCCAATTCCGTCGCGGCCTTTCTTATCTTTTGCCGGCGAATAATGTACGGGACGAAAAACATACCGAGCGCCAAAACAAAGTAGGCGATGATGATGAGAATGGCTCCCAAATACGTTTCGGCAATATGAGCCGCAGAAGCGTGAGAAGGCGCACAAAGATCGAATATCATATGATCCTCCGAGGGAACGATTTTATTTTAATAAAGCAATGTCCGGTCTCTCTTCGCCCACGAGTTCCGCACCGAAAGCGAGGATCCGCCGCACAAAGATTTTTCAAAACGTCCACGTGTGCCCGCAGTTCGGGCAAATCGCCTTTGTCTTGGGGAACGATCTGATAATGACGGCAAGTTCAAGGAGCCATAGGAACGGCAAAATGATGAGGACGAGGATAGTATAGCCCAAAGAAGTAACTGTTCCGGCAACGATGAAAGGAATTGCCTGACCGACAAAAATCAACACGATGAAAAAATAAGTAAAGGCAATGGCGAGCACGAAGGAAATGTTGCGTTTCGCCGATACAAAGCCGAGTTGGGTGTTCCCGCAATGGCTGCACTTTATACGGCGCTTGCCCCGCTCGATGGAAGGCTTTAAGATGGCGTAGACAATGAAATAGGTCGCAATGGAAAGCACCAAAAATCCGATGATTACCCCCAACAACCACCAATCCCAAAAAGAGGTCTCGGATTTGAAACTTAAAGGAAGGGGCGGAGTCACATCTGAAAAACCACTCATTTTTATCTCCTTTGCATTTTACTTTTCGGAATTGACGTCCGGGCGCTCTTTGCCCACGAGCCCGGCAGCGAAAGCGAGAAGTTGCGCGCGCTCTCCCCGGGAGAGCCGGCGGAAGAGATCGAGGAAGGACTGCTCTTCATCGGAGAGAAAAGGAGAAGAGACAATGGGGATCCCAAGATCGTCCGACCGCCCCAAAAGGTAATCCGTCGAGACATTTAGGCAGTCCGCCAATTTAAGCACGAAAGTTTTATCTGGTTCAGTTCTTCCGCGCTCCCAATCACAAACGCTGCTATTTGTGGTTCCCAACATCTCTGCGAGTTGCTTTTGGCTCATGTTTTTTGAAAGACGCAAGTCTTTAAGACGCTGTTGAAAAGTTTCCATATAAATTATTTTAGGGAATTTTCCTAAAAAGTCTTGACATTAGGAGAAATTCCCATTATAATGATTTTCGTTTAGGGATATTACCTAATTTCGCACAAAAAATAACACTTGCCCCGCCAAAAAGGAGATTTCCCTATGGAAAATATCTGCAAACAGTTTGACAAGATCTGCGAGATCTTATCGCACTATGAACCCGAAGATCACAAGATCTTTCATGAAACGATTGATGAACTCTGCGGAAAAGGCATCGCAAAAGGCTGTTTCCAAGACTATGGCGTATTATCGGACATCCTCAACATTCTTACCCAATGCGAAGCCATCATCAAAAACGGCGGAGGCGCACAGCCATGACCTACCCCGCGAACGAATTGCACCTCGGACATAACCCCGAAAAGATGAAAAAAACCGGCAGGATCTTCTGCCGCGTATTTGCCGCAATCGTGGCGTACGTCATTCTTGCCGGGTATGCACTGATAGAATTTTTATACTCCCCCCCTCAATCAAAATGGAAACCGTAATTTTGAACAGGAGATCCCGCCGATGAAAAACTTTATCGCAGTACACATCGAAGCGCATCGGAAAAAGTGGTTTGACTTTTACCGGGAGATCTTTCTAAACGTAGATCGCATCCACTGCGTTCGCCGCCTCGGCGACGGGCGCGCCGAACTGCTCGTCACGGCGACGAAGGGACGGCACGGAAAATATATCAGAACGCAGGAAAGTTTCAAGGAAATTCTCGCCCGCATCAAAGCGGCGGAAAAAGGAGGCAATCGATGATCCGCTTCAAGGAAAAAATGCAGGAGTTGCGGCGCAACCTTACGAAGATCCGCGCCGAACTCGAAGGGTATTACAACGAGGCTTGCGGGATCTACGAAAAAAATCCCGAGACGGACACGTCGGAACTCTCGTATCTGGACTGCGCGATCGCCGAATTGGACGAGGGGCTGCTGTGGCTCCAAGCGCTCATCGAGATCTCGGACGTATTGCCCCGTGACCGGGGAATGTTCCTGCCGAGTTGGCTGAAAAGCCCCAAGAAGCGTACGCTCTCCGATGCGAGGGAACGGGCGTATCACTATGTGGAGGGCGCCATGCGCGCCCTGAGCGAGGCGCGCATCGAGGAGCGCGCACAGCGTGTTTGATCCGCGCTCCGGCGCGAGAAGAAAGGAGGAAATATGGCAAACAAAAGGAACTACAAGACGCACACGAACAAAGGGCTCGCAATCTTTTGCGTGGTGCTCGCGTTTGTGATCGTCGCGGCGTGTACGCTGGGCGGTCTGCAACTTTGGGGGAAAGGCAATCAGAAGCCCTCGAATTGGTTCAGATCCGAAGATCCCGCGATCGTGGTCGGGGAGTCCGTCAAGTACGAGACGACCCTTCCCGCGAACGGCGGCATGACGCTTCCCGACAAGATCGAGGATGGCGAAACGGACGATGCCGGCGCCGTCAAGAGCAACGGCATCGCGCTGATGAGCATGACGATCCCCGTTGCGCAGTACGCTACATACGGCATTTCGCCCGCGTCGGAGAACGCAAAGACGGTGACCGCCACCGTCTCCCCGGACAACGAGGCCTCCAACACCAAGATCAAGTGGGAACTCACGTGGAAGAATCCCGCCTCCGAGTGGGCGACGGGCAAAGACGTCACGGATTACGTCACCGTGCAGAGCAACGCGGACGATCTCATGGAGAGCAAGACGTGCACCGTCTCCTGCTCGCAGGCATTCGGGGAGCAGATGCAACTCAAAGCGATCGCCGTTGACGACGAGACGAAGTTTGCGACCTGCAACGTGGATTATGTACGCCAAGTCAAGAGCGTAAGTGTTGCGATCGGCGACATCTCCGTCAATCTCGGCGGAAACACGGATATTACCATTGCCATCCGCCGCGACTATGGCGGCACGGGCGGCAAAGTGACCGTCACGCCCACGCTCGGCGACGTCTACACGATCGAGAACGAATTCACCGCCGCGGCAAGTCTGACGCATGAAATTAGCGAAACCGGAAATGATAAATGGCTTGCCTGCAAAGGTTATTCCACGGGAAGTGGCGCAACGGTTGTTACATATAACAACGAAGAAACGCTACTCGAAAAAAGCATCTACTTTGACCGTAGAGTGTTCACCCAATACCAATTTTACGGCGGAAGCGAAGCATTTGCCGAAGAACACGAATCATCGTATTACAATGTCTTTCATCAAGACAAAATAAATCAGCTTGTCTATAACTTCAACGCAGGGAATAGCCAAGGATACAAAAACAAAGTCATTTGGACGATGAAAGTCACGCTGACGTCGGGCTCGTACGAATACAGTTACGAGAGCGACCTCGTATGGGCAGCGATCGACGAGACCGTGCCCATCGGCGACGTGCACATCAACGGTGACCAAGATATTGTTTTCCCGTAAGTAAGAGGTGACACATGGCAAGGAATTACAAACCCCGCCCGCATAAAAGCCTTGCGCTGCTCTGCGTGATCATGGCGTTCTTGCTCGCCGCCGCGTGTACGCTCGGCGGGCTCGAACTTTGGGGCACGGACAAGATGAAGCCCTCGAATTGGGGCAAGCAGGACGAACTCGCGCCCGTGACGATCTCCTTCACGGACGACGCGCCCGCCCCCTTCGGCATCGTGCAGACGTTGGAAAACGGCGCGCGGGCATACCCGCTTATGACTACCGCGTCTGCAAGTTATCCTTCGAGTAAAACCGCCATAGCGGAATGCACTCTGCCGGAGGGCGGAACGCCCGATCTCTACAAATGGAGCATCACAGGCGGCGAAGGACTAAGCGTAAGACCAATTCCCGATAGCAGTGCAGCCATCATTACGGCGCAAAACTACTTCACCGGCGCCGCGACCCTCACCGTCCGCGCCTACCGCGGGAGCGAACTCCGCGGCATCGGGAGCATAAGCATCACCGCCCAAAGAGCTTACGAAACTTCTGATATAGTCATCGAGGTCTACTATCTCAAAAACGGCAGCGAGGAATATCAGAGAATGCTCTCCGATTTCAGAGCCTTCCCCGCGGGAAAATACGGATTTCAAGTGAACTTCGTTGAATTTACACAGTTCGAAGCGTGTTATGAGCGCGAACCCGACTACGCGGTCTTCCTTGATGAAGAAAACGCGATCGCATATAGCGGCGACGCCTCCATCATGCAAGATATAGGTATCACTTGCTTCTTCTACAACATGGATGTTGATCAAAGTCTCGGCTACTTCTTGGTGGAAGATATGCTCGCACCGGAAGGAATAGAAAGCGCGCTCAGATCATGGGCAGAACAGTGCGACGAAATCTACGCCTTCTTTGGCGATCTCACCATAGAACACCAAGACATCATCCAACAAATCGCAGACAGCGAGGGCTACACCCTTCAAAGCGTCTCGGATTACGAAGGCTGGCAAGGCCTCATCGATAGCGGTAATCCCTTCAACTGCATCATGTTGTCCTCATCGGCGGAACTTCCCGACGTAATGGATGTGATCGACGGCAATGGCATCTCCCACGAAGATATTATGTGGATCATCTGCGACGTCCGCGATGAAGAAGCGCAAATGGTATCCGGACTCATCTCCGAGGGCGCCTCCGTGTGCGCCTACAAAAAAGTCGCGCATTTCGACCTCATTTTCGATGCCATTTACGATATAGAAGCCGGCGAATCCCTCTCCGAAGACTATATCTATCTCTATACATACGAGGCGTTTGTATAAAGGAGGAGCCATGGCAAAGAAGAAAACGAACGCAGCCCCGCCTGCGCGCACCGCAGGGGCAAAAACGAGCAAAGCCCGCCTCATCGCGGGCGCCGTTCTCGGCCTGCTTCTCCTCGCCCTCATCGCGTTCATGGTGTGGTTCATTTTAGACCGCACCAATGGCGGCACCGAGGACTTCCGCGCCTTCGCCGTCTCCATAGACGGCGAGGAAGTGAAGAGCACCAAGGAGCGGCGCAGTCTCCTTCGCGGCGAGCACACCGTCTCCGCCGATTACCTCTTCGGCGGCGACTATGACTACACCGTAGACATCGTCCCCGTAAAAGATACGAGGTTCAATTACACGGTGGACGGCAGGCAATACCCTTGGAGCGACCAAAAGGAACTCGCCAAGGCCTTTGCCCTCAAAAAGACGGAGGAGGGCTTCACCTTCACCGTGCCCGCGAACCTCGCCGCCGTGCTCGCCGCGATCTACCCGGATGCCGAAGTCGTCGCACCCAAGGAGGGAGAACTCCAAGACCCCTACATCTATGCGCTCGTCATCTCCTCGTACAACGAGAAAACCACTTACACCATCACTTTTGGGATCGCCGTCTCCATTGACGGCGTGGAAACAGACAAGCCCGAGGTGCAATTCCCGTAATGAAAAACTTCACCAAAAAACTCCCCGTTTTCATTCTGACAGGCTTCTTATTCTTTGCGGCGCTTCTCGCTCCCTTCGGGGGCGGGAAGGCTTCTGCCGCCGTGGATCTCGTCAACCCACCCACGAGCATCGACGAGACCAACGTCCTCGATGATTTGGAGGGCTCTGTCCTCAACGGCAACAAGTTCAACATTTCAGATTGGGGCTTCAACGAACGGCGAGATCTTGAAATCGTATCTTTCGTGGAATTCGGTTACTCCATGTACGCGAGCCGCCAAGACGATTACGGGCTTTACGTCTACATCTACAACCCCCAAGGCGTCGCCTTCGATACCCAAACGGGGTTGAACACAATCGAACTGCAAGCGGGAGACACGGAAATCACCCGCTACCCTTTGATATTCCTCAATTATTCCGACCGCGCGGGCGCGGAAGGGATGTTTTACAAGTTCAAAGTATCCCTCTCGGAGAGCAAACGCACGGCGATCTTGAATACGCTTCATCAAGATGCGCGTTCATATAAAATTACGCAGGTGGATATTTCCATCAAAAGAACCCTGCAGACCATTAAATGCGTTACCACCTATACATACAGCGGTTTTGCGCAGGGATACGGTTCCGAACTTGCCACCGACAGCACACTCACTTGTAAAACGGACGGCTTTGAGGATTACGCAGAACTCGAAGTCCACCAAACCGTCTACCGTCCAAAGGGCGACTACTACGAGGGCGAGCAATCGCAGCTTAACAGTTGCTACTTCCGCGTTCCCGACCACTACTATCAGGACTACGGTGCTCTCTCGAAAATCGTCTGCGATTGGTACGAATACGTCACGAAACCTGTCCTTGTAACCACGGACATCGATTTATATAGATTTTTCTATGAACTTCACGGAGGAGATGTCCCGAGCGCCAACGCCGGGAAGGCCTATGTGATTTTTCATGCAAAAGATTACGACAGTATGCTATGGGGAGGAATACAGGCCTATGGTGGTGCGATTGTAACAAATTGTGAAGAAATTGAAGATGACTATGCTGTTGGGGTTTTAGGTATGGGCGGCTATATGAAAATTTCTCCTGACAGTACGGCTGCTTCGTCGTATGGCGGCGATCCCGGTATACTTACACATGGGCTTACAGATGATGATTTATTGGAAGGGTATTCCTTCGACCCCAAAAATTACTACTCTGCCGTATTCTACACGAATGGTTCTTATAAAGAATTTAGCGTGACAGCGGATGATTTGGAAGAAAGATTTTATGCAATGAGCGAACGGCTCGGCAGCCCGTATCTCCCCGGGGGAAATAGCGCCACGCTCTTCTCCGATGATATCTATTCGGGACGCGAACGCGGCTATAACCACATCGAAATAGACCCAGAGGATCCGCGTCAAGTCTTTTCCAATTCCACGGTAAAAGACTTTTGGCAAGATTACCTCGGAGGCTATACCATAAATACGGATCTTCAAGAAGTCAATGCTATTCATGAAGTAACGGCAGAAGATCTAACGGGATCAGATACGGAAATTGCCGAGCGCCTTTACATCGGGAAAAAAGATGTCAAAGACCTCAAAGCGGAATTTGATAAAGCAAAGCCCAAAAACGATCACGTTGTGCTTTTAAGATATGCAGATAGCAAGTATTATTCCATTCCTTTTTTTGCTTCCGACCTTGTAGATACAAGAGGGATGGCGCAGGATGAGGTTGACGATGAAGTATTTCATAACTTACTATGGAAACTTTACAACAAAGACGATTTTAACGGCTACGTTGCCCAAGAGACCGTGTATCTCAACTTCAAAATCATCTCGTTGAACTATACAAAAGACGGCGTAGAGACGGTGATCCCCGTCGTCATGACACCGCAAAACGTATTCAGCGATATTACGCCGCCGCTTGATGTAAATTTCCACACGGACGACGACGGGCTCCCTGATTGGGCATTATGGCTCATCGTCGCCGTTCTCGGGGTTCTGCTCATCATCGTGCTCGTGCTCTTCTTCCCGATTTTGAAGCCCATTCTCGCGGCGATCCTCAAAGTTATTTGGTGGATCATCACCGCACCCTTCCGCTTCATCGCATGGGTCGTGAAGAAGATCTCCGAAGCAGTGAAGAAGCGAAAAGAAGCAAAAGCAGCCGCCCCGCCCAAACCGCCCAAGCCGCCGAAGCCGCCCAAACCGAAAGGGACGTCGAAGGAGGCAAAAACAAGCACGGCGCAGGCCGAGCAACGCATCGTTTTGGAAATTCACCGGCAGCCACAAGCGCCGCAATCAAAAGGAGGAAAAAATGAAAAAAACCACGCAACAAAATCGAACAAGGACAAATAAGAAAGCAGTCCGCCGCCCCGCAGTAGTCGCAGTCCCGCGCAAGCTGGCTACGCCTACGAAGGCGAAGACCACCGTGCCTGCGAAGGCGAAGCCCGCCGCGGCGGCGAAGAAGAAGCCGGCATCGCCCGCCGTGAAGGGCGGCTTGTTCGGCGGCGCGACGGAGATCTCCATGACGGAGAATAAGATCTCCGTCACCAAAAAAGTTTCCGAAAATAAGAACGGCCGGTTCGAGCAACACGAGGTTCGAACCTATCACGACAAGACGCCGGCAAATATGCGCGCCCTTCAAGCCGCGATCCAGAGCGGCAACGCCAAGAAGGTCACCGTCAAATTCAAGTAAGGAGGGCATATGGCGAAAACGGCATCTGCGACGCAAAGAACGGCCAAGGGAAAGCGGAAAAGCTCGTCGAGCGCGGCGCTCTTGCGCGAAGAAATGCTTGAAAAGAAGGAGTTGCGCAAAGAGCGGAGGCAATTTCTCCGGGAGTTTCTACTCATTATCATCACGAATATTTTCAGTATTGCAACGACGTTGCTTACGACCTATTTGGTGATGAAATGAGCGGGACGTTGATCATCGGAAAGCCCGGAGCGGGCAAGACGGCGCTCATGACGCACTTTCTCGAAACGGCGTACAAACGGGAGGGACGGCAGCGGTTTGAGGCGTGTAAGGCGATGATCGAGACGATGAACACCCGGCGTGTGCACAAACTCGCCCTCCCGGATAGGCCTCCGATCTTCGCCTCGTACGCGGTGGAATTTTTGTGCGACTACCGGAAGACCTTCAAGCCGTACGATTTCAACCCCTTTTATTTCGGCATCGACCACGGGGAACAGAAGCACGTGCAGTACGTTCTGCCGTATAGCGTCATCTTCATGCCGGAGGCGCAAGGCATCTTCGACAGCCGCCAAAGCAGTACATTCCCGCGGTGGATCTCGGAGGCGTACGAAAAGCACAGGCAATTCCATATCGACTTCTATATCGATGCGCAAAGACCGATGCTGATCGACCGCAACGTGCGGGAACTCCTCGACAGGATCCTACTCGTTGAGAAGTTGGAGCACGAGGCGGGCATATGGGGCGGGATCCGAAAGACGAGATTTCATTGCCGCGAGTTTTCATCGAATTTCGAACTTGAACGGCACCTCGAAAACGGTATCGGCGGGAAGGAAGTCGTCATCGAGCACCGCGGGAACATCTTCAACGATTACGACAGTTTCCACGAGGGCGCAAATTTCGTTCCCCCGGACGAAGCGGGGAAGGATTTCACCCTTCACGAGAGTTTGGAACAGGGCGAAAAGCCGCCGAAGGGGCTCGAATGGTTCTACAACCGCGGCGAGCCGTGGGAGTTCCGCCATCCGAAGAGCGAGACTAAGAAGGAAAAAGGTGAAAAGAAGAAATGATCGACGAATTGCGTGAACTTTTTGCGAAATTGTATGCGGTCGGCTGTGAGCACGATAACTACGCGTATGCGCTTTCCGATGAACTGAACGCGGAAGTGGATAAGGCGATGCTGAAAGCGTTCAGAAGCGACCTTGAAAATCTCATTTCGCGCTGTGAGATCGTGAGCAAGACGGAGAAGTACGCACTCGATCAGATGAGAGGACGCATTCCGGCGCGTCCCTTCATATGGTATAAGCTTCATCGCGTCCCCAATGCCGCCGCAACGGCGATCGAGAATGCTTTGGGTAAGTGGACGAGCGGTTTCGTGAAGGGAGCCGTCGCGCAGACCGCACAAATCGAGTCGGAGATCAGAGCGGCACAAAGCGGAGAGAGAGAAGAACCGGAAGTAGAGCCTTCCGAAACGCCCGAAGAAGCCGCGGAAATGCCACAGGACGTCCCACAGGAGGCGGCGCCCGGAGAGGGCGCAGAAGCCGCGGAGAAGCCCGAAAACGGCAACGAGAGCGCGGCGGAACTGTGGGACGAAGAAGAAGCCGATGAGGACGAAGAAGCCGTAGGCGACGCGGAGTAAGGACGAGACGGGCGGCACATTCGCTTTATTTGGAAAAAATAAAGCGCCGTGTGCAGTGTGCGTGATGTAAGCGCGGGGGAACAGGGCGTGTGCGCCCTTTTCCCCTGCGCATACAAAACGCCATCTGCACACGATGGAGAGTGAACGGGGCAAGGGCGTAGCCCTTCCGCATTTTTCGCAAGAATGCCCGTATGGGCAGACTTGCTGTAAAAACGCGGAAGAACCGCATTCACAATACGCGGCGCCGCCCATGTGGGCGGCAACGCGTCCGGTCAAATTTTGAAGAGGAGGTGCGAAAAATGAAACTCGATATGGTAGCGCTTGCAAAGACGTTGCTCGACGGCAGCGTCCCCTACGCTCTGATGCGGTACATCTTCCGCACCCAAGGCGCGCAGCTCAAACGCCTCGATTACAACGCGGCGGCCGAGGCGCTGAACATCGACCGCCGCACAATCGCGCGCACGGTGAACGCGCTCGCCGCGAAGAAGCTCCTCGTCATCCAAGGCGGCGCACTCATGATCTCCGAGGCCTACATCCGGCAAGTCGGCTGATTTTACGAAAAGGAGAAGCAAATGGGAAAGAAAAAATCTGGCAAAAAATCGTCCAAAGTGAATTCCTCCGTAAATCCAACAACACCGCAAAAAAAGAAAACTTTTCCGGATGAATTTCCATTTTGGGCTCGTTTGAAAATCGACAAGAAGCGGACAACGCTTGTTATTGACGAAGAAGTAGAGATCAAAATACCCTCGCAAAAGGTCGAAGAACTATTTGTGCACCGAGAGGCTACGCACACAAAAGGAAAAAATGTCAAAGAGATAAGTCCGAACCCCGATCCCTCCGATCCGGATCCTATGTACTTGAAACGGCCGCGGAAATTACCCAAAAAGTTATTTGAACCGCACAATAAGGATTTGAATATGCCGGAAGAACTTCGGAAACTGTACGAAAAAAACAATCACAAGGATAAATAAAAAAGAGAGGTGCAGTTCCGTCCTTTCGACTATGCCCTGTTCACAGGGGTACAAAGCAACTCTCTTGCCTACATTATATGCAATTCTACGAAACTTGTCAAGGGGTTTTGAGAAAAATGAAGCAAGTTTTGAAATACCCGGGAGGGAAGGCGCGCATTGCGCAGTGGATCATCTCGCACTTCCCGCCGCACGATACATACTGCGAGCCGTTCTTCGGAAGCGGCGCCGTGTTCTTCAACAAGGCACCAGACAAGATCGAGACGATCAACGATATTGATGGCGACGTCGTGAACTTCTTCCGCGTCTGCAGGGAAGATCCCGAGCGGCTTTCCCGTCTGATCTCTCTTACGCCGTGGGCGCGGGAGGAGTACAAAGATTGCTATGAGAAGTCAGAAGACGCCGTAGAGCGCGCCCGCCGCTTTCTCGTGCGCTATCATCAGTCTTACGGAACGTGCGCACGTTGCAAAAACTCATGGCGCAATGTCACAGTGTATTCGGGCCCGAACTGTTCCAAAGGATGGAACGATCTCCCGATGATCATCCGGGAAGCGGCGGCGCGTCTCAAAAAGGCGCAGATCGAGAACTGCGACGCGCTCGAACTGATCGAACGGTACAACCACCCCGAGACGCTGCTTTACGTCGATCCGCCGTACCCGCTTGCGCTCCGCGAGCGCAATTTATACCGCCACGAAATGACGGACGAGCAACACGCCACGCTCCTTCAAGTTCTGAAAAAGAGCAAAGCGAAGATCATTCTCTCGTCGTATGATAATGCCCTGTACAACGACGAGTTGCGCGGTTGGGCGACGTCGGAACACACAGCGATCGCCCAGCAGGGCAGGATCCGCACGGAAAAACTCTACATGAATTTCGACCCGCCTCTCTTGGCAATGGGTTTATGCGGGGGGGGGTAGAAATTTACTGAACCCCATATTTGAAGCGATCGCAAAATTTGAACGGGAAGGATAAGAGAAAAGATGACGGCGGCAACGCAAAAACTGAATATCCGGGAGCGCATCGAATACTTCCATGTGCCCATGTCATACACGTTGCCGAAGGGCGCGCGAAAGACGACGCGCACCGCGTCGATCATCTTCGGGCTCTATTCCACATGGAAGAGCACCTACATATCCTACCCGGAGATCTGCGCGCTCACGGGCTTTTCGAGCGCGACAGTAGCGTCTGCCAACCGTCAGTTGGACGCGCTCGGCATGATCGAGGCGACACGGGCGGGCGGCGTCACAAAGTACGTCGCCAAAGTCCGCCCCGCAAAACTCGACTATATCACCCTCGATGCGGAGGAACTGAACGACCGCGGCATCGTATTCCGGGGGAAGTTCTTCCACCTCACACGGACGCAGTGCATCATCTTACATACAATTATGTCCCGCCTCACCTACGAGAAAGTGAACGGGCAGGAGCGAGGCATCTTTGAATGCCTCAATAACCGCCTCGCAAACATGGTGGGTTGTGACGGTTCCACCGCCGGCGACGCGTTGAACCGTCTGATGAAGATCAAGGTGCTTTCCCGCATCTGGAAGGCGCGCAACCGCTACGAAAGGAACAAATACATCGTAGACCGCGAATTTCTCGAAGATTACCGCAAACACACGGAAGAGCGCAAGGAGCGCGCACGGCGCCGCGCGGTAGAGAGGAACGCAGGGGCGAAGATCTCGGCGGAGAACGACGTCCTCGATGCCCGTGCGGACTTTGAGCGGCACCACGCGGAGAACCATGCGCGCGCGATCGAGGCCGCCGAAAAGAACGTGGCGATTGCAAGGGCGGATGCGGCGTTCCGTGAGGCGGAGAAAGCGCAGCGGAAGTTGGAGATCGAGACGGCGAAGGCGGAGGTGTTCTCGCCGCTCCGTTTGCCCGAATTGCAGGCGGAACTCGAAGCGGCCAATGCGGCGCGCCGCGCGGCCTTGGACAGGCTCGGGATCTCTTCCGAAGATCTCACGCCGCAGTGGACGTGCGCCCGGTGTTCCGATACGGGTTGGCTTCCGGACGGGCGTATGTGCGGCTGTTATCGTCCTCCGATGCGACGACGGGCGGTGAGGAGGCGCGACCGATGAATTGCGCAGTAACTTGTAGGCGAATTGGATAAGGCTTTGAAGGGAGGATCGTTCTCCCTTTTCGGCGTACATTAAAAGAGCCCCCATGCCGGGAAAACGGCGTGGGGGCTCTCCTTTTGGTGTGATATTAGGAAAAATAAAGTTTCAAAATTTACTTTTTCGGCGCGTGAAGGACAATTCACTTTAATTTTTCCATGGGTGATATAATATGTTCCGCTATATATAAAACAAAAAATCCGCATACCGCGTGGCGATGCGGAGAGGAGACGGTGCGGCGCGGGCGCCGCCTCATCACAGCAAGGGCAAGGCGGAAGCCGCCGCGGGCATGGCTGTTCGTTGCGTTCCGGGCGGGCGGCGCGGCGGCTTGTGTTTTTGCAGGGCGCACCTCACGGCGCGCAAAGCGGATAGCGGAATGAAGTCACCGGATCTCCGGGCGTGTATTCCCGCCTGTGGGCTTTTTCGCTTGGCGCGCCGCGTAGCCGTGGAGGGTTAAAAAATTTGGGGGCAGAATTTGGGGGCAACTTTTCAAAAATGGCATTTTTATACAAAAAAACGGGGTTTTTGATTGAAAAACCCCGCTTTTTTGGTCGAGGAGACGTGATTTGAACACGCGACCTCTTGGTCCCGAACCAAGCGCGCTACCAAACTGCGCTACTCCTCGAACACCTCCATATTATAACAAAGGAACATTGAATTTGCAAGTGATTTTCAAGCGAAAAACGTAAATTGAAAAAACCGTGCGTCGGGATAGGCGCCGAGGGGATTTTCTCCGCTGTTTTGGCGTTTTTCAAAAAAATTCACAGAATTTTGACAAAAAGACTTGAAAATTCACGCTTTAAGTGTTATTATATGGCAACACATTATAAATTAGAACATATTCGTAGGAATTGACATAGAATGCTCGATAAATTTTACGCCCAAATCTCGCAGACGTCGCAGGTGCCCGTCGTCATCATCTCGGTCGCCATTATGCTTCTTGCGGGCTTTTTGGGTACCCGCCTCACAAAACTTTTGCGCCTCCCCAATGTGACGGCATATATTATCGTGGGCATTCTCTTGGGCCCGCACGTCACAGGTCTCGTGCCCGAAAATGTGGCGAAGGGCATGGACTTCATCTCGGATATTGCCCTCGCCTTCATCGCGTTCAGCGTGGGAGAATATTTCCGCTTCTCCGTGTTGAAGCAGAACGGCGGGAAGACCGTCGTCATCACCCTCTTCGAGGCGCTCCTCGCCTCCCTCCTCGTGTTCGTCATCACCTATTGGGCGTTCGGGTTCTATAAATTGGCGAACAACGTGGGGCTGGCGTTCTCCCTCATCCTCGCGGCGCTCGCTTCGGCGACCGCCCCCGCCTCCACGATGATGACCATCCGCCAGACAAAGGCGCACGGGGACTTCGTGAATACCCTCTTCGGCGTCGTTGCCCTCGACGACGTCGTCAGCCTGCTCGCGTACAGCGTGGCGGTCTCCGTCGCCGGCGCGGCGATGGGCGAAGCGGTCTCCGCGGGGGACATCCTCCTGCCCATCGCGTGGAACATTCTGATGATCGCCCTCGGCATCGGGTTCGGGTTCCTCCTGAAATTCCTCATGGCGAAGCGCTCCACCGATAACCGCCTCATCGTCTCCATTGCCTTCCTCTTCGCCCTCTGCGGCGTGGGCGCGGCGGTGAACGTCTCCCCGCTCCTCGGCTGTATGGCGATGGGCACGGTGTACATCAACGTTTCGGGCGACGACAAACTCTTCAAGCAACTCAACTACTTTTCGCCCCCCATCCTGCTGCTTTTCTTCGTGAAGTCGGGCATCGGGTTCGACCTCAACGCCCTCGTCTCCGCGGAGACTTCGGCGGTCGGCATTCCGCTCATCGCGGTGGGCGTCGTGTACTTCGCCGTGCGGCTCGTGGGCAAGTATGTGGGTGCGTTTGCGGGCTGCGCCATTGCGAAAAAGCCCAAGAATGTGCGCAACTACCTCGGCATGGCGCTCGCCCCGCAGGCGGGGGTCGCCATCGGGCTCGCCGCGCTCGGCGCGCGGGCGCTGGGCGGAGAAATGGGCACCATGCTCGAGACAATCATCCTCTCCTCGAGCATCCTCTACGAACTCGTGGGTCCCGCGCTCGCCAAACTTTCGCTGTACCTCTCGGGCTCCTACGGCAAAAACGCCGTGCAGGAGGTGGAGGTGACGGGCGAGGGCGAGGGCGAAGGGACTGCTCCCCCCACCCGCGCGGACGAGGTGGCGGCGCTCAAAGTGCGGCTTCTCGAGATAGAGCACGAGATCTCCGTCAAGGAATACGCGCGTTCGCCCGAAGAGGAGGCCTTTTTGGAGGCCACGGAGACCTCGGCGGGCACCGAATACAACAGAAAAAAATTCATCAACAAGAGGTAACCCATGCAGACCGATATTATTGCCCATCTGTTCGGAAGTTGGTCTTCCGAGATCAATATCGCTTCCACCGCCTTCAAGACGGCGCTCGTCATCATCATGTCGGCAGTGCTCGGCTGTGAGCGCGCCCAAAACCGCCACGCCGCGGGGTTGAGAACGCTCTTTGCCCTCTCCGTAGGCGCCCTGTTCGCGGGCATCGCCGATATGTACTTCATCGTAAATCTCCATGTCGGGTTCTCCTTCCTCTCGGCGGCCGTGCTCATCGGCGCCTCCATCATCACCGCGAACACCATCATCTTCTCCTCCAAGAACCAGATCAAGGGGCTGACGACCTCGGTGGATCTCATCACCATGTCCGTCATCTCCTCCCTCGTCGGGTTCGGGCTGTACACCGCCGCCCTCGTCGGGTTCGTGGCGCTCATGGTGGGGCTTCTCGGCTTTTCCAAATTGGAGAAATTCATCCGCAACAAGTCCAACCACCTCGAAGTGCACTTGGAGCTGAAAACTCGCAATAATTTGCAGGAATTCATCGCCGCCGTGCGCGAATTCGGGCTGAAGATAGAGAACCTCGAAGTCAACCCCGCCTATACGGGCTCGGGGCTGGGGGTATACACGGTGAAACTCACCATCGTCAAGGACGATCTCAAAAAGACCAACCGCAACGACATCATCGAAGCGCTCTCGTCGCTCGAATGCGTTAATTACATCGAACGCATTGCATGAGAGGGGGGAAAATTGTTCCGCCCCGCGGCTGTGCCGCGGGGCGGGGTTTTTTATGGGGAAAGTTGCGTTGAAAACGGCCGCGGGCGCGCGGGGCGAGGGGCGGGCGGCGCCTCGGAACGGTGCAGCGGGCGGCTTTACAACAGCCCCTCGTTGACGGGGCAGTGCGGAATGGTATCGAACCCGCGCTGTAAATCCTCATCCGTGGGGATACGGTCGGTCATCGTGCCGTCGTTGTATTGCTTGTAGGCGGAAAGATCGAAGTACCCCGTGCCCGTGAGCCCGAAGAGGATGCGCTTCTTCTGCCCCGTCTTTTTGCAGGCGAGCGCCTCGTCGATGGCGACGCGGATGGCGTGGGAACTCTCGGGCGCGGGCAAGATCCCCTCGCACTTTGCGAACATCTCCGCCGCCTCGAACACCTTGCTCTGCTCCACGGCGACGGCGCGGATGTAGCCGTCGTGGTAGAGTTGGGAGATAATGGGGCTCATGCCGTGGTAGCGCAGCCCGCCCGCGTGGTTGGGCGAGGGCATGAAGCCGCATCCCAATGTGTACATCTTGGCGAGGGGCGTCGTTTGGGCGGAGTCGCAGAAGTCGTACACGAACTTGCCGCGCGTGAGAGACGGGCAACTCGCGGGCTCCACGCCGATGAACTCGATGTCGTTCTTGCCTTGGAGCCGCTCCCCCATGAAGGGAGCGATGAGGCCGCCGAAGTTGGAGCCGCCGCCCACGCATCCGATGATGACGTCGGGCTCGACGCCGTATTTTTCGAGCGCCGCCTTGCTCTCCAGCCCGATGACGGACTGGTGCAGAAGGACGTGGTCGAGGACGGAGCCGAGAACGTAGCGGCAGTTCTCCGTGGTGACGGCCTTCTCCACCGCCTCCGAGATGGCGCAGCCCAGAGACCCGCCCGTGCCGGGGAATTCGGCGAGGAGTTTGCGCCCCGCGGCGGTCGTATCCGAGGGCGACGGCACGACGTTGGCGCCGTACGTGCGCATGACCTCCTTGCGGTAGGGCTTCTGCTCGGAGGAGACCTTCACCATGTAGACGTCGAGATGAAGCCCGAAGAACGCCGCCGCCATGGAAAGCGCCGTACCCCACTGCCCCGCGCCCGTCTCCGTGGTGATGGACGTGAGCCCCTGCTTCTTCGCGTAGTACGCCTGCGCCGCCGCCGAATTGAGTTTGTGGGAACCCGACGTGTTGTTGCCTTCAAATTTATAGTAAATTTCGGCGGGGGTATCGAGAAGGCGCTCCAAAAAATAGGCGCGCACGAGGGGCGACGGGCGGAAGGTCTTGTAGAAGGAGCGGATCTCCTCGGGGATCTCGATGCGCTCGTCCGTCTCGTTGAGTTCCTGATCGACGCACTCCTCGCAAAAGACGGGGGTGAGATCGGCTTTCGTGCAGGGCTGCTGCGTGGCGGGGTTTACAAACGGCGCGTGTTGCGTCTTCATATGCGCCTTGACGTTGTACCACGTCTTCGGCATCTCCTCTTCCGTCAGGTACACCTTGTAGGGGATTTGTTTTGCCATGATTGTTTCCTCCTGAAAAAAATTTTGACATACAAAAACGGAGCCATTCGCTTGGGACGAATCGCTCCGTGTTGCCACCCAATTTTACGGCAAAATTGCCGCCTCGTTACGGGCGCCATCACGCCCTCTCTCTGTAACGGAAGAGTTCCGTCGGGGCATTACTCCGCAAAAACGCGTTTCCTCCCCGCCCTCGGGAAACCATTCACCCGCCGCGGACTGCCTTCTTCCCATCGCCGAAGACTCTCTGAAAGCCCGTTTATGCAGGTTACTCCCTTCCCTCATCGGTTTTTATTCATTATATCAACAGTTTATGCGCCTGTCAAGGGTTTTTATAAAATTTTTATAAATTTTGCGCAAAAAAATTTTTCGGAAAAACTGCGGGGAAATTGCTTGACACTTCCCGAATTTTCCTTATAATAGAGTATGCTTTTTTGCGTGAGGCGCTTTGGCGCGCGGAACGCATCGGGCGCCCGAAAAAGATTTGCAGAAAGATTTTTTGGGAAATTCAATAGGACATTGAGGTGTAGCGCAGTTTGGTAGCGCGCTTGGTTAGGGACCAAGAGGTCGCGTGTTCAAGTCACGTCACCTCAACCAAAATACTGCATATTGTAGAGGATTTCACTGTCTGACACAATATGTAGTATTTTTTTCTGCACTTTTTGCAAAATTTCAACAAAAATATTTCTTTTTTGGGTAGTAAATTGGGTAGCCCCTCTCTCTTGTATGTAATTCGGTTTTTTATTCGACTTCTATCCGTCCCTGCGGGAGGGCGTACTCGTCGCCCACCGTTCCGTGGAGTGCATCCGCGAGATAGGTCATCAGAATTTCATAATCCAGCATTCCCTCATCGACCGTCAGTTCGTTATCCATGAACATATTCAGCCCGTCCCCGCCCTGCTTGATGAGGTAGTTGTGGGAAGCCACCGTGTAGACCCTGTCCGGCACGAGCGGCGTATAGGCGCCGTCCGCCCCGAGGACTGTGACGTTTTTCACCCGCCTGTTATCCCCGCAGGAGAGGAAATTCCCCATCTCATCCGTCTCCACCGTGGACTCTACAGAGGTATCGATGACGTATTTCAGCCCCGATACCTGCAAAAAGCCGCCGCATTCCCCCACCGCGTTTTCCCCGTCGTTCGGGCTTGAAAGGCAGAAACGGCTCGCCATCTCCAGAGCATCCAAAATTTCCTGCCCCGTGGCCTTTACCACGCACATGGAATTTCCGTAGGGATGAACACCCAAGATGTCCCCATAGGTGATCTCGCCCGCGGCAAGATCGGCGCGGATGCCGCCGCCGTTCACAAATGCGATATCCGCCCCCGATACGGCACGGTACGCGTCCGCACAGAAATCTCCCAAATTGGTTTCCCTGTTGCGAACGAGGCGCAAACCCGAATCGGAGACCGTTTTAAGCGCCACCTCCGATACGCCGACGCGCTTTCCGAGCGTGGACGCAAACTGTTCCTCCATGCTATCGATGCAGTCCTCCATCTCGCTGTCCTTATCGGGGTACGTCTCGACGAGCCCCGTGCGGAGATTTCCCTTCGCGGTGATGGTGAGGTGGCCGATATTGCACAGCCCCGTGCCCGTGGAGGAGAGGAGCACGTTCTCCCCCTCCGCATTCTTTATGACGTCGCAGGAGATCTCGCTGTGGGAATGGCCGTCCAGCACGGCGTCGATCCCCTTCGTGTGTTCGATGAGTTCGCGGGAAGTAAACGGCGAGGAGGATCCGTCCGTCCCGAGATGGGCGAGCACGATCACGTGATCCGCGCCCCCCTTCAAACAGGCGTCCACGTTCTCCTGCACACATTCGTACAGTTCTTCCCCGCTTCCCCCGCAGAAATCGTAAACGTAGTTCCCGTCCTCGTCGCAAAAATACGCGGGAACGGATTTTACGATGCTCTCGGGCGTCGAGACCCCGATAAAACCGACCTTCACCTCGCCGTAGGATACGATCTTGTACGGCAGAAGACGGGATAAAAACGCCGCTTCGCCCGTCCCCGTATAGCGGATATTGCAGCCGAGATACTGGGCGCCGCTTATCTCCATCAACCGGTCGATCTGCTCCATTCCGTAGTTGAATTCATGGTTTCCGAGCACGGCGAAGTCATACCCCGCGCGGTTCATGAGTTCCGCGGGATATTCCCCCTTGGAGACCGTTCCGATGACGTCCCCCTGCAAAGCGTCCCCGCAGTCCACCAACGTGACGTAGGGGGTGCTCTTCTCGCACCAATTCTTATATGCCACGAGCCCCGCGTAGCCGACGTCCTCATCGATGGCGCAGTGCACATCGTTGGTATACAGAATGACGATGTCGCCCGTCCCCGCCCTGTACGGTGTCGTCCTGTCCGAGAAACTGCACCCGCCGAGGAGCAGCACCGCCGCAAAGATGCCTGCCAAGAGGCACGGCAATTTTTTCTTATTTGTCCCGATCATTCTTCTCCTCCGAAACACTTAAAATACGATGGTCACCGTGTTGACGCCGTCGGCATAGGCGTGAGCGCTGCTCTTGGTTCGGTTGGTGGCGAGGGACGCGCTCAGCACATCTCCCTGCGTCAGCGGATCGAACTCTTCCCCGCTCCAACGGATGACGGCTTCGCATTCGCTTCCGTCCTCACTGCAAAGGGCGTCGAAACTCAAATCGCACCCATCGTCCGGCAAGGTGGGCAGGATGTTGGTCACGCACAACTCTTCAAAGATCTGCTGATATTTGTAGAGTTGCCGTGCGCCGAGCAGCTGCTTGTGGGCGAAGCGGTCGATGTCCTCCACCGCCTCGATAAAGTCGAACTTCTTGGAGGCGATACCGATGTGGAGGGTCTTCAGGCGGTGGACAAACGCGCGGCAACGCTCGGTCTTGGGGGAATCGAACACCTCCTTCGGCGTCCCCTCCTCGTAGATGATGCCTTCGTCCATGTAGAACACCCGCGTGGAGACGTCCCGCGCGAACTTCATCTCGTGCGTCACGACGAGCATGGTCAGACCCTGCTCGTCCAGCTGACGGATATCGGTGATCGCCTCGTCCTTCCCGCTCCCGCAACTTGCAAGGAGCGCACAGACCCCCATCAGGCAAATGAGCGCCGACAAAACCGGCGCGATAAAGAGCCTCTTCTTTCGTCCTCGTACCATTCTCATCCGACCTCCGCGAATACGACGAATTTTCCGTACATCGTTCCATGGATATTGTAACACATTTTTGCGCTTATGGGAAGCGGGAAACCCCGCGTCAAATCACATCTTAACAATTCTTTACAAGATCATGGCGCGGCTCTCTGCAAGATTATGGCGCGCCAAAAGCATGATTTAAGCCCCCTTTCCCCTCTCGAAAGGGAAAGGAGGCGGGGTCATCCTCGGCACCCCCTCGAGAGGGAGCCGCCACGGCCGCCCTTGCCGTGAATGAGGGACGAACAATCGCCGCGCCAAATGCGGTGACACGATTTCCCCCTCATACCAGCCGCAGGGAGCGCATCTCGCCCCTCGCGCGCTTTCTTCCCGAAACTTATAAGAGCCCCTTGTCCCTTGCGAGGTTTTCGATGCTCCTGTCGTAGGTCGCCTCCGCCTCTTTGGAGAAGAAGCACCCCGGAACGCCCTCGTTGTGGTCGCGGTGATGCGCCACGCAGGCGCAGCATTTTCCGTGGCGCGGACAGTCATACGTGCACGGGCAAGGTCTGTGGTTATCGCAAGCATTCATAAAATATTCCTCCCGAATTTTCATCCGACGTTACAAAACCTCTCCAATCATATCATATCTTTCAAAATATTGCAAGTTTTCTCGCCCACCCCGAGGAACGGCTCAAAAACGGGTTTAGGACGGATTTGGAAAAATATGGGACGGATTTTGGAAACCCCGCGGAGCAATTCGAGCAGCACTTCCGAAGAGAAGCGAAGGGCGGTTTTGACCCTGCTCGAAGATTGAATTTTGCGCACGGCATGAAATCAACATAAACACGGCATAAAACGGCATGAAAAAAGAGCGGTCGGTTGACTGCTCTTTTTGCTGTTTACGGCGCGGCCGCGCCCTATTCGTCTTTCTTGCGGCGTGAAGATCCGGCGGTCTCCTTTTTGGGCTGCTTTTTTGCCTCTTTTTCGGCCGCCTTTTTGGGCTCCTTTTTGGGCTGCTTTTTTGCCTCTTTTTCAGCCGCCTTTTTGGGCTCCTCCGCGGGAGCGATCTCCGCCGCTTTCGTGCCCTCCGCGCCTTCGGCGACCCCCACGCCCTCCGCGGGTGCAAGTTCCCCCGCCGTGAGTTCGGCTTCCCCAGAAGCCGCCCCGTCCGCCGCGCGCCTCTTGTCGATCATCTCGCAGACGAAACTATCCGTGTTGACCCCGACGATATTCAGCGAATACAAAATGACGGGGATCATGATGAGGATGGCGAGCAGCGGGTTGATGGCGTAAAATGCGGCGGCGAGCCCGACGTTGAGAAGCAGGATCACGCCGACGGAGGCGAGGTGCGTCAAAACATTGCGCATCGTGACGACGTCTTTGAGTTTGAGGTCTCCGCTGCGGTGCACGACCCACGACGAGGTGAGCGAGAACACGCACGACATGATGAGGAGCGCCGCAACGACGAGCAGGCCGTAGTACCGGATGAGGATGAGCACGACGACGGCGCCGACGACGAACAGCGCCTGCACGATGGGGAGAATGGTATGCGCGACGACAAATTTCCTGATGCCGCGCTTTGCGGTGTTCTTGCGCACGATGACGCGGGTGAGGAAGTTGGCGAGGACGATGCCGATGACGCACAGGATGACGACCGCGGAGATGATCGCGCCGAATTTCACCATGAAGTCGCCGATGATGGCGTCGAAACTCTCGCCGAAGCCCGCCGAAGAGACGTTGAGCGTCTCCAAAAAGCCCTTTACGGTGTTGCTGAGCCACCTCGTCTGGAAGGCGCGCACGATCATGTAGATGAAACTGCCGTTCCATTCCAGTTGGTCGAAGGCATAGGCAAAGAAGTCGTTGACGGAGGCGGACGATTCGCTCACCGAAGTTTCGATGAGGGAAAACACATCCGAGAGCATGGCTCCCGCGATCTGCACGAGCGAGCCGATGAAAATAAACACGGCGATGAGGAAAAAGAGATACACGATGCCCATGGGGACAAAGACGTAGATGAGATTCTTGAAGAAGTTTTTCAGGGCGTTTTTGATCATAGCGAAATTTCCTCGGCAATTACTATTATATCCGAAACCGCCCCGCCTGTCAAGGAGAAGGGACGCCCGAAAGCGCCCCTTCCATAAAGATTTCTTTACAAAATTTTATTTCCCCTTGACGCGGGCAAGGTCGATGTTGTCCTTCTTCCTGTCGGTGAGCGCCTTGATGGGGTGCTCCTTGTTCTGGATGCGGTAGTCGTACTTATACGCCGCCACCGTCTTATCGATGACGATGTGCGTTCCCACGCTCGCGGGGTCGCCGTTGATCTTACTGTTATAGCCGAAGTAGCGGAAGCCGTCGGGCACTTTATTGAGTTCCTCCCAGCCCTCCTCGACGCCCGTAAGGCGCACACTCTCAAGCACTTTGCGAATATACTCCTTCTGCGGGCGGAGTTTCAAAAGTTCGGGGAACTCCCCGCCCTCGGGCAACACCTGCTGCCACACCTTGCCCTCGTAGGTCTTGAGAAGGTCGGCGGCCTCGTGCAGGTGCGCGACTTCCTCCTCGAAGTGCTGTTCCCAGATCTTCTTGATGCGCTCGTCCTTCTCGTCCATATAGCACGAATAGTAGAGGTAGCACTCGGTGTACTCGTTCATGAGGAGGCACTCCCACGGCGTCATGCAGGGGTCTTTGAGGCACCCGTACCCCGTCACGTGCTGTTCCTCGATCATGGCGATCTCGTTGTACAACTTCCTGCCGAGCGGCGAAGCATACAGGTTGGCGACGTTCATATAGTAGTTCATCGTCTGCTGCTCGGCGCCCGTGATGATGTTGATGTTGAGTTTGGTTTTGAGGTCGTTCAGGTACCCGTTGATATAAAAGTTGACGTCGTCGTGCGGATGGCGGTACTCGGCGACGGTCGGCCGCCCGGGCATGACCTCGGTGTATTCGCCCACGAGTTTGGCGGGGTCGCCCCCCTTTTCGAGTTCCATGAGGTCGGAATAGCGGTACAGATGGTCGAAATCTTCCAAAAGGGCGAAATCGAGTTGTTTTTTCACGTAGGAATTTTTCTCGGTGATGGCGAGGTTGGCGGTGAGGTCCACGGCGAGTTGCTCATAGCCTATCGTGTGCTCCAAGATGCTCTCGTCGGCGGGCTTCAAAGAAGCCACGCGCTTCTGCTGGATCTGTTCCCCCCGACGCATGACGGCGAGGCGGCGGCGCACATCGTTGTTGGCGCAGTGGCGGGTGATCTCGTTGGAGAGGCGCACACTCTCAAACTCCGTGCCCGACATCAAAATGACGCGTGTACGGGTGTAGGGGTCCACTTCGTTCTTGTTGTACGGCTTGACGAGCACCTTATTCCAACTTGTAAAAATCTTGTCTGCCTTTTGCGGCTTACATTCAAACGGATTCATTCATCCCTCCTTATGCGGAAAGTTTTGCCGTTCCCCGAAAAAAGTATGCGTTTATTTGCGTTTTTGCGAAAATCTTGTTATAATATCCGAAAGGAGAAAAGAAAATGATCGGTTGTGTGATCGCCATGGACAGGGAGGCGGACCTCCTCCTCGATAGCATGGAAGTGGAAAACACCAAAACGCTGTTCGGTAAGCCCGTTTACACCGGCAAGGCGTTCGGAAAAGACGTTGCCCTCGTCGTCTGCGGCGTGGGGAAGGTAAACGCCGCTGCGGGAGCCTGCGCCGCCATTCAAGCGGGCGCGGACGTCGTCTTAAATTTCGGCGCGGCGGGCGGCCTTGCGCCCGAAAATACCGAGGTGGGCGAAGTGTATCTCATCGAAAAGGCCGTGCAGTACGATTTCGACTGCACGCAACTCAACGGCCTGCCCGTGGGCACGCTCGACGGCGAAACGGAGAACTTTCTGCCCCTTTTCTGCCCCCCTCTCCCCTATCCGCGCCGCGCCTTGGGCACGGGGGACAGGTTCAACGATTCCCCCGCCGACCACGCCCTGCTCCTCTCTCTCGGTTGCGATATCCGCGAAATGGAGGCGGGCGCCATTGCCGAGGTGTGCAGGTATGCGGGCGTGCCCTGTGTCTCGGTGAAGACCATCTCCGACGTCTACGGCTCGGGCTCGACCACCGAGCAATTCCGCCAAAACTGCGCTGCTGCCCTCCTCGCCCTCCAATCCCGCCTCAAAGAGATCTTGGAGAGCCTATGAAAAAGATCCCCTCCTTTGAAAAGGATCACGACGCCCTGCAACCGGGGCTTCACGCGCGCACGGACGCCAACAACATTACCACCTTCGATCTGCGCTTCAAAAAGCCCAACGCGGGCGACTATATCAGCCCCGCCGCGCTCCACACCGTGGAGCACCTGCTCGCCACCACAATCCGCAACTTGGGCGGCGACGACATCGTCTACTTCGGGCCGATGGGCTGCCGCACGGGGTTCTATCTTCTCACCCTGCGAAAAACCTACGACGAAGTGAAAGAACTCATCAAACAGGGCATCCTTGCCGCCCTCGCCCTCGATGAGATCCCCGGCGCCACGCGCAAGGAGTGCGGCAACTATCTCGACCACGACCTTCCCACCGCAAAGGAAGAACTCAAAAAGTATCTCACAATATTAAAAGAAACTTGAATAACGTCAACCGCAGAGACGCAAGCGAGGCGAGGAGGACGCGGATTTCCGAAGGGGAGTGTACAAAGACGTACATGACCCGAGGAAAACGCAAGTCCGACAAAGCATCGCGCCGCGTATATGCGGTTCGCAAGGAGAATATATGATAGACCTCGGCGATTGGAACGAAGTCCTCGCCCCCCTCTTTGGCGACCCCCGCTACAAAAAGATCCGCGAGTTCCTCAAATACGAGTACTCGCACTATATCGTCTACCCCGATATGTACGACCTTTTCAACTGCTTCCGCTACACGCCGTTTGCAAATGTCAAGGCGGTGCTGCTCGGGCAGGACCCCTACCACGAGCCCGGGCAGGCGCACGGGCTGTGCTTCTCGGTGCAGGATGGCGTCCCCAAGCCCCCGTCGCTCGAGAATATGCTCAAAGAACTCAAAGACGATTTGGGCTTCCCCCCGCCCCGCTCGGGCGATCTCACCAAGTGGGCAAAGGAGGGCGTCCTCCTCATGAACACCGCCCTCACCGTCCGCGAGCATCAGGCAAACAGCCACGCAAACTGCGGTTGGAGTTGGTTCACCGATAGCGTCATCTCGATTTTAAGCGAACAAAAGCGCAACCTCGTTTTCATCCTATGGGGCGGCAACGCGCGCCGCAAGAAGCCGCTCATCGATACAAGTAAACACCTCGTGTTGGAGTGCGCCCACCCCTCGCCCCTCTCCGCCTACAACGGCTTCTTCGGGTGCCGCCACTACTCCAAAACCAACGCCTACCTCGCGGCGCACAATATTCCCCCCATCGATTGGAATTTGAACGAATAAGGAGCAACTATGAAATACGCTGTCATTTTGGGCGACGGCATGGCGGGCTACCCCCTGCCCGACCGCGGAGGCAAAACCTGCCTGCAACTCGCCAAAAAGCCGTTTATCGACAAACTCGCCAAGCGCAGCCTCGTCGGGCTCTGCAAAACGGTGCCCGCGGGCTTCAAACCGGGGAGCGACGTCGCCAACCTCTCCGTCATGGGCTACGACCCCGCCCTCTACTACACGGGGCGTTCCCCGTTGGAGGCGGCGAGCATCGGCATCCCTTTGAAGGACACCGACGCCACCCTCCGCTGCAACCTCGTCACCCTCTCCGAGGACGAACCCTTCGCCCAAAAGACGATGGTGGATTACTCCGCGGGCGAAATTTCGACCGCCGAGGCGCGGGAGCTCGTCGCCTTCCTCAAAGAGAAGTTCGACAGCGAGATTTTCACCCTCTACGCGGGCGTCTCCTACCGCCATTGCCTCGTCGTCTCCACGGGCGTCACGGGCGGCACGTTCACGCCCCCGCACGACATTTCGGGCAGGAAGATCGCCGACTATCTCCCGCAGAACGCCGACGATTTACTCAATATCATGAAGGAGGCCAACCGCCTCCTCGCCGCCCACCCCATCAACGCAGCGCGCCGCGCCGCGGGCAAGAACCCCGCCAACGCCGTCTGGTTTTGGGGGGAAGGCACCAAGCCGCGCATGAAACCGTTTGAGGAACTTCACGGCAAAAAGGGCGCGGTGATCTCGGCAGTGGATCTCGTGAAGGGCATCGGGCGGCTCGCCGAGATGAAGGTCATCGAGGTCGAAGGCGCCACGGGCAATTGGGATACCAATTTTCAGGGCAAGGCGAACGCCTGCGCCGACGCCCTGCTCGAAGGCTACGACTACGTCTACGTCCACATGGAGGGGCCCGACGAGTGCGGCCACCACGGCGACGTCGCAAAGAAGGTCTACTGCATCGAGCAGATCGACGAAGTCGTGAGGACGGTCTACTCGCGCCTTTCCGCCGCGGGTGAGGACTTTGCCATTTTGCTCTGCCCCGACCACCCCACCCCCATCGCCCTCAAGACGCACACCTCCGACCCTATTCCGTTTTTGTTATACGATAGCCGCAAAAAGACGGGCAACGGCGCCGCTTCCTACGACGAAGCAGAGGCCGCAAAGACGGGTCTCTTCATCCCCCGCGGCTGGGAACTCATCGACCTCATGATGAAGCCCTAAAAGACCTGCTCATCGCACAAATTTATGCGCCCCGCGGCTCTTCAAGCCGCGGGGCGCAAATTTTTTCCTCTCTCCTATTTTTTCACCGTCCCGTTTTTCTTATATCCTACCGACGGCAAAATTCTATCATCATCGCCCATTTTGCCGCTACCCATTTGCGTCGGCAGGAACCGCCGCAAACCCCGTACTTCGCCTGCGGCTCGTGCCGCTCTTGGTTGAAAATAGTGCGGGCGGGACGCGCCCTCCAGCGCTCCTGTCGCGGTGCGCTACTACGTGCCGCGCTTAGTAGACAATGGTGCGCGCGGGGCACAGCCCACTGGGCTGTTGAGCATGGTGCACCGCTCCACCCGCGGAGCGGCTGAGCCTCCTCATTCGTGTATGCGTTACGCCGCATACACGAATGAGGAGGAACTTAAAACAGGGCTCCCAAAAAAGATTTGCGTAGCAAAGATTTTTTGGGAAACGAGGGGAGGAGGCGCAACGGAGCGCATTTGCACTTTTTCGTAGAAAAAGCGCTCAAAGCGGAGTTTGCGCCGACGAGGGAGCGCGCACAGGAGCAAGCGACCCGTATAGCGTTGCACCTCGCCCGTCAACGATAAACCCAAAATCTCGGAACAATCGCCACGCCGAGCGTTGCACCCGCCAATTATTTTTCTCTTCCGAGCACGAAGTCCACACTGCACCCGAAGTAATCGGCGAGCCGCAAAACATAATCGAGGTTGGGAATGGAGCCACGTTGCCACGCAAAGATAATGGAGTGCGTAATGGGAACGTCTTTGCAGAGGCGGTACTTTGTCACGCCGTAATGTTTGAGAAGAAAAGCGATTTGTTCTTTCCACGGCGGACGCTTTTTGAACGTAGTTATCGCTCTTTCGGGTTCACGGCCGAGAAGATAATCGGTGGAAACCTTAAAATAATCAGCAAAACGAACAAGTACTTCTATGCTCGGCTGTCTTTTCCCATTCAAAAGATTATAGACCGTAGTGGGTCTCACACCGACCGCCAAAGCGAGTTCTTTTCCATTTAAGTGTGTGTCGAACGTTACTTCATCAAGCCGTTCGGCAAATTTCGACATAAGTTCCATGGTTTCGACAAATTATCTCCCCTTTGATCCATAGACATTATGTCCTGTTTGGTATAAAATAGAATTACGAATAGCGAGACAGGAAGTACTGTCTTGAAATACTCAAAGGAGAAAAACCATGGAACAAAAGAAGTACGAAGTAACCAAAGAGCAAATTTTATTGGACTTGAAATTGTTGACGGACGGCATATTTGAAGCAGACGTCAAAGAGGAGGACGGCACTCTCGTGCTTGTTTTCACGAACGGTCAAACTTTCCGCATCCTCGTCGAGCCTCAGCCTTAAAAAATCATCTACGTCTCTCATTCGGTGCCCCTCTCGCCCGCGTACGAAGTCCGCTCCTCACACCGAGCCCCGCGCGCTTCCCACCCTCATACCGAACGCGCCGCGGCTCAAAGAGCCGCGGCGGCGCGTATTTTTACCCCGCCCCGTCTCATACCGCCTGCCCCTCATACCGAGCCCGCCGCCCGTCCGCTTTTGCGGACGGGCGGCGGGCGAGCGTATCTTTTCCCCACGTCTACTCACACCCCTCGCCCCCTATTTCTTGTCCCCTCGCTCCTTCCTATATGATCCCCCTCCCCGTGCGCAAAGCGCGCGGGGAGGGGCGCAGGGGGAGGGGCAAAAAATTTTTTTAACTTTTTGCAAAAAGTGTGTCACATATCCCGCAAAGCGGAAAATTTTCATGATATTATTACATTGTGAAGAGGAAAGTGAGCAGGTTCGAGAGCGGCGGCGAAAGAAAAAAGTTCCCTGTCGCGCGGGGCGCGGGCGCCGCGAGGGCGGCGGCCGCGCACCCGCGCGACAGGGAACTTTTATATGGTAAAATTTATAATGTTTTGAATAAAAATTTTTCGTTTTCCGCAAAAATTCCGTACGCAAATTTTCGCAGTTTTTCTTGCGATTTTACGAAATTCCGCCCGCAAAACCGTAAAAATTTTCTGCAAATCTACGAAATTTCGCCTCGGAATTTTTGCAATTTTTCCGAAAATCCCCTCAATTATTCCTGCAAAAAGACGATCTTGCCGTCCTGTTCATCGACGACGATGGCGGAGTTGGGGCGGACGTTGCCCTGCAAAATTTCTTCGGACAATCTATCCTCCACAAGTTTTTGGACGGCGCGTTTCAACGGCCTTGCGCCGAATTCCTCGCTGTACCCCTCGTCCACGAGTTTGCTCCTCGCGCGGGCGCTCACCTTCAAAGTCATGCCCCGCTCCTCCAATCGCTTTTCGAGCCCCATGAGAATTTTATCGCAGATCTTCGCGGCGTCCGATTTGGAGAGTTTATGGAAGATGATGATGTCGTCGAGGCGGTTCAAAAATTCGGGGCGGAATTGCTGCTTCAGAGCGGCTTCGATGTTCTCCTTCATGTCCTCGTACTCGCGGCTGTCGCTATCGAAGGAGAACCCGAGCGCGGGCTCCTTCACGGCGTGGGCGCCGACGTTGGAGGTCATGATGAGCACGGTATTCTTGAAACTCACCACCCTGCCCTTGTTGTCGGTCAGCCTGCCGTCGTCGAGAATTTGCAGCAGGATGTTGAACACGTCGGGGTGCGCCTTTTCAATTTCATCGAAGAGGACGACGGAGTACGGCTTTCTGCGGATGCGCTCGGTGAGAAGCCCCGATTGGTTGTCGTCAAATCCCACATACCCGGGTGGCGCGCCGATGAGTTTGGAGACGGACGCCTTCTCCATGTACTCGGACATATCGAGGCGGATCATCAGCCGCTCGTCGCCGAACATACTCTCGGCGAGCGCTTTACTTAGATCGGTCTTGCCGACGCCCGTGGGTCCGACGAAGATGAACGAGCCGATGGGACGGTTGGGGTCTTTGAGCCCTGCGCGGGCGCGGCGGATGGCGCGGGCGACGGCGGAGACGGCCTCCTCCTGCCCCACGATGCGGCTGTGCAGTTCCTCTTCAAGGTGCATGAGCCTTTCGCTCTCCGCCTCGGTGAGTTTCAAAATGGGGACGCCCGTGCGGTCGGAGACGATGGCGGCGATCTCCTCCATGCCTATCGTGATGTGCGTATCGTTGCGCTTTTGGTTCCACTCGTCCTCCATGCGCTCGATCTCGGCATTCGTCTCCTCGATCTCCTTGGAAAGCTGGTTGAACTTCGCCTCGTCGCGCCACTTGCGCGCCGTCTCGCGCGCCGTTTCGAGGCGCTTCAATTTATCCTCCGCCTCGTGCAGTTCCACGGGTCCGTTGAAGGAATTGAGCCGCGCCCTGCTTGCCGCCTCGTCGATGAGGTCGATGGCCTTGTCGGGCAGGAAGCGGTCGGTGATGTAGCGGTCGGAGAGGCTCGCCGCCGCCTCGATGGCCTCATCGGTGATGACGACGTTGTGGTGCGCCTCGTACTTATCCTTGAGCCCCGTGAGGATGATGACGGTATCCTCCACGGTGGGCTGATCGACGGTGACGGGGGTGAAGCGGCGCTCGAGGGCTGCGTCCTTTTCGATGTACTTGCGGTACTCCTCGAGGGTGGTGGCGCCCACCGTTTGCAGTTCGCCGCGGGCGAGCATGGGCTTCAAGATATTGGAGGCATCCATGTTGTTGTCCTGCGAGCCGCCCGCGCCCACGATCATGTGAATTTCGTCGATGAAGAGAATGATATTGCGGTTGGCGCGGATAGCATCGATGACGCCCTTGAGCCGCCCCTCGAAGTCGCCGCGGTAGCGCGCGCCCGCGAGCAGCCCCGTGAGGTCGAGCGAATACACGATTTTTCCGCGGAGAAGTTCGGGCACACGGTTTTCCACGATGGCCTGCGCGAGCCCCTCGATGACGGCGCTCTTGCCGACGCCCGGCTCGCCCACCAAAACGGGATTGTTCTTGGTGCGGCGGGATAAGATCTGGATGACCTTTTCGATCTCCTTGTGCCGCCCGATGACGGGGTCGAGTTTGCCCTCGAGGGCGAGTTGCGTGAGGTTGACGCCGTATTGGAGGAGGGTCTCATCGAGTTCGCTCCCCCTGTAGGAGGCGGGCGGGTCGAAATCGGGGAAGCGCCGCTCCCTGCTCACCTTGGGCGCACCCTCCCCCTCGTCCTCGTTCGCGTCCTCTTCTTCATCTTCGGGCTCGGCGGACGGCACGGGGACGTCTATGAAGCGCCACGCTTCGAGGGACAGCACATTGATCTCGACGCCGAGGCTCTCTAAAAGGCGCACGGCGAGGCACTCCCGCGTTTGCAGCACGGCGTAGAGGAGGTGCTCGGTATCGGTGAGCGCATCGTATCTGCCGCCGCGGCGGGCGTAGCCCATGGCCTCCTCGAGCATCCGCTTGGTGCGCGGCGTGAACCCGTAGACGGGCACATCGTGTTGCAGGCAACGCTTGAATTTTTCGAAATATCGCTTATAATCGACGCCCGCGCCCGCGAGAAGTTTGCCCGCCGTCGTCTCGGGCGCGGCGAGCATCCCGAGCACCAAGTGCTCGCTGCCGATGTACGTCGTGCCGTATTTTTCCGCGGCCGTCTTTGCGTTGTAGATGACCTGATTGAGTCCGTCCGAAAGATCGGATGCGTTCATCTTAGTTCCTCCCTTTTCCGCCCTATTGGGCGAGTTCCATGTTGCGGATGGCGTCCGCCGTGTATTCGGCGCGGCGTTCGCTCTGCGCCGCCTCGTCGAGTTTTTCGCCGATGAGCCGATCGATGCCCGCGGGGCGCATGGAGACGCAGAGTTTATCGATCTCGCGCATCCGCTCGGCAACGCCCGACGGCGCGTCCGCGAAAAATCCCAAGGCGACGCCGAGTTTCAAATCGGCGGTGCGCTGCATCATCTCGTCCATCTCCAAGCGGCAGCAGTGGGTGAGGATGCCGTAGGAGCGCATGATGCTATCCTTGAGGGCGACGCCCTCCTCCTTCTTCATCCGCTCGCGCTCCGAAAGTTCCCGCTCCGCGACGAAGCGCACGGCGTCCTCCACGACGGAGAGAATTTCCCCCTCCGAGAACCCGAGCGTCACCTCGTTGCTCACTTGGAAGAGTTCGCCCTCCGCGCCGCTCCCCTCGCCGAACGCGCCGCGCACCGTGAGCCCCCGATCCGTGAGCGTCTTTGCAAGTTCGCGCATCTTTCCCCGCCGCGAGACGGCGGGCAAAAACAGCATGACGGAGGCGCGAAGCCCCGTTCCCACGTTGGTGGGACACGCCGTGAGGTACCCGAGTTTTTCGTCGTAGGCGAAGGGAATGGCGTGGGAGATGACGTCGTCGATGCCGCCCGCGCGCTCGTAGGCGCGCGTCAGATCAAACCCGTCGATGAAGTACTGCTCGCGGATGTGATCCTCCTCGTTGACCATGACGGAGATGCTCTCGTCCTTGGAGACGAGGGCGGAGGAGATGCGGCGGTTGGCGATGAGCCCGCGGCTGATGAGATGTTTCTCGGCGAGCAGTTCGCACTTCTCCTCGCTCATGCCCGCAAGAGCGTAGGGCGTAAACGATTCCAGCCGCACGAGTTGGGCGGAGACGATGCGCACGATCTCGCGCGCCTGTTCCTCCCCGTGGGGGTCGCAAAGGAGCCGCGCGGGGAAGGGATAATCCATGAAATTGCGGGCAAGGCGGATGCGCGAGGAGACCGCCACGCTCTCGTAGGCTCTCTTCTCCATCACTCTCTCCCGTCCGCGAGTTCGCGGTTCAAGTCCCTGAGGTCGGCGTCCGCCTCCTTCAACGCCTCGTTGAGCGTCTTCACCCGCGCGTAGGCGCCGCGGCGCATCTCCCGTTCGATGCTGTCTTTCAGCCCGTCAATGCGATCCACGAGGGTGCGGATGCGGTCGTAATATTCCTCGGGGATATTCTCCTGCTTCTTGCCGCGGTGCACCGTATCGCCCTGCACCGATTGGATGATGGGCATGAGTTCGCGGCGGAAGGCGCGGTAGCAGTTGGCACAGCCCAAGAGCCCCGTGCGGCGGAATTCCTCGTACGCCATGCCGCAGACGGGACACTCCCCGCTCGCCTTCTCCTCTTCATTGTACGGCAAAAGCCCGTGCGTGTTCAGCGCGAGCGCACGGTGACATTCGGGGCAGAGGGAGAGGCGGGTATCCTCGTCCCTCATGCGCGTTACGTATATCTGCGAAGTTTCCTTGCCGCACCTCGAACAGATCATGCCGTCTCCTTGCCCTAACAGTATATCATGCGGCGCGCAGATGCGCAACCGCACAGGCGTTTATTCCTCTTCAAAGCGGTACTTTTGCGGGGCGTTCGGGTACTTCTCCCCGTCCACCTCGGATAAAAACACGGAGAGCGGGCGCACCCAGAGCGAACGGTCGCCGTAGAGGGCGCGGTAGACGACCATCTCCTCGCCCGTCTCGCTGTCCCGCGCGACGCCCTCCACGTAGTAGCGGTTGCCCTTGAAATGGCGGTAAATTGCGTGAACTTTCAACTCCCGCATTTTCAGTCCCCCATCTTTTCGGGGTGTTTTTCCCGCAGAAATTCCTCCGAGCCCGCGACGGCGGGGAAGTGATAGGCGCCGTACGCGCACTGCACCCTGTAGAGCGCGACGCCCCTGCTCTGCTCCACCGTGATTTTTTGTATTTCTTCCCACTTCAAAAATACGCTGTCCACATTGCCCGTGTCCCGCCAATAGAGCCCCTCTTCGTACACGCCGAGGGTGCCCTTGGCGCGGAGGAAAGTAACTACGGCGCGCCCCACGAGCAGGAAGCCGAGGCCGGCGAGCAGCGACCCGAATAAAATCTGCCAAAAGACGGCGACGAGTACGCCGCCTACGAGCATCACGCCGCCCACCGCCGCACTGAAGAGCGCGGTCTTGCGCTTGGCGGGGTCGGGCAGATCGAATGCCGCAAGGCGGGTAAAGCGCCGCTTTTCGCCGTTTTCGGGGGAAGTTTGGGGTTCGGTTTGGGGTTTTGGGGCGGGACGGGTCTCGGGGGCGCGCTCGCCGAGGAGGGCGAGGCCGCGGCGCGCGAGCGTTTCGTAGAGGCGGGGCTTGGCGTCCGTCTGCACGAGAGCGGGGCTTGCGTCCTTCTCCGCCTTGCCGCTCTTGGAGAGGTACTGCGCGGGGATCTCGAGGACGACCGACCACAAGCCCTTCTCGCGCGGGAGCCGCCTCGTACACACCGAGAAGAAGCGCATCTCGGAATAGGGCACGGAAATTTCGCGCCCGCCCGCGCGGTCGCCGTGGATGCGCACCCCTGCCTCCTCAAACGTGACGAGGGTGCCCTCGCCGACGTAGAAACTCTCCGCCCCGTCGCACCGCTCGCAGAAGTCGAGTTCGGCGTCCCTGTGGCTTCTCCCCGCCACATTGAGCCCGAACGCCGCGAGCGCCGAAAAAATCGCGCCGCCCGCAAACGCGCCGACGAGGATGTAGAGAAGGGAATCTTGTAGCCCACTCTTGAACTCGAACACGATGACGGCGATAAACAGCCCCAAGGCGAGCAGGATGGCGGCGACGGCGCAGATGACGACGCCCACCGAGTACGCGACGGTGCCGCGGTGAAGCGCGGCGCGTTTTTTCTCTCTCTTTTCCTCCGACGGGGGAAGCGGAATGATCTTCATGAAGTCACCTTTGAAAAAGCGCGCCGTGGGGCGCGCCGCGATTTATTTTCTTCGGAAAAAACGAAATGTGTGTGCGCGCTTCCACCATACGAAAAAGAAGAGCGCCAAAACTTGCAGGGGCACACCGATGAGAAAGATGAGCCAAATATCGTGCCCGTAGACGTAGGATGTGACGTAGACGACGGCGAGAACCGTCCAGATGAGGACGGAGAGCGAGACGATGCGCGCCCACTTCCAGCCCCAAATACAGCTGAATACGAGGACGACGACGGCGGACGCCGGCACGGCAAAGAGGAACGCGAGCCACGCGTAGGGGATCTGCGGCGCGAAGATGCCGAAGAGGACAAACCCCACGACGGCGACGAGCCAGCACAGCCCCACCGACAGCATGAGGATGATGACGCGGCGGAGTAGTTTGGTGTTGCGGGGCAAGACCTCCTTTTCGGGATGCTCCTTGACGAGGTCATCCACCGCGACGTTGAAAAGTTCGGCGAGGCGAATGAGATTGCGCACGTCCGGAATGCCGTTGCCCTGTTCCCATTTGGAGATGGATTTATCGGAATAGTTTAATTTTTCCGCGAGATCGAGCTGCGTCATGTTCGCCATTTTGCGAAGGCGCATGATGTTCTTCCCGATGACGACGGCAAGCTGATCCTGTTCTTCCATGGGCACGATTATACCGCAAAATGTGCCGTTTGTCAAGAGTTCTACTGTGAGTAGAGTGTGAATTTTGAACTCTACTGATTAAATTTCACAAAATAGAGCGATTTTTTCAAAGAATGGGTTGAAAAATTGCTTCGCGCACAGGATGCCCGCCGCCCGTCCGCAAATGCGGACGGGCGGCGGGCTCGGTAGGAGAAGACGGCGGGGGCGGACGCTGCCCCCCTATCGCCCTCCCAAGGAGGGGGCAAGTCGGACTTCGTTGTTCGGGATTCTTCACCCCCACAAGGGGGGTTCAGAATGACGCGTTAAAACGAGCGGGGCAGAAGGACGCGGTAAACGGGCGGGTGGCGATGCGCGGGGAGAGTGTATAAGGATAAGAGGCGTTAGCGGGGGCGGCGGCTGGGGTGGAGAAAAATTTGGCGTTTGAGACCTCGTCAGCGGGAGCGGCGGCAGTGGTAGAGAAAGGTCTGGCGTTTGAGACCCGTTGCCGCGAGAGCCTCCGTGAGGGTGAGTTTGTTCTCGGAAAAGAGTTTTGCGGCGTTCAAAAAACTTTCGGGCATCGTCTTTTTCGGCCGCCCCATGTGGACGCCGCGCGCCTTGGCGAGCGCGATGCCCTCCGCCTGCCGCGCACGGATATTGGCGCGCTCGTTCTCCGCCACGAAGGATAAAATTTGCAACACGATATCGGCGATGAACTTTCCGATGAGGGAATGCTGCTCGCGCGTATCCAAAAGGGGCATATCGAGCACGACGATATCTACCTCCTTCTCCTTAGTGAGCGCGCCCCACTCGGCGAGCACCCCGCGATAGTCGCGCCCGAGACGGTCGATGGACTTGATGACGAGTACATCTCCCTTCTTCAACTTGCGCTTCATGCGCAGGTACTCCTCGCGGCAGAAATCTTTGCCGCTCTTCTTCTCGCAAAATAAATTTTTGGGCTCCACGCCGAAATTCTTCAACTGCTCCGTCTGCCGCTCCAAATTCTGGTCGGCGGCGGAAACTCTTGCATAGCCGTACGTCACCTCTTTTGCCTCCTCTCTTCATCGTAACTCCCGATATTGAAAAAAGGCGCTGTATATGCCAAAAAAAATCAAGAAAGGTATACCTTTCCTGACAACAAATTTTTGTGCGACTTTCGACAAATTTTATTGATTTTATTATAATATCGGTAGAAAAAGATGTCAAGACTTTTTTTGAAAAAAGGTATACCTTTCCTGTCGGGCGGCTCTCGGCCGAGGGGGTATTTTTATGAACCATTGTACCAATTGCGGTGCGGATTTTGAGGGGAACTTTTGCCCGAACTGCGGGAAAGAAGTGCAAAATACGCTCGGAAAACTGATTTTGCGCCTTTTGCCCGCCGCGCTACTTGCCGTATTTTCCGTGTTGATGCTCGGGCTGTACGCCGCACCCGCCTACGGTGACGATTTGTTGGCCTTCACGATCTATGACCATGTAAGTTTGCCGAAAGAGATGGTAGACCCCGTCTTCTACGGCTGTACCGTGTCGCTCATCCTGTTTGCCGTCGTCGGATTCTGTTATGCGAGCGTTGAGGCACTCCTTGGCCGCCGCATTCCGCTCCTCCGCTTCGGCGGTTTCCTCTGCGCTTATCTGCCCATCGCGTTGATCGACTGCATCATGATGGGCAAGGTCGCCCAAAGCATTGCGCCGCAAGCGATCCAAGCGGGGCTTATTTGCCTGCTCATATTCCCCGTGCTGTTTGCGGCGGGGCAAGCCGTTTCCCTCGTCATCTTACACAAGACGGGCGATGATATCGGCATTGCCGCACTTGCGGTGATTTTCAATAATATTGCGGCTTCTTTCAAGAAAAACGGACAACTCTTTTTCCGCTTTGTACCCACCGCCCTGCTTCTCGTGTTCACCGTGCTCATGCTCGGGCTGTACGCCGCGCCCGCCTACGGAGAAGAGATGCTTTCCTTTACCGTGTACGACCATATTGACTTGAAAGAACTGGCGGAGCCCATTTTCTACAATTGTGCCGCTGCGCTCATCGCATTTGCCGTCGTCGGGTTCGTATTTTCCCTCGCGCTACTGTTTACGAGCAGGGCGTATTCCGTACTCCAATACGGTGCGTTCGTGTTTTATCTTCCCATCTTCATTTGCGCCAGCATCATGGCGGGAAAAGTGGGGAATGCCTCCCTGTTGCAGGGCGGGCTGATTGCGGCGATCGTCCTTTCCGTTGTGTTTGCCGCCGCGCAAATCGGTGTTTTGGTGGCGCGGTATAAACTCGACGAAGAGGAAGGGTTCCCTGTGGCGAAAATCAATAAACCCTATAAACCTCAAAAGCCGAGCAAGCGGGTCTCGCTGAAAAAACCCGTCAAACCCACCAAACCCGCAAAGCCCTACGTGATTGCGCAGTACCCCTATCCCGCGCCGCCGAAGCCCAAGGATTATTCCAAACAGGAACTTGCGGTGTATTACAACGAGACGTTGCCGCAATTCAACAAGGCAGTCGAACTCATGAAGGAGCACCATCCCGAATATGTAGCGGCGTACCGTGCCGCCATGGATGAATACCGCAATACCACCGTACCGGCATACCGCGACAGCCAAGTCCGTTACCGCGAGGCGCTCCGCGAGTATCGGGTACAGTCTCGGCAAGAATACCGCAAAAAGTGCGACGATTACCGCAAAAAATGTGACAATTACCGCAATGAAATGCGTCGATTCCGGAAAAACGTACGGGAGGAGCGCAAGCGCCTTCTCTGTGCGCTCTATGAGAAGAAGCACAACGCGGCCTGCACCTATCCGCTTGCATATATTTGGTGGAATTTCTCGTTTTGAGATAAATAATTTGAGGGGCGAGCCCATGGGCTCGCCCCCTTCTTCTTTGGTTTAGTTGCGCGGGTGGACTTCGTTGTTCGGGATTCTTCGGTCGCTACGCTCCCTCAGAATGACGCGGAGAACGGGCGGGGCAGAATGACGCGGTAACCGCTTTTACGCGTTGAAGTAGCGCTTGAGAAGGCCTTTGAAGCCGGCGCCGTGGCGGGCTTCGTCCTTCGCCATCTCGTGCACCGTATCGTGAATGGCGTCGTAGCCGAGTTCCTTGGCGCGCTTGGCGATCGCAAGTTTCCCCTCGCAGGCGCCCGCTTCCGCCGCCGCGCGGAGTTCCAAATTCTTCTTGGTGCTGTCGGTGACGACTTCGCCGAGAAGTTCTGCGAACTTCGCCGCGTGTTCTGCCTCCTCAAAGGCGTAGCGCTTGTAGGCTTCGGCGATCTCGGGATAGCCCTCCCTTTCTGCGACGCGGGACATGGCAAGATACATACCGACCTCGGTGCACTCGCCCTGGAAGTTGGCGTGAAGGCCGTCCATCACTTCCTTATCCTCCACCCTGCCGTCGCCGACATGGTGCTCGCAAGCGAACTTCGCCTCCTCGACGGGTACAAACTTCTTGGCATGGCAGACGGGGCACTCCGTCACGTCGTCCGCGACGATCTCGCCGCAAATGGCACATCTTTTCATGGTTTTATCTCCTTTATCTTGAATTTTTGTTCTGTAAGAATTATAGCATAGTCGGAACCGAATATCAATCATTTTCCCAAAGATTTTCGAGAAGTTCTTTGAGGTTTACGGGAGAAAAAACGTCCCCCCATTGAGAAAAGAGAGTGAGAAAAGTGCGGGGAGGAAAGAGAATGCGGGGTGGGGAAATGAGGAAGTTGCGTCACGGAGAAAAAAGCCCCCTGTTGAGAAGAGAACGGCGGAGAGAAAAAGACGTCCCCCAATTGAAAAAGAGGAACAGAGATAAAAGAGAGATGCGGGGTAAAAGGAAAACGCGCCTACGGGGATAGGAGCGTTTCGAGAATTTTTGTGAGATCTGCGGGCGTTTGGGCAAAGGTCGTGGCGCCCGCGGCGGTGAGTTGTTCGCGCGTACGGTAGCCCCAGAGGGCGGAGATGCTCCTCATGCCCGCGTTTTTCGCCGTGAGGACGTCCGCCTCGCCGTCGCCCACAAAGACGCAATCGTAGAGCGGTACGCGGAGCGAGAGCGCGACATAGCGGGTGAGGGCGGGGTTTGGCTTGCAGGGGAACATTCCGCTGTCGCCGCCGACGTAGTCGAAGAGCGCGGGGTAGAACTTTTCGATGGAGGTTGTGGCCGCCTCCTGCGGCTTGTTGGTGACGACGGCAAGTTTTATTCCGCGGGCTTTGAGGGCGGTTAAAAGTTCCGCCATGCCCGCGTAGGGCTTGGTGCGGCTGTGGGTGCTCGCGCCGTAGTTTTTATGGAACGCCTCGTAGACTTCGTCCGCATCCGCCCCCTGCGGCAGGGCGCGGGAGACGAGTTTTTTCGCCCCATCCCCCACGAAGGTGCGCACCTCGGCGAGCGTACGGGCGGGATAGCGGAAGGCGGCAAGCGCCTCGTTGAGGGAGAAGGCGATGTCGGGCAGGGTATCGAGGAGGGTGCCGTCCAAATCGAAAAAGACTGCCTGCATCACATTTTCTCCGGGACGCCGATGCCGAGGAGCCCGAGCCCGCGCGTGAGAGATGTGAGCGTCGCCCGTGTAAGGCTTACGCGGAGGGCGCGCAAATCGCTTGTTTCCGCCTGCGCGATCTTACAGTCGAGGTAGAACTTGTTGAAGACCTGCGCCGTATCCACGCACCAGCGCGCGATGACGCTGGGCTCGTAGTTTCTCGCCGCCGCCTTCACCGCATCGGGGAAGCCCCCGAGCGCGCGGATGAGTTCGAACTCCCTCTCGCCGATGGGCGCATTTGCCCGTTCGCCCATGGGGAGATCCTTGACCTTTTCAAGTACCGAGGCGCACCGTGCGCAGGTGTACTGCACGTAGACGCTGGTTTCGCCGTCGAAATTGAGCGCCTTATCGTAGGAAAAGACGATGTCCTTAATTTTATTGTTGTAGAGCGCGCCGAAGATGACGGCGCCCACCCCCACCTTTTCGGCGACGTCCGCCTTGTTTTCTAGGGCGGGGTTCTTCTCTTCGAGCACCTTTGCGGCCTTTTCGACGCAGCGGTCGATGACGTCCTCCAGCCACACCACCTTGCCCTTGCGGGTGGACATGGCGCCGTCCTCCAAAGAGACCATGCCGTAGGCGACGTGCACCATGTCCTTCGCCCAATCCTCGCCCATGAGTTCAAGCACCTTGAAGAGTTGCTTGAAGTGCAAATTTTGCTGATAGGCGACGACGTAGAGGCACTTATAAAAGTCGTACGTCTTTTTGCGGTAGAAGGCGGCGGCGAGGTCGCGCGTGGCGTACAGAGACGCGCCGTCCGAGCGCAGGACGATAAAGGGCGGCATTCCGTAGGCTTCGAGATCGACGACCTGCGCGCCCTGGCTCTCGACGAGCAGCCCCTTATGTTTCAGTTCGTCGATGACGGGCTGCATCTTATCGATGTAGAAGCGCTCGCCCGCGTAACTATCGAAGGTGACGTGGAGCCTATCGTAAATTTTGCCGACGTAGCGCATGGTGAGCGACTTGAACCACTCGAAGAGGGCGTTTGCCTCTTTCTCCCCGCTCTCGATGAGGCGGAAATTTTCGCGCGCCTCGGCTTCCATCTCCTCCGTCGCCTCGGCGTTGAAGCGGACGTAGAGGTCGTTGATGGCGTGGATGCCGCCCCGCTCCACTTCCTCCTTGACGCCCCACTTTTTGTAGGCGGAGATGAGTTTGCCGAACTGGGTGCCGTAGTCGCCGAGGTGATTGATGCCGACAACGCGGTACCCCAAATATTGGTAGATGCGATAGAGCGCGGCGCCCAAGACCGTCGTGGAAAGGTGCCCGATGTGAAAGGGCTTGGCGATGTTCACCGAGGAATAGTCGATGCACACCGTCTTGCCGGCGCCCTCTTGGGAGGAACCGTAGCCCGCGCCTTTTTCTTCCTCCTCGAAGGTGCGGAAGAAGTCGGCGGCGAGCGCACTTTGGTTGAGGCGGAAGTTTAGGTAGCCGTTCACCGCCGTGACCTGCGTGACGACCTCGTCCGCGGGGTAGTTTGCGGCAAGTTCCTGCGCGATGACGGCGGGAGACTTGTGCAAGATTTTTGCGAATTTGAAGCAGGGCAGGGCGTAGTCGCCCATGGAGGCATCGGGGGGAACGGCAATCGCCTCGGCGATCTCCGCCGCCGCGACGCCCTCGACGTGAATGTGCTCTGCAATGTAAGCCTTATAGTCCATACTCGCTCCTTGACTTTCTCCATTATATAACTTTTTGGCGCGATGGGCAAGTCATTCGGTTGCCTTATGCGGAAATTTATGGTAGAATAGCGCTGTTCAGACAAGGAGCAAGTTATGAAATTAGGCGTTGTGGGACTTCCCAATGTAGGCAAATCCACCCTGTTCAATGCGATCACCAAGGCGGGCGCGGAGGCCGCGAACTATCCCTTCTGCACCATCGAGCCCAATGTGGGCGTCGTGGCGGTGCCCGACGAGCGGCTGGATAGTCTCGCCGCGCTGTATTCCTCCAAAAAAGTGACGCCCGCCGTCATCGAATTTGTGGATATTGCGGGGCTCGTGAAGGGCGCAAGCCGCGGCGAGGGACTGGGCAATAAGTTCCTCTCCCATATCCGCGAGTGCGACGCCATCGTGCACGTCGTGCGGTGCTTCGAGGACGAAAACATCACCCACGTGGAGAGCACCGTAGACCCCGTGCGGGACATCGAAACCATCAACTTGGAACTCATCCTCGCCGACATCGAGGCGGTGGAAAAGCGGCAGGACCGCATCAGGAACGCGGCGCGCGGCGGGGCGGACAAGAATGCCGCCGCGGAGTTTGCCTTTCTCGAAAGGCTCAAAGCCCATTTGGAGGCCGAGGAGCCCGCTTCGTCGCTTGCCGTAAGCGAGGACGAGAAGATTTTGCTCGACAATTTGTTCTTGCTCTCGGCAAAGCCCGTCGTCTACTGCGCCAACATCGCGGAGAAGGACATGGGCGCGGACGAGGAGACGCTTCCCCTCGTCGTAAAAGTGAAGCAGTACGCCGCGAAGCACAATGCGGGCGTCATTGTGGTGTGCGCCAAGACGGAGGCCGAACTCGCCGAGATGGACCCAAACGACGCCGCCGTGTTTTTGGAGGAATTCGGGCTGAAAGAGAGCGGCCTTAGTAAACTCATCAAGACTTCGTACAGCCTGTTGGGGCTCATCTCCTACCTGACGGCGGGCGAAAAGGAGACCCGCGCGTGGACCATTACGGCGGGCACCAAGGCGCCGCAGGCGGCGGGGAAAATTCACTCCGACTTTGAAAAGGGATTTATCCGCGCCGAGGTCGTGGACTACGAGACGCTTTTGGAGTGCGGCGGCTATAACGGTGCGCGCGAAAAGGGCAAGGTGCGCTCCGAGGGCAAGGACTACGTGATGAAGGACGGCGACGTGGTGCTGTTCCGGTTTAATGTATAAATAAAATATGGAAAGTGCGCCGCGGCATTCTGCCGCGGCGCGCTTCTTTTTTCCTCTTAAGCCTGCGGGGGCGCGTAGTGGTAGGTGGTGACGAGTTTGGCGATGACGGGGCGGATGTCCTCCGTCTCCGCGTGGGCGACCTTCCAAAGTTCCTCGAGCATCTGTAAAAGGAACTTCTCGTCGAGTTCGATGGGACGCGCGATGCTGATGAGCCCGTGCGCCGTCGTCTGCATCCCCTCTTCGTCCATGAGGCGCTCCTCGTAGAGTTTTTCGCCGGGACGCAGCCCCGTGCACTTGATCTCGATGTCCGTGCCCGGTTCCAAGCCCGAAAGTTTGATGAGGTTGACGGCGAGGTCGTAAATTTTGACGGGTTCTCCCATGTCGAGCACGAAAATTTGCCCGCCCTTGGCGTAGGCGCCCGCCTGCAAGACGAGTTGGACGGCCTCGGGGATGGTCATGAAATAGCGGATGATGTTGGGGTCGGTGACGGTGACGGGCCCGCCCTCCGCGATCTGCTTTTTGAAGAGCGGAATGACGGAGCCGTTGGAGCCCAACACGTTCCCGAACCGCACGGCGACGAAGTTGGTATTCTTGCTGTGCCGCCCGATGGTCTGGATGATCATCTCGCAAATGCGCTTGGTCGCCCCCATCACGTTGGTGGGGTTGACCGCCTTATCCGTAGAGATCTGCACGAACGTCTTGACGCCGTATTTATCCGAGAGGCGGACGCAGTTGAGGGTGCCGAACACGTTGTTTTTGACTGCCTCGTTGGGGCTCACTTCCATGAGGGGAACGTGCTTGTGCGCGGCGGCGTTGAACACGATGTCGGGGCGGTACTCCTTGAAGATCTCCTCCATGCGCCCCTCGTCGCGGACGCTGGCGATGAGCACCGTGAGGGCGAGTTCGGGGAAATGGCGCTTTAATTCCTGCTCGATGTCATAGGCGTTGTTCTCGTAGATGTCCACGATGACGAGGCGCTTCGGCGCGCTCGCCGCGATCTGGCGGCAGAGTTCGCTCCCGATGGAGCCGCCGCCCCCCGTGACGAGCACAGTCTGACCTTTGACGTACCCGTTGATCTCATCGAGATCGACGCGCACCTGCTCCCTGCCGAGAAGGTCGGAGATCTCCACCTCGCGCAGTTTTTCCACCGTCTCCTCGCCGCTGACGAACTGGTAGACGCCCGGCAAAATTTTGACGTTGCACTTGGTGGCGTTGCAAATTTCAAAGATGCGCTTGATCTCCTTTTTGGGCACCGAGGGCATAGCGATGAGGATCTCGGCGACGTGGTACTTTTCGACGAGGGCGGGGATCTCCGCCGTCGTGCCCGCGACTTTGATATCCGAAATGGTCTTGCCGAGTTTGCTCTCGTCGTCGTCCACGAGGCAGACGGGGAGATAGTCTATCTTGTCCGTCGATTGGATCTCGCGGATGAGGCTCGTGCCTGCGCTGCCCGCGCCGACGATCATGGCGCGTACCCTGCCCGCCGAATACCTGTGCACCATATATTTGATGGCGAGGGAGATGCGCTGGACAAAGCGGATGATGATGACGAAATTGGCGAATACGACGGAGAAGATGAAGCCCGTTTCAAAGTCCAGATAGGGCGTTGCCCACGCAAAGATGATGTTTGCGGCGCAGACGATGAGCACGGCGGCGTACATCTTGATGGAATCGAAGATGCCCGCCGAACGCATGATGATGAAGTAGATGCGGAGCAGGAAGAAACTCGCGTAGACGACGCCGATGTTGAGGAGCGCCCAATACAAGAAGCCGATGCGGAAGATGTAGGTGCCCTGCTTCGTCGTCGCCAGAGCGATGATCATGGAGAGGAAGATGGCGACGAGGTCGCAAAAGACGAGCAGTAAGATCGTCCCGATTTTGACGGGATTGTTGCGGTGTTTCATTTGTGTTTTGTCCGGTGTATTCATTCTACTGTTACGCTCTTGGCGAGGTTGCGGGGTTTATCGACGTCGAGACCGCGTTGCAGGCTCACGTAGTAACTCAAAAGTTGCAGGGGGATGACGGAGAGGCTCGCCGCGAACAACTCGTCCGTGCGCGGCACGTGGAAGGCGTATTTCGCCTCGGCCGTCTTCTCCCCCTCGAAGGAGACTGTGACGATGGAGGCGCCGCGCGTTCGAACCTCTTCGAGGTTGCTCGCCGTCTTTTCCAGCACTTCGCTCTGGGTGAGGACGCCGAACACGACGGTGCCGTTTTCGATGAGGCTGATGGTGCCGTGCTTGAGTTCGCCCGCCGCATATGCTTCGGTGTGCACGTAACTCACCTCTTTGAGTTTGAGCGCCCCTTCGAGGCAGGCGGCGTAGTCGATGCCCCGCCCGATCATGAAGACATCGGTGACGGTGGAATTCTCCGCCGCGAATTTTTGGATCGCGTCCTTGTTTTCGATGACGCTCGCAATTTTTTGGGGAAGGTTGCGCAGTTCCTCGATATATGCGGCGCACTGCACGTCATCGATGCGCCCCGCGATGCGCGCCCATTCGAGGGCGAGGAGGTATCCCACGGCGAGTTGGGCGCTGTACGCCTTGGTGGTGGCGACGGCGATCTCGGGCCCCGCGAAGGTATAGACCGTCTTATCCGCCTCGCGCGCGATGGACGAGCCCCGCACGTTGACGATGGCAAGCGTCCGTATGCCCCGCGCCTTTGCCTCGCGCACGGCGGCAAGCGTATCCGCCGTCTCGCCCGACTGACTGATGGCGACGACGAGGGCGTTCTTCCCCAAAATGGGGTCGCGGTAGCGGAACTCGGAGGCGAGTTCCACCCGCACGGGGATGCGCGCCAACTTCTCCACAACGTATTGCAACACGACGCCGACGTGATAGGCGGAGCCGCAGGCGACGATGACGATCTCGTCCGTCTCCAAAAATTTATCGCAGAGTTTGCACTCGGAAAAATCCACGTAATCGCCGCTCAAATAGGAATTGAGGGTGAGTTCCACCGCCTGCGGCTGTTCGTGGATCTCCTTGATCATGAAGTGCTCGTATCCGCCCATTTCGGCGGCGTTTTCGTCGAGCGTGACGCGGACGGCGCGTTTTTCGACGGGCTCGCGGTCGATGTTGTAAAACTCGGCGCCCTCCCGCGTGATGCGCGCCATCTCGTAATTTTCGATATAATAGACCCGCTTGGTGTATTTGAGGATGGCGGGTACATCGGAGGCGATGAACATCTCCCCCCTGCCCGCGCCGATGATCATGGGGCTATCCTTGCGGGCGACGTAGATCTCGTCCCCGTAGTCTTCAAAGAGCACGGCGAGCGCGTACGAGCCGCGGGCGCGCATCATGAACCGCGAGACGGCATCGATGGGGTCGGAATGATATTTCTTGTAGTAGTAATGGAGGAGATTGGCGATGACTTCGGTATCCGTCTGCGAGTGGAAGGTATACCCCTTGCGGACGAGTTTCTCGCGCAGTTCCCTGTAATTTTCGAGGATGCCGTTGTGGACGACGGTCACGGAGCCGTCCATGCACTTGTGGGGATGGGCGTTCTCCTCGGAGGGCTCGCCGTGCGTCGCCCAGCGGGTGTGCCCGATGCCGCACGTCCCGTGAAGGAGCGCACCGCTACCCGTCCGCTCCGCGAGGCGGGAAAGCCGCCCCTTCGTCTTGACGACGGTCACTTCCCCGTCGTCCGCGCGAACGGCGAGACCCGCGGAGTCGTACCCGCGGTATTCCAATTTTTTCAGCCCCTCCAAGAGGATGGGCGCTGCCTGTTTTTTTCCGATGTATCCTACGATCCCGCACATGATTGCGTCCTCTTATTGCGTGGATTATTGCTTGCGCGGCTCTTTATCTGCCAAACGGACGGCGTTTGCGATTTTTTCGGCGAGGCGCTTGCATTCCTTCTCGGTGGCGGCCTCCACCATGACGCGGACGAGAGGCTCCGTGCCCGATTCCCGTACCAAAACCCTGCCGTTTTCGCCGAGTTTTTGCGTGGCTTCGGCGACCGCCCTCTGTACGCGGGCGTCCTCCTGCACGGCCTTCTTGTCCGCGACGGGCACGTTGATGAGCGTCTGCGGGTACACCTGCATGAGTTCGTAGAGTTTGCCCGCCGTCGCCTTTTGGGCGAGCATGACTTCCATCACTTTGAGGCTGGTGAGGATGCCGTCGCCCGTCGTTGCGAGTTTGGAGAAGATGATGTGCCCCGACTGCTCGCCGCCCAACCTGCTGCCACGCTCGCGCATGGCTTCATAGACGTATTTATCGCCCACCGCCGTCTTTTCGTAGCAAATTTCCGCCTTGTCGAGCGCCTTATACAGCCCCAAATTGCTCATGACGGTGGTCACCACGGTGTTGGCGAGAAGTTTGCCCTTCCCCTTTAAGTGGAGGGCGCAGGCGAGGAGAATGTGGTCGCCCGTAAGAATGCGCCCCTTTTCGTCCACCGCAAGGCACCGGTCGGCGTCACCGTCGTAGGCAAAGCCGATGTCGAGTTTGTTCTCTTTGACGAATTTTGAGAGCCCCTCGATGTGCGTGGAGCCCGCATTTTCGTTGATGTTGGTGCCGTCGGGCTTATCGTTGATGACGTACGTCGTCGCGCCGAGCGCTTCGAAGACGGACTTTGCGATGTACCACGAGGCGCCGTTGGCGCAGTCCAGCCCCACTTTGACGCCGCGGAAGGAGTACACGCCGAGCGAGATGAGATAGCCGATGTAGCGGTTCCTGCCCGAGACGTAGTCCACGATCCTGCCGACGTCCTCCCCCTTGGCAAAGGGAAGTTCTCCGTTTTCCGTGCCCTCCACGGGCTTGCCGTCGAGAAAGTCTTCAAGGCGGGAAATTATCTCGCCGTCCTCCTTCTCGCCCTGCCCGTTGAGGAGCTTAATGCCGTTATCGGTGTAGGCGTTGTGGCTCGCCGAGATCATGATGCCGCAGTCGAACTTGTCCGTCCGCGTGATGTAGGCGACGGAGGGCGTGGTGGTGACGTGCATCATGTAGGCATCCGCCCCCGAGGCGACGAGCCCCGCGACGAGCGCGTATTCGAACATATAACTCGAAAGCCGCGTATCCTTGCCCACGACGACGCGCGGCTTGCCGTTGCTCCGCGCCGCGAGATACCATCCGATGAACCGCCCCACGCGGTAGGCGTGGTCGGCAGTCAGCGTGACGCCCGCTTCCCCGCGGAAACCGTCCGTTCCGAAATATTTTGACATAGTTGCTCCGTTTTTCTCTTGTGCCCTATTTGCGCGGCACGACGGTCGTGCCGTTCTTTATGATGCAGTCCGCGGGATAGGCGCCGCGGAGCGAGGAGAGCGGATAGACGCTCGACCTTCTCCCCACGACCGTTCCCGGGTTGAGGACGCTGTTGCACCCGACTTCCACGAAGTCGCCGAGCATCGCGCCCACCTTTTTCCTGTCCGTGGCGATTTTCTCTTCACCGCACTTGATAAAGACGGGGGTGCGGTCGGACTTGATGTTGGAAGTCACCGACCCCGCGCCCATGTGCGCCATGTAGCCCAAGATGCTGTCCCCCACGTAGTTGTAATGGGGAACCTGCACCCCGTCGAACAGGATGCAGTTTTTGAGTTCCACCGAGTTGCCCACGACGCACCCCTCGCCCACGAGCGCCGCCCCGCGGACAAAGGCGCAGTGCCTCACTTCGGTGTTCGCCCCGATGATGCACGGCGCGCCGAGATAGGCGGTGGGTGCGATTTTCGCCGTCTTATGGACGAATACGCCCGCGGAAACTTCCAAGTAGTCATCGCCGAGCGACGTTTGCAGGCGGGAGATGAACGCCTCCAAGCCGCCCAAGGCCTCCCACGGATAGGTGAACCCCGCGAGATATTCCGCCGCGGCGGTGTGGGAAAGGTCGTATAGATCAACAATTTTCAGCGATCGCATTATCCACCTCGCTTGCGACGTCTGCCGAAATACTCGACCCCTTGCCGCCGTTTTTCCCTATTATATCGTCGCGCGCGGGAAATGTCAATACTTTTCAACCATTCCGAAAAATCCGAAAATTTATTCGGAAAAAGGCCTCCCGCGGTGGGGAGACCTCTTCGGCGCCTTGTTTTTTACGCCGTTTTTGCGCAATTTTTGCGCAATTTTCGCGCAGCGCCTCAACTTTTTCCCGTGGAGACGACGCCGTCGTCGCGGTCGTCCGCATCGGGGTAGATCATGGAATATTTGGGATTGTGCGCATATCTTGTTGCGCTCCCCTTCTTTTTCTTCTTGCTCAACGGAAAACCTCCGCATTCAGTATGCGGAGGCGGCAAACAATTATGCTTCGTCAGTTTCGGTTTCGGACTCCTCTTCGTGCTCCTCGGCGGGCGAGCCCGACATTTCGGCGATCGCCTCCCGTTCGCGGCGCACCCGCTCCTCTTCGCGCGCCTGCGCGTCGCGGTCGATGCGGTCTGTATTTGCGGACTTCTTCATACGCTCTCCTCCTTTTTCCGCATTGTACCATGCGGCGGGGAACTTGTCAAGCCTTCAATTGGCCGAGACCTCTTTGAGCGTCTTGGAAAACGTTTCCGTCTTCTGGTCGATGAGCATCTTGGCGGCGGGCTGCACCTCGTAGTACCCGCGGGAGAGCATCTGCTCGAACACGGCAAACTGCGTATCGGCGCTCGACGTGTAATTTTTCAGAATTTCCCTGCGGAAGGGGCGGCAACTGCCCTCGACGAGGGCGGCGGCATAGTAGTTCATGAGCAGTTTTTCGCAGTCCAAGAGGTCTTGGAGGGCGTCCTTTTCGTTCAGCATCACGTCTTTTTTGCTCTGTTTCATTTCTTCCCTCCGTTCAGCATGGTAAAGAGCGCGGAAAAGCGCTCGGCGTGGGCGGCGGCGATGCGACCCATCTCCTCGGCAAGTGCGACGTCCGTCAGCGTGTTGGCGTAGATGCGCGCCTTTTTACACGCCATTTCCTCTCCCGTGAGAATGTGGCTCAAAACATCCAGATCTTTGGCAGTCAAATTGGTCATAAAAAAACCTCCCGCGTCAATTATGGACAGGGGAGGCGGATTTTATTCGCGCTTATCCGTGCTCTTTGCGGAATTTGCACCACGCGGCGAGGGCGCACACCGCGCAGGCGGGCTTTTGGGAATGACATACCCGCCGCCCGTGATAGATCAAATAGTGGTGCGCCTTCGACCACTCCTTTTGGGGAAGGGCGCGCATCAGCCCCTCCTCCACCTCCTCGGGCGTCTTGCCCTCGGCGAGCCCCAAGCGGTTGGAGACGCGGAAGACGTGGGTATCCACGGCGATGGCATCGCCGCCGAACGCCACGGAATAGACGACGTTCGCCGTCTTTCGCCCCACGCCCGCGAGGGTGCGCAAATTTTCGAGGGTGGAAGGCACCTCGCCGCCGAACTTTTCGAGAATGTCGCGCGAGGCGGAGAGAATGTGCGCCGCCTTGGTGCGGTAGAACCCGCAGGAGTAAATGTATTTTTCCAATTCTTCCTGCGAAAGGGTCACCATCGCGGCGGGGGTACTGTATTCGCGGAATAAAACTTCCGTCACCTTGTTCACGCGCTCGTCGGTGCACTGCGCCGATAAAATGACGGCGACGAGCAGTTCGTACGCGCTCGCAAAGTGCAGGGCGGGGCGGGCGTCGGGATAGAGGGAGGCGAGCGTCTCCAAAATTTTCTCATTGGTATCCATGCCCAAATTATAGCGCGCTTTTTTGGAAAAAGCAAGCCTTTACCGAAAGACGTAGGCGCCGCCGACCTTCTTCATGATGCCCGAAAAGGAGGAATAGGTGCGCCCGTTCAAAAGGGAAAGTACGCGCGGCAAAAAGTTCTCCTCGAATTTTACCGAGATGCCGCACCCCACCCCCGCCTCCTTGGGCGTGGAGACGGCCTGCGCGGGAACGCCCTCCGCCCGCAAGCGCGAAACACAGTCGAGCGTCTGCGCGCGCGACCGAAAAACCGCCAACATCGTCATGATATTTTTCCTGCCTTCGTATAATAGGATATTCCATGAGAGGGGGCAACCTATGATCTATCTCGATAACGCCGCGACGGGCGGCTTCAAACCCGCATCGGTGCAAAATGCCGTCTCCGCCGCCCTGAAACTGTGCGCCAATCCGGGGCGGAGCGGGCATACGCTCTCGCTTGCCCTCGCCGAACGGGTGCTCTCCTGCCGCGCGCTCCTTTCCGACCTCTTCGAGGGCTACGGCTACGAGCGCGTCGTCTTCACAAAGAACTGCACCGAGGCGCTCAACATCGCCGTGCTCGGCGTCCTCTGTGAGGGCGACCACGCCGTGTGCACCTGCCTCGAACACAACTCCGTCCTCCGCCCTCTCGAACATCTCAAAGAAAAGGGCGTCATCACCTACGACGTCGCGCCGCTCACCGAGGGGAAACTTCTCCCCGAGACCGTCGCCGCACTCGTAAAGCCCAATACGCGCGCCGTGTATGTGACCTCCGCCTCCAACGTGACGGGCGAAACGCCGCCGCTTGCCGCCATCCGCGCCCTTCTGCCCGAACACGTCCTTCTCATCGTGGACGGCGCGCAGGGAGCGGGGCACATCCCCCTCTCCATGAAGGGCATGGGCATCGACGCGCTCGCCGTTGCGGGGCACAAGGGGATGTACGCCATGCAGGGCGCGGCGGCGTTGCTCTTTTCCGAGCGCCTCTCCCCCGCGCCCGTCTTATTCGGCGGGACGGGGAGCGAAAGTTTCGACCTCGGGATGCCGAAGTTCTACCCCGACCGCTTGGAGAGCGGCACCCTCTCCTATCCCGCCATCGCTTCGCTCTTCGAGGGGGCGCTCTTCGTGCGCGCGCACCGCGAAGCCCACGCGGCGCAACTTACTCGCCTCACCGCGGCGCTCTCGGAAAAACTCAAAGAATTTCCCGAGATCCGCCCCTACTTTGCGCCCAATCCCTGCGGCATCGCCTCGTTTGCCTTTGAACGTCTGCAATCGGAGGAAGTGGCGCAAGCGCTCGACCGCCTCGGTATCGCCGTCCGCGGGGGGCTCCACTGCGCGCCGCTCGTGCACAAAGCGCTCGGCACCTTCCCCGACGGGCTCGTGCGCGTCTCCTTTTCCCCGTTTCAGGGGATGCGGGAAGTCAATGCGCTCGTCGCGGCGCTCCGCCGTATCCGCCTCTCTACATCCTTTTGAGTTCCTCGACGAGTTTTTTCAGCCGTTTTTTCTTTGCGCCGTCGAGCATGGAGGAAAAGCGGGCGTAAAATTCATCGATCTGCTCGTTGGTGAGCGTCCCGTTCCGCTTCCCCTCCACCGCGCGCGCGTAGATGGCGCGCAAAATTTCGTTTTCCCCCTTGCCTGCATACTGCGCGGCAACGGCGTTCGCCTCGTCCATCCACGCCTGCGTATCCTTGGGCTCATTTTCGTAACTTGCGAAATCTCTCATAGACACCTCTCTTCCCATTCTATGAAAGGCACGGCTTTTGTGTTCGCCGCATACGATAGCGGTATGGAAACGCTCATCTTGCTGTTCCTACTCATTTCGCTCGACAAAGACCCCGCCTTAAAGGATAGCCTCCGCAACTTTCTCGGCTTCTATAGGGAGAACCGCGAACTCATCTCGGCTGTCCTCAAAACCTCGCCCGAAGGGCTCGCCGCGGAGCCCGGCGGAGCGCCCTCTATGCAGTCCGCTAAGCAGCCTTCCGCCCCGCCCGCGGCAGAAAAAAAGAGCCGCCCCGAACAGGACGGCTCGCTGCGCATTCTCGAAGAATACTTAAAACGCTGTGAGTTTTAGGCAAGATTTGCAAAAACTTTCTCCAAAAATGTATCCGTCACGCCCGGCAAGAGAGGCGCGGAGACGGGCACTGCGCCGTCCCCCTCCGTGATGCCCGTGCCGTGGATGAACTTGCCGTTCGGCCAATAGATATCGGCGACGGTCAGCCGCATTGCGTTGCCGTCGGGCGCGGTGAAGCGGGACTGCATCACGCCCTTTCCGTACGTCTTCGCCGTGCCAGTCCCCTTGCGGAGGTAGATGTCGCCGTACCCGCAGGTGCCGTAGGAGATGAGCGCGCCGATGAGCGCCTCGGAAGCGGAGGCGGAATTTTCGTCGGCGAGCACACGGATCTTTGCGTCGCTCCCGAAATATTCGGAAAAATCATTGCCGCCCGCGCAGTAGTTCTCCACCCGTCCGCTCCGGTAGCGCGCCTGTGCGACGACGGGGTTCTTCCCCTCGGCGTTGCGCAGAAGAAAGGTGCACATTTCGCAGAGGATGGAGAGATACCCCCCGCCGTTGCCGCGCAGGTCGAGCACGAGGTGCTTTCTGCCGCGCTCCTTCATGAGAGCGAGGCAGGCTTCGAACTCCCCGGCGGCGCGCCCCTCGAACCGGTCGAGCGCGATGTAGGCGGTATCCGCGGGCATAGCCGCAAAGCCCTCCCCCGTCTCGGTGAGCGCGGGCTCCTCGCCGCGGAAACAGAACGCCGCCCCGCTATCCGCATAGCGGCAGTATGCGGCGCGGTAGTTCGAACGGTGTACGGCGCAAGCGCGGGCGTCGCTTCCGTCCGCCTCGTAGCCGCAGGCAAGCGTCACGCTCTCCCGCCCGCCGAGGTAGGAGGCCGCGGAGGAACTGCTCTCCGCCTTCGCGCCGTCCAAAGTGTGCACATACATCCCCTTTTTGAGCCCCGCGAGGTCGGCGGGGGAATTTTGCGTGATACGGGAGATGCGCACCGCGCCGCCTTCCGCCGTGAACGAGACGCCGAACCCCTCGTTGTTGCCCTGACTGCTATTTATCAGCGTCTCGAGTTCCTCGGGCGTGTAGTGGGTACAGAACTTATCGAGTTCCAGAGCGTCGTACAGGCGGTCGAAGAGTTCGTCGCGCGAAACTTCGTCGTGGTAATTCTCCTCCACCGCATCGATCATCCAGAGGAGGCTCCGCTCCTGCGCATCCGTCTCCCCGCGCCCCACGGTGAGCCCCACAAAGAAGGCCGCGACGAGAAAAAGAAGGGCGACGATGATAGAAATCGCGCCCACGATGCGTCTCTTCCTCTGTGATTTTTTCGTAAAACCGACAGCGTTTTCGCTTTTTTGCACTTCCAACTCCTCTTTTTCCATTCTGACTCCTCTACGATTGGGATAATTTATATAGGATGGTGATCACGCGGAAGGTGACCGCATCGGAAAACTTCCGGATGTTGAGCCCCGTCAGCCGCTCTATTTTATCGAGGCGGTACATGAGCGTGTTGCGGTGCATATAGAGGTTGCGGCTCGTCTCGGAGATGTTGAGGCTGCTCTCCAAAAATTCCTCCGCCGTCGCCGCCATATCCGCATCCTCGAGGATCTCCGCCGCCCCCTCGATGCGGAACTGTTCCATATAATCGGTAAGTTTGGCGCGGGGCACGTCCTCGAGAAGGCGCACGAGGAGATATTCGCGGTAGGAATGCACTTCCCCCTGCGCGTGGAAGATGCCGCTCATGCGCACGGCAGTCGCCGCCTGGTGGTAGGAGAGGGAGATCTCGGAGAACGAGCGCACTTCGCACCCGATGCCCACGCTCGCGCGGATGCCCGTCTCCTCATAGAGGGATTGGGAGAGGAACTGCCCGAACTCGTAGGCGGACTGCCCCTCCTCGGAAAAGTGCACGACGGCGATGCGCATACCGTCCATCACGACGCTCATATCCCGCCCGTCGAGGCAGCCCTCGATGTGCCCCGCCGCCTCGGGCATCCGCCTGTCGGGCACGACGTCGAGCGCGAAGCACACGCCGTCCGCGCAGTTGTGTTTGGTGAGGAAGCGGAAGGCGTTCCAATCTCCCCCCTCGCCGAGCAAAATATTCTTGAGTTCGTCCTTCCTGTCCGCCGCGGGGTGCCGCTGCTCCGCGCCCGAGATAAGATAGTTCACGAGCCGCGCTTCCCGCTCCGCCGAAGCCCCCGTGCCCGCGATCCACGCGGAAATTTCCCTGCCGCAATAGCGGAGGGAGAAGGGCGTTTCCTCCCCGCCTTGGGGGGAAAGACGCACCTCCGCACCCGTCTTTTCGCGGATGTCCTGCAAGAGTTGTTTCAGTTCGGAATTCACATCGTTCATCTGACGCTCTCCCGGCGTTCATCGTGCTGATTTTTCCGCCTTAAACGTAAAACGATTATACCATGTCCGCGATAAAATAGCAAGAGATTTCGTTTGCTTCTTCCGTGCAAGTTGCCTTTTGTGTCAAAAACAGCCCGTATTTTCGCCGATTTTCACAAAGTGCAATGCCCGCTTCGGAGAAATTGCACAAAATTTGCGGAATTTTTGTTTTTTTTGAAGAGTATGTTGACACAAAAATCAAAGGATGCTATAATAAGTTTGTTCGGAAAAATATTTTCTTCCCAAATCACAGGAGTTTATCGATATGGATCAAAATCAAAACGAAAATCAATGGGATGAAGAGTACGATTACGACGCACCCGCGGACATGGTGCCCGCCGATGCGCCCGAGGAAGTACACGAAGGAGGGTACGAAGAGGTCGTCCACCCCGCGGGATGGCGCGTCCTTTCCGTCATCTTCCTGCTGCTCGGCATAGGCGGGCTCTTCCTCGGAATGCTCTCCCAAGTCCTCGATCTCTTCATGCCCGTTGAAATGTTTTTCACGATCGACGGCTTCGCGGGGCTCGAGGGTTCCCTCTTCAACTACGTGGTCGCCTATGTACAAAACTTGATGAACAGCTTCTCGAGTTTTCTTGAGGGCGGCATACCGGGCATCTTGGGCAAAGTCGCAGAACTCTTGCTCGTCGCAGGGCTCGCCGTGGCGATCCTCCTCTCCGCCGTCATGTTCATCCTCTCGCTCGCCTCCAAGAAGCGCGCAAGAACGGCGGCGCTCGTCTCGGGCGTCGGCGTGTTCCTCGCCTACGCGGGGCTGTTCCTGTGGAGTTTCTTCACGCAGAGCCAAACCGCGTCGGGGCTCTCCGCCGAGGTCTGCGATCTCCCCACCGGCATCATCGCGGCGGTCACCCTCGTGGCGCTGTGCATCAGCGTCATCGCTTCGGATAGGTGGAACTTCTTCAACGTCATCATGCTGATCGTTCCGCTTGCCGCCGCCTTCCTCATGTGCATCCCGGGAACGGCGACGATCGAGATCGCCACGACGGACATCTTCGCCATGGGCGAAAATGCCTTCAAGAACATCGGCACATTCATCTTCATGGTCGTCATCGCGTTCAACCTCGTCGTCTCGGCGATCCGCATCGCCGCGTGGAGGCGCTACCCCTTCGACTGCGTCCGCTTCGGCCTCATGCTCGTCGGCGCGGGGCTCACGGTAGCCGCCTTTGCCATGAGCGACGTCAACGCCATCTTCGGCGGCACACAACTCTACTGCACCATCGGCTGGCTCGTGCTCACCGTGCTTGGGTTTGTCCTCGCCGTCGTCGCCACCGTCCTCGCCAAGAAGCGCGACAAGGCATACGCGAAACAATATAATGAAGAGTACGAAGAGACGTACAGCGAGAACTATGAGGACGAAGAAGAGCCCGTAGCCGAGCCCGAAGAGGAGCCCGCCGCCGAGGGGGAGCCCGAGGCCGAGCCCGAAGAAGAGCAGCCCGAAGAGGAGCCCGTGGCGGAAGAGAACGCCGAAACGGAGGGCGAAGGCGAAATCCCGCCCGAGGGCGAGGTCGTGGAAGACGGCGAGCCCATCTCCGAAATGGAGGGCGAGGGCGAACCCGAACCCGAGGAAGAGCCCGAGGCAGAGGCGGAAGAAGCCGCCGAAGAAATCGAAGCCGAGCCCGAAGCGGAGCCCGAGCCCGAACCCGAGCCCGATATGCCCGTCCTCGTGCTCGATTACGAGTCCACGCTGGAACCTCAGCCCGAGCCCGAACCCGAGCCCGAGCCTCAGCCCGAACCCGAACCCGAGCCTCAGCCTCAGCCCGAACCTCAGCCTCAGCCCGAACCTGCACCCGAGCCCGCGCCCGCACCTCAGCCCGAGCCCGTCAAGGCAGAGGCACCCATCAGCGAATTCGAGCGCAGAATGGCGGCGCTTGCGCGCGGCGAACAGCCCGAACCCTACGTGCCGCACTACTTTCACCAGCCGCAGCCGCAACCCCAGCCGCAACCCCAGCCGCAGCCGCAACCGCCCATGCCGCCGCAGTATATGTATCCGCCCATGCCGCCGCGCGCATCCATCCCGATGCAACAGCGCATGACGGGCTTCGCCTATCCCGACATCAACCAATACACCTACGATCCCTTCATCAACAGCCTCACGCCGCAGGAGAAGAACGAGTTCGGCGATCTCTTCATCGCCTGCAAGGGCGGCAAGTTCGAGGGTCTGCCCATCTACGTGATCGGCGGGAACAACGAGGCGTTCTTCCGCAAGGTGTTCATCTATCTCGGCAAATTCCGCAAGGATATTTCGGCGGAACTCCTCGATAAGTTGTACCTCTTCGTGAGCAGGATCGGCTGACAGCCATAAAAATTACGCCCGCCTTCCCGATATGAAGCCGAGCGGATAGAAAGAAGCGGGAGCGCACTTACGCCCCCGCTTTTTCATTGAATTGTTATTGAATTGTGAGGATGACGATCGTCCCCTCGCTCTCGCTGTACGTGCGCCGCGCGGAGAGCGCATCCACGAGGAACAGCCCCCTGCCGTGTTCGGCGTCGGCGTCGGCCATGGCGGCGCGCTCGGGCGGGCAAAACGCACATTCCCCGCGCACGGCAATGCGGATGGCGCTCCCTTCCCTTCTCATGTTGAAATAGGCGCGTCCGCCGCCGTAGCGGAGCGCATTGACGAGGAGTTCGTTCGCCACCACCTTGCTCTCGAATATGATGCCGTCGGGCACGTCGTCCTCCGAGAGCGCGGCGCACATCCGGCGAAGCGCCTCTTTCAGCGCACTGTAACTGTCGATCTCGAAATCCATCACGCCATGCTCTTCTTCAGATTTTCTTTCAGTTTTTGCAGAACTTTGCGTTCCATGCGGGAGACGTACATCTGCGAGACGCCCATGCGCCGCGCCGTCTCCGATTGGGAGAGTTCCTCGCCGAAGCGGAGGCTCACCATCTTGCGCTCGTCCCCCGAGAGGGTCGCAAGCGCCGCCGCCACCTCGTCGCGCTGTTCGAGTTTCTCGTAGTCGTCGGAGGCGTCGGGGAGAAGGTCGTAAAAACTCCCGCTCTCGTCGTCGCCCGCGGGGCGGTCGAGCGAGACTACGCCGCCCGCTTCCATGGCACGGATGACCTCCTCCTCGCCCACGCCGAGGCGGGAGGCGATCTCACCCACGGAGGCAGGTTTGCCCGTCTCCGCGGCAATTTCCTCGGCGGCGCGCCGTGCACCGCTCTTGAGTTCCACCACCTTGCGGGGAAGGTGCACGAGCCGCGCACGGTCGCGGAAGTAGTTCTTGATCTCCCCCGCGATGGTGGGCGTAATGTAGGTGGTGAAGCGTACGCCCTTGGTCTCGTCGAAGCGCTCCACGCCCTTGATGAGGGCGAGCGAGGCGATCTGCAACAGATCGTCGTACTCCACCCCCCTTCCCACGAACTTTTTCGCCAGAATTTCGGCAACGTAAAAGTACCGCTCAACGATCTCGTTGCGCAGGTTCACGTCCCCCGTTGCCCTGTACTTTGCGAAAAGTTCGGCTTCGTTCATGCCTTTTCCCCGAAGCGGAACACGATCTCCGCGAGTTTTCCGTTTTTCTGCTCCGTCCGCACGGTGTCATTTAGCGCAGTGAGGAGGGCAAAGGAGATCTCGTCCTCCTCGGCGGGTGCACCCTCGCCTTCCCCCTCGCCCGCAATGTGCACGAGAAGGCCGTCTTCGAGGGAAAACACAACGCGCGCGGCGGCATAGCCGCGGTGCATGAGCAGGAGGAGGCTCTCCGTCACGCACACCTTGCAGTCCTCGCTCTCGTCGAGGCTGAGCCCCGCGAGCGCCGAGAGGCCGCCCGTTGCGAGGCGCACGGTGGTCATTTTATCGCTCCCGAGCGGGAAATACAGCGTCATCAGCTCTTTCATGCTCCGATCTCCATCACTTTGTCGAGCGCGCAGATGACAAAAAGCTTCTTGAGCCGCGGCATGAGCCCCGTAAGGCGCAAGCCGTGCCCGTCCGCCCTGACGCGCTTGGAAATTTTCACGAAGGTGCCGAGCGCGGTGGAATCGATAAATTCCAGCCCGCCGCAGACAAACTCCACGTCGCAGGGCGCGGGCGCATAGACCTCCTCGAACGCGCCGAAAAACTCGTCGGCATTCTCCGCGTCGATCTCGCCCGAGAGCGCCACGCGCAGCATTTTTCCCGTCTCCAAAACGGTAAATTCTTTCATGTTCCTCCTCCGCAGCCCTTGGGGGGCTTTGTATTTTTATACCGCGCAGGCGCGCGGGTTCAAACAGTTTCCTTTAAGATCGCGTTAAAATCCGGAAGCACGAGGTCGGGCGCGTCGGGATAATTTTTCATCGTCTCCAATGTCGTCTCCCCCGAAAGCACCAAAACGCTGCGCATTTTGTTGCTTTGCGCAAAGCGGATGTCCGTGTGCATCCGATCGCCCACCATGCACATTTCGCGCCGCTCTACGCCGTAGCGCGCAGCCACGCCGTCGCCCATCGTGCAAAACGGCTTGCCGATAATGGCGTCGGGCTTTCTCCCCGAGGAGCGCTCGAACATCGCAAGGAAGGAGCCCACGTCGGGCATGGAGCCGTCCGAAGTCGGGCACACGTCGTCGGGATGGGTCGCCAAAAAGTGCACCCCATGTCGCAGAAAATAGTCGAATTTGCGAATTTTTTCAAAGGTGAGCGAAACATCATATGCGAGAACGCACACCTCGGGGCGCTCCTCGTCCAGAAGGATGCCCTCCGCGCAGAAGGCCTCCTTCAAGGCGTCCGTGCCGAGGAGAAACACCCGCCTTTTCGCATGGTGCGCCTTCAAGTATTCCACGGTCGCCGTCGCCGATGTGTACACGCCGTCCCCCTCGCCGAACAGCCCGATGCGGCGCAGTTTTTCCTCGTACTGCGCCTCCGTCTTGGAGGAATTGTTGGTGAGAAACACGAGTTTTTTGCCAAAAACTCGCAGTGTTTGCAAGGTTTTGGGCATATCGCCGATGGGCGTCTCGTCCACATACACCGTCCCGTCCAAGTCGAGCAGGAAGAGTTTCGTCGCCTGTAATATCTCCGAATTTGTCATGTTCAATCCATCAGCCCGAAGTCGCGGATGACGGCACAAAGGCCGTCCGGGCAGTGTTCGGGCAAAGTTCGCAGCGCATCCGAAATGCCGCCGTTTTCACGGGTTTCCTTCAAAAACGTCAAAACGCTGCGAGTTTTCTGGGGTGCACCGCGTACGATCGCCTGCACTTCCGGGAGGAGATCGGAGCGCCGCCGCTCCAGAATGAGGGCGCGCCGCGCGTACTCCTCCGCCGTCGGAATGCGCACTTCTCCGTAACCGACGCCCGCCCGCTCGGCGCGCGCCGCGTAGTCGGGCACGGCGTATTTACGCGGCCTCCCGCACCCGAAGAACGCCGTGTAGAGGGCGGAGAGTTCGAAAAAAGTGCAAAACGCTGTGAGTTTTGGGCGGAGGCGCACCAGCGCCGCCCCCTCGCCCGGCCATGCGCCCGCCGCCTCGCTCCTGCAAAGGGCGGCATTCGCGCGCACGATCTCCTCGGCGGTCTCCCCCTCCGCCGCGCAGAGTTGCGTCCTGTGGAAGCCGAACGCCGAGAGCGCCCGCGCCTCGAAGCGCGCCAGCCGCGCAAGCATGAGCCGCGCCCGCGCCTCGTCCAAACGGGGCGCCATGAGGGCGACGTCGCAGAAAATTTTCGCGCGGGAGAGTGGCACATTCATGGGCGCGCCGTCCAAAAAAACCGACCCCATGTCCCCAAAAACGCCATAGCACGTCCCGTCCGAGGGCGCAACGGCGCAGGGCACACGCCGCACGGCGGCAAAGAACCGCGCGGCAAGCAGCGCCTCCTCTCCGCCCGCCGCAAACACGGCGCCCACCGTGTCGGGCACGGAGAAGAGCGGCAGCGCGTCGGCGCCGTCCAACACCACGGAGATGGCGCGCTTGAGGCGCGCCGCAAACGCGAGCGCGGGGCACGTCTCCCCGTCCGAGACAAACAAAATTTTTCCCGCCGTCTCCGCGGCAAATTCCGCCACGGCGTCCGCAAGCGAACAAAAATGCAGTTCGTCCCCGTCCTCAGCCTTGCCTGTCTCTACGGCGTTTGTCATCGGTACGCGTTCGGCGATCTGCATCGTACACCTCTAAGAGAGAATTTTTTTCAGTTTTTCCAATAGAATATCGTCGTCGCGGGGCGTCCCCACGGTGATGCGGCAGAAATCCGAGATGCGCGGCCTATCCCAATGGCGCACGAGCACCCCCTCCGCTTTGAGCCGCGCGTAAATTTCGCCCGCGGGGACTTTTGCCCGCCCCGCAAACAAAAAGTTGGAGCCGCTCGGAAGCACGGTCATGCCGAGCCCTTCAAGCGCCCTGCGGAGCCGTTCGCGCTCCTCTGCGACGAGGCGAACCGTCCTCGCGTGGTATTCCCCGTCCGCGAGCGAGGCGGCACACGCGGCGGCGCAGACGGCGTCCACGGGGTAGGAGTTGAAACTGTTCTTCATGCGCATGAGCCCCTCGATGAGCGCAGGCGCACCCACGGCGTACCCACAGCGGATGCCCGCGAGCGAATGGCTCTTGGAGAACGTCTTGACGACGAGAAGATTGGGATATTTTTGGATGAGCGGTACACACGTCTCGCCGCAGAAATCGACGTACGCCTCGTCGAGCACGACGAGTTTGCGGGGCACGGAGGCGATGAACTTCTCCATCTCGGCGGCCGGCACCGCAATGCCCGTCGGCGCGTTGGGGTTGGCGATGAAGTACCCCCCGCACTCGGCTCCGCGCATCGCCGCAAAATCGAGCGTAAAGTCCTCTTTGAGCGGCACAATTTGCGTTTTGACGCCGAACATCGCCGCAAAGACCTCGTAGAAGGAGTAGGTGACGTCGGCAAAGCAAGCGGCGCGCTCGTCGTCGAAGAAGGCGGCAAACGCGAGCGCGAGCGCCTCGTCCGAGCCGTTGGAGACGAACACGTTCTCCCGCGCCACTCCCTCGGCGCGCGCAATGGCGTCCCGCAGGTCGTCTGCATCGGGGCTCGGGTACCGCCTCAACTCCGCGCACGGGAAGGCAGCAACGGCCTTTGCAACGCGCGGCGACGGCGGGTACGGGTTCTCGTTGGTGTTCAGTTTTACGTAGATGCCGCGCTTGGGCTGCTCCCCTGCCGTGTAGGGCGTAATGGAGCGCGCGCGGCGGCTGTAAAATTCCATAGTTCTATTTTACCCCCAACGGGGCGAATTGTCAACGTTTACAGCGGGATCAAGAGCGCAATGCCGCTCGCCGCATACCCCACCGCCACGCCGAAAAGGTACATCGCAAGCAAAATGCAGACGGCGCGCAGGGCGCTCTTCCCCTTGCCGAAGAGGACGAGGTACCCCAGCCCCGCGTTGGCGACGAGCCCGCCGAGGAGCCCGCCGAACCCGATGCCGCCGAGGGAGTAGACCTCCGCCAAAATCACGGACGAAGCGCAGTTGGGCACGAGCCCCACAAGCGGGCAAACGAGGGGCTGGAACCAATACCCCGCGCCCTGCAAAAAGCCCACGACGCGCGCCTCTCCGACGCCGAAAAACAAAAATCCGAACGCCAGATTTACGAGGAGCACGAACGCCGCAACTTGCAGCATATGCAAAAGCGGCGAAACAAGGTACATCCGCACGGCGGAGGGGTGCTTGTGCTCGCACACCGAAAGTTCGTCGCAGGCGCATTCGCCGTGCTCGTGATCTTCGTGCCCCTCGTGCTCGTGTTCTTCATGCCCGTGCTCGTGTTCTTCGAGAACGCCCCGCGCCTCGTGCTCCGCTTCATGCCCTTCATGCTCTTCATGCTCCACGTGCCCTTCATTCTCCTCTTCGTGCCCGTGAACGTGCTCATGCTCGTGCGCATGATGTTCGGGCAGGGGCGCGAGCGCAAACCGCCTGCGGAAAATAAGATCGGCGGCGTAGCCGATGCCGACGCCGAGCACGAACTGGCAGCCGAGGAGCGCCGCAAGGGAGATGAGTAGCCCGCCGCCGCCCGCCTTTCCCGCGGCATAGAGGCCGATCGCCTCGTCCACGAGGACGATCGCCGCCTCGTCGCTCGTGGCGGCAAACACCGCAAGCAGCGCGCCGAGCGTCACGTGGCGGTGCTCGTAGAGTTTCGCCGCCATCACCGAAAAGCCGCACATGGGCACGAGCCCCGTCGCCGAGCCGATGAGCGGCGCCGCCTTGCCCGTAAGCAGCCGCGAAGGCCGCCCCATCTTCGTGTTGTGCTCCATGAGTTCGATGAGCACGTACATGAGGAAGAGGAACGGCACAAGTTTCAATGTGTCGATGAAAGCATCCAACAAAACGTCATACCACATAGCCGTCCCTCCTCGTGCAATATTCTATCCGTTTTCCCCGCTTTTGTCAATCATTCTCCCCCGTTCTCGCCATAGAATCATGGCGTATCGCCTTGCCCGTCTCCTCATTCCGGGGCGAAGCCGAGCGGATCTTCCCGTAAGATACGATCGCCCCTGCGGGGCGCACTTCGCCTACGCCTCGTGCCGCGCTTCGTAGGCAAATCGTGCGCAGGGCGGTATGAGGAGATAGGACGGGGGAAATATTGTTTTTTTTCTTTTATCCCTCCCCGCGCGCGCAGTTCCCCCCCCTACGGGGGGGGAACTGCGCGCGCGGGGAGGGATAATTTTTTCTGCGCGGCCGCCCGCTTTCCTCTCCCGCACGGCACAATTCCCGATTTTATTGTACCATGCCGCGCGCAAAAATACGGATATGTATGACAAGGTTTTTGAAATTTTTTTTGCCCCCTCCCTACAAAAAATCGGGGGAATTTCTTCCCCCGACCTTTTATTCAAGTACTTACTCGTCCCATTCCAGCGTCATACCGACGATAACAAAGGCATTGCCTTTTACAACTTCAGCCGACATATTGATGGTTTTCGAGGCTTCGGTAAGTTCCACCGTGATCTCGAAAGCGGTATCTAATTTCCCATTATAGGTAACATCATCTTTCGCGTGAGTAATTTGTTGATCGTTCACGGTGAGTTTAATGTCCTCGGCATAAGAGAGTGCGATGATTTTGAATGTAATTTTCTTAATCGTATGCTCCGTAGTAATTTGAGCCGTCCCCGCTTCGGCGCCTGGGAAGAACCCAAATCCACCTATCGTCGTATCGCGCGAAATCATCACGTCCTGTGAAAAAGTCACAGCAGTAATTTCTGTCTGTCCCGGTGTCCATACGTTCAAATAATCGGTCAGATGATTTTTCCGTTTGCTGGGCGACGAGTCATAAACGGCATCCGCAACACTATCCGCCGTCAGTTTTGTCGTCCAATCGAACGTAAACTTATTTTCCGAAGCGGCGGCATTCACGGTGACGCTGCACTTGTTGGATTCGACCGAACCGACCGACACCCAAACTTGCACGGTGCCCGCGGCTACGCCCGTGACCATGCCTTCGTTGTTGACCGTCGCCTTGCTCTCGTCCGACGTATGCCATACTTCGGTGCCATCCAATTGTGAATTTGCGGGAAGAACACTCTTTACGTTGATTTTCGTCTGCAAAGGCATATTGACTTCCGCCGTCTCGTCGATCGTAATGGAAGTGACAGCAGGGCGGGTTGCCGAAACGCCGCTCGCCAAATCCTCCACACTGCCCACGGTATATGTCGTATTTGCCTTTTTCAATACTACATTCCGCATGAGAACGGTGTAGCCGTCAAGTCCGCCGTCGAATCTCGAGCCGACCAGGGAACCGAACTGAGCCGTGCAAGTGATTTTCTTGCTGTCCGAGCCCGTCATGTCAAACGTCCAATAGGAGTTTTGGGTGCGGGAAGTATATTTGGAGTTCTCCACCGTGCCCGTAAGATAGAAGCCCTGTTTCATGTTTGCCGCATACCCCGCGAACACTTCCCCGTCCTCGGTCATGAGAGCGAGCGCCTCGTCCACCGTAAGCGGGTCGTCTTGCGTTGCGCCGTGCACGTCCTGAACTTTTACCTTCACCGATGCGGTCTTATCCGTTCCCGTCGCCGTCGCGGTGACCGTCGCCTCGCCTTCGGTCTCCGTCCACGTAATTCTCCCGTTATCGGAAACGGCGATGTTCGCCGTATTTGCGGAGATGCTCCACGTCACATCCTGCGGGGCATTCGCGGGTTGCACCGTCGCCTTGACGCTCATGTACTTATTCGCATGGCTTGCAAGCAGTACCATATCTTTCGTCTTGTCGAGCGTCACCGATGCGGGATCGGGCGTTTCCACCTTCTGCTCACCGAAGGTGCCGAGTTGCGCCTTGTAGTTGCTCGCCGCGTGTTGGGCGTAGACAGAGCCGCCGATGGTATTGAATGAACCGTAGGTGCCGTAGAAGTAAGTGCCGTTTTCCCACGTGAAGATGTTGTAGGTGCTGTCCCACGTCCAATTCTTCCCCGCGGTGCGCGCCGTCTTATATACGGCGTTGGTGTGCCCGTTGCTGTTTTCGATCTCCATGTACTGGTTGCCCTGTTTGAGGAGCCAACCGTCGCCGTCGGCAATGAGTTCGACGATGACGGCTTCATCCTTGTTGGTGGAGGTCGCCATGTAGTAGCCGTTCATGCCGCCCTTGAGATAGTAGTACACGTCGCCGCTGCACTTCATGCCCATGTAGTATTGCCCCGCAACGGGCGCGGTGATGGGCGTAAACTCGTCATCATCGCCCTTGGGCGTGAGTTTGGGGATCTCCACGGGCTTGGAGATCTGCGTTTTGCCGTCCTTATCCGAGAACATCTTATTGCACACACTGCACTTCCAGTACGCCTCGTACCCTGCCTCCGTCTCGGTGGCGGGCTTTTCGGCGACGGCGACGATGGTGTGCCCGTTCGCGCACGGGTCGTCCTTGTCCGTATCCTTGTCCTTGCCCACGAGATCTCCGCAAGCCCCGAGAACGCCCGCAAAGGATAGCGCCATTACAAGCGCCATGAGAAGCGCAAACACTCTCTTGGTTCTCTGTTTCATCTTGTTTCTCCTTATAAAAAAATTTTTTCGTTTGTGATTTTGTACCGCGGCTTTCTGCCCCCTCCATGGGAGGGGGTGCCCCGTAGGGGCGGGGGTGGGGCATGGTTTCGCGTCACTCCGTCCCGCTCTCCCTCTATTGCCCCACCCGCTTTCCTCCCATCGGGAGCAGACAATTTTATGGGGTGGGGCTTTGGGAGAAGAGCATTCTATTCCTTCCTCGCGCGTTATCCTGTCCGCGGCTCGTTTTCCGCGTCATCCTGTCCGCGCGCGATCCGCCGCACCTTCGCGTTTTCCACAAAAAACGCCGAATGATCGGAGGCTTTATTCTTACCTCTCATTATACCCCCCCCCCGCGATTTGTCAAGTGTTTTGTGGAAATTTTTTAATTTTTTGTAAAATTTTTTCTATTTCCCGCAATTTCCTGTGATTTTATTTCAATTTATCAACTTTCTCCCCGCTCATATCAAAGCGCGGCGCCGCGGCTCGAAGAGCCGCGGCGCCGCACAAATGCAACTTCTATGTACACATCTCCCATTTTTGGCTACACGCAGATTAACGTCTATATTCTGCACAAAGAAAGCCCATTTCCGTTATGTGCGCGTAAAAATTCTATGCGCTCTCCTGTTTTAGGTGCGCAAAATGTTTTTCCATATAGGAAGAACGCCCGTGCGAGACGGGCGTTCCTGTTTCTTTTCAAGGATCGTTGCTTTTCAGAATGATCGCTTTTTCCGATGAAGTTTTCCACATTCGGAAAAATCTATTCCCGATCAAATTATTCCTTGGGTTCCTCTTCCGTCGGTTCGGCGGGGGCTTCGGCCTCTTCGGGAGCCTCGGCGGGCGCTTCGGCTTCGGCGGCCTCGGCAGCGGCGGCTTCCTGCGCCTTCTTTTCCATCTTGGCGTCGCGCTTTGCCTGCTTCTTCATCTCTTTCGTGACGACGCGCGCCGCTTCGATCTGCGCCTTCATCTCCTGCGGTGTAGGAGGCACGAACGCCGCGCCCTCTGCATTCTCGGGGATCTCGTCGTAGTGCTCGTCGCGCTCCAACATCGTGGCTTCGGTGTAGCCGTCGAAGAGGTGAATGTGACGGGCGTCGAAGGCGAGTTCGATGGTGTCGCCAAGTTCGACGACGGCGCGCGAGGAGATCTTTGCGATCATCTGCGAGGTGCTATCGACGATGGAGCCCTTCTCGCTCTCATAATCGACATCGCAGTAGATCTGCATCTCGGAGCCGAGTTTTTCGATGACTTCCACCTTCGCCTTCACGACGGTATCGGGGGATTCGGCGATGAAACGCTGATCCTGATGGATGTCTTCGGGACGGACGCCGAGCGTCACGGTCTTGCCGGTGTTCACGTACTCGTCGAGGTTCTTGATCTTGGCAACCATCGTCTTGGGAAGGGCGATCTTGTTGTTCCCGATGAAGTGGACGTACACTTTGCCGTTCTCTTCGGTGATGGTGGACTCCTTGAAGAAGTTCATCTGGGGCGTTCCGATGAAGCCCGCAACGAAGAGGTTGATGGGATAATCGTAGAGGTTCTGAGGGGTATCCACCTGCTGCATGAAGCCATCCTTCATGACAACGATACGGGTGCCCATCGTCATCGCCTCGATCTGGTCGTGGGTGACGTAGATGAACGTCGTGGCGAGGCGGACGTGGAGTTTGCTGATCTCGGTACGCATCTGCGCACGGAGTTTTGCATCGAGGTTGGAAAGAGGCTCATCGAGCAGGAACACTTTGGGTTCGCGGACGATGGTTCTGCCGAGCGCAACACGCTGACGCTGACCACCGGAAAGAGCCTTGGGCTTGCGGGAGAGATAATCGGTGATGCCGAGGATCTGCGCCGCCGCCTTCACTTTGCGGTCGATCTCCTCCTTGGGAACTTTGCGGAGTTTGAGGCCGAACGCCATATTGTCGTAAACGGACATATGCGGATAGAGGGCGTAGTTCTGGAAGACCATTGCGATATCTCTATCCTTGGGGACAACGTCGTTGACGAGTTTGCCGTCGATGTACAGTTCGCCAGAAGAAATTTCTTCGAGACCTGCGATCATGCGGAGCGTTGTGGACTTGCCGCAGCCCGAGGGGCCGACGAAGACCATGAATTCCTTATCCCGAATGTCGAGGCAGAAATTGAACACCGCCTGGTTGCCGCCGGGATAGACTTTGTTGATGCCGATGAGTTTAAGACCAGCCATAATTTCCTCCTAAATAATTACGGTTTTTTATAACATTATTTTACATGATTTTCACGGAAATGACAAGGGGAAATGAGAACAAACTTCGCCACGGTTTTTGTACAAGTTGCACAAATCGGACTTCGTTGTTCGGGATTCTTCACCCCCTACGGGGGTTACTTCGTCGCTATGCTCCTCGTGCCACCCTTGGTCGAAAATAGTGCAGGCGGGGCAGAATGACGCGCGGGGCAAGGTGACGCGGTAAACAAACGCGGGGCAAAATGACGCGGCAAACAAACGCGGGGCAAAATGACGCGCGGGGCAAGGCGAGCGGGGGGAGATGCAAAAAAAGCGCGCGGACACGAAGCGCGTCGCGCGCTGCGCCCCGCGGCGCACCGCGCTTCGCTCTCCGCATCCGCGCGCTTTGCATCGTTTCCAATTGTATTGTAGCACGAATTTTTTTGCTTTTTCGTTTTATATGCCATATTTTTTGAAAATTTTTTTGAGAAATTTTTTACTCACCCCTCCCCCTGTGTCCCCCTCTTGGGAGGGGGACACAGGGGGAGGGGACATTATGGGGACGGACTTCGTTGTTCGGGATTCTTCGCTACGCTCAGAATGACGCGCGGGAACGGCGCGCGTGAGGGGGATAAAATAAGGGTGGGATAAGACAAAAAAATCTCACGGAAAACCGTGAGATTTTTTTGTTGTTTTGTTGCTCTTTGCCCCACCCCCTTGATCCCCCATCGCGGAGAAAGGCTCTGCATATCATACGGTCGCCTTTCCCGAAAGCCTCAAGGAAGGCTCCCGAGGAGGGGGCATGAGGGCGAGAATTGAGGTTTTGCGCTACCGATTACTCGGCGGCTGCTTGTGCTGTGCGACCTTCGTCAATCTTTCGCCGCCATTGTGCCGCTCCACGCCTTGAAGTTGCTCAAAGGTGCAGGGTTGCCGGCAATACGGCATACAACAGCGTCGGTCAACATGCCGGTCATTGTAATGGTATTGGTAATCGTCACGCTCTTATCCGTGGACTGGAATACCGTTACCACTTTAATGGTCGTGCCGATCCTCGTCACGGTGCAGACATAGTGCCCGCCCCAAGGATCAGTCCCCAACGTATTCGACCCTTCGACCGACTGTGTAGCGTTTTTGCCCGCAAGGAAATCCCCAGTATAATCGCCAGCAGGATCACCGTCTTGCCATTCCTTAATCAATTGACCGCGAACACCGCAACTGGCGATTTCCAAAAGATCCACGTCGAGATATTGAGGCGACTCCTTATCCTCGTTCATTTCAAACACAGCGTCTTTTGCAAATCCTTTATCGTTGATGTTATCCCATTCAATGACTACAACGAAGTCGCCGGCAGCAAGTTTGATGTCGTCGGTAGAACCGTTCCACCAGCCCCAATCGGTATCATTGTTCTTATATCCCTCAATGACTTCGGCAACGCCTTCGTAGTTCTTGCCACCATCTTCGACGGTTATCTTCTTCGCGCCGCAGGTGCAATCGCCGTCATCGAAGTTATGGACGTGCTCGGGATTCATCTTGTCGCACAAGTTGCACTTCCCACTCTTGGGATCGTAGACGTGCTTCGAGTCAATATCGGGATCGACCTTGCCGCAGAATTTGCAGAGGTGCCCGTAGGCGGTATAGTCGTGGTGCGATTCCTTTTGAGGATCCTCTGCGCCGCAGACCGTGCAACGGTGATCGTGTCCCTTGTAGTCGCACACGTGCTCGGTCTCCCAATACCACTTGTAGTAGGCGATCTTCGCGCCCTCGGCGGTAAGCGTACAGCCGTCCGTCCCGAAGCCAATCGTGTAGGATTCCTCCACCATGTTGGAGATCGTCCACGTCATGGTGTAGGGCGCCTCGGCTTTGAGTGAGCCGTCCGCATTGTACAGCCTGTACGTGACGGTGAGCGTGTTGTTTTCAAATACGACTTCGATCTGCGTCTTGCCCGTCTTTTTCAGGTTGATATATTCCGTATTGCCTGTCGAGGTCATCCCGGGTGCATTCATCACCGTAGAACCGTAGTTTGTGTTCCATGTGAGCGGCATGCTTGCGAAGTCACCCGCGGGGCGAATGAAGTACATTTCGGTACCCGCTTGCGCAACGCGCACAATAATGCCCTGATATATCTCGTCGGAATTCGTTGCATAGGTCGCGTTGAGAATAATGTGCTCGCCCTCGGTGATCGTGTAATCGGTGAGTGCGCCGTTCCACTTTCCGAAGTTATCGGTATAGGCCTTTTCATCGGAATAAGCGGTGAACTTCACGCCGCAGTCGGGGCAGGTACCGTCCTGCATATTCTCGTGCCCGCAGACGTCTTCGCAATGAGAGCACACGCCGTTTACATAGTTATGCTTCCACGTTGCGTAGAGTTTCACTTTGTGCTGTGCGTCCGCATGGTCGGAGGGAGTGAAGCCCGCCTCTACGGTGACGTGCTCTTCCTCGTTCAGATAATACCAACCCGTGATCTCGTGGCCGTTCTTCGTTGCCGTGAGATCCGCATAGCCCGTGTTTTCCTTATCGTTTCCGATTTGGCTATTCTTGGCATAAGTGAGGCTCTTGAGAAGAGTTCCCTCTCCCTCTTCGCCGTCGTAGAACTCAACCGTGTACTCTTCCACCCAATGGGCGGTGAGGGTGATGGTGTTCTTGTCGTCCGCGTCGGAGGGGTTGATCGCGTACTGTTCGTCGTCCACCTTGTGATCGTCCTTGGTGTACCAACCGTCGAACACCCAACCTTCTTCGCCAACGGGCGTCGTGAGGTCGATCGAGTCGCCAACCGTCTTCTCGGTTTGCTGATCGGGAGTGGAACCTGTTCCGTGATCGCCGAGCGCAAATTCGACCGTGTACTTGATCTTGTTCCACGTCGCCTTGACGGTGACTGCGCCCGCGGGCATGGTGAAGGAATCTCCGCTCTCATAGTCTGCGCCGTTCACTTCCCAACCTGCGAACTCGTAGCCGGGTTTCGCCTCGGGCTGAGTAAGGTTAACCGTCGCGCCAAATTCGACCTGCTCGGCTGCCTTCGTTTCCGCAGTGCCTTCACCGTATTCATAGGTCACGGTGTACTGACTCTTCGTCCACTGCGCGGTAACGGTAACGCCCGCCTTCGGCATGGTGAACTTGTTCCCTTCTTGCAACTCGGCACCCGACACTTCCCACGTGTAGGAAGCATAGCCCGCTTTGGGCGTGAGCGTTTCAAGCGTAACTTCGGTGCCCCATTCGACCTGCTCTTCTGCCTTCGTTTGCGTGGTGCCTTCGCCGTAATTATACGTTACGGTGTACTTGTTCTTCGTCCACTGCGCGGTGAAGGTGACGTCTTGCGACACGTTGTAGGACTGCTCTGTCCCTTCGCCATCCTTCTTATAAACCTTGTTGTCGCTGTCGGCGGTCACTTTCCAACCCGTGAAGGTGTAGCCTTCGCAGGTGGGTTCTTCATCGGGTATGGTGTACGAACCCGCCTCAACTTGCACCGTGTTCGGCTTGCCCGTAACGGTACCCTCTACTTCGCCGTCTTCAAATGTGACGCTGAATTTATCGGCCTCTTTCTTTTCCCATTCGGCGGTGAAGGAGAAGGACGTGCTGTCCTGCAATGCCTCAATGCCCTCTACCGTGAGCGTGAAGCTCGTCGTCGCGTTGCCTTCGCCGTTCAACTTCCAACCCTTGAAGAGGTAGCCTTCAAGCGCAATCGTGGGAAGGGTTACGGTCGGGTCATCGAGGGTGACAGATTTTTCGGTGGTGGCGTCGCCCGTGATGTCCTTATCTGCGGGCGCGTCGCCGGGCTTGTTGACGTTAAACGTCAACGTGTAATCCTTTGCCGTCCACTGCGCAACAAAGGTGATTTCGGGCTCGGCGGAATTTTCGGGAAGTTCGGTTTCCTTCACCGTATAGGTGCCCGTATGCGTTTCGCCCGCGTTGCCGAGTTTCCAACCCGAAAGCGTGTAGCCCGTAAGGGTAAGCCCCGTGGGGAACTCCACTTCGAGATCTTCAATGGTGATCGTCACTTCCGCGTGATTGCCCGATACGTTGCCGTGCGTCGTTGTGACATCAAATGTCACCGTGTACTCGATCGGCTCGTACTGCGCGGTGATCGTCGTCGTGCCGGTGATCGTGACCTCGGCGTTCGCCTGTTTGAGCGTAGTCTCATCGTTTACTTTCCAACCGGTGAACCGATAGCCCTTTGCGGCTGTGGGATCGTTCGCGGGGAGGTGGATCACTGTGCTGCTCGTCACATCGTCCTGCGTGGGGACTTGTTGATCCGCTTCGGCGTGATCGCCGAGGCTGTACGTGACGTGGTAAGTCACCGCGGGCTGAGAATTCAACGACCATTGCGCCGTGACGGTGACGTCCTCAGTGACGGTAATTTGATCCTTCGCATTTTTTGTAACGGTGTCGCCGCCGACCTTCCAACCCGTAAAGGTATGACCCTCCCAAACGGGGGTATCGGGAAGCGTGACCGTTCCGCCGGCGTCTACCGTAACAGAAGCGGGCGTCTGCGTTGTGCCGGCGTAAGGTGTGCCTTCGCACTCGCCCATACTATAGGTTACGGTGACCTGCGTCGTGGGCTCTTCGCCGCCCAAGTCGATTTCGCCCTCTTCGAGCTTGATATTGGAAATGACACTATACAAGTTGTTCAAATAATAATCGTTTCCGCTCTTGTAGACGATGCCGTAGAACGCATCCACTTCCGCGCCCTCGTTTGTAGCGGCTTCCGTTTCAGTGCCATCCTCTTCTTCTTGAGGTACCGCTTTCAACACGACGAAATTCGCAACGTCGATAAACGTCACATCGAAAGCGCCGAGGCCTTCCGCGGTTTTTTCAGTGAAATCAATGTTGAACTTTTGGTCGCTGCCATACTGACCGTGGTATGTGCCGGTGATGTTAAGCGCTGCGGGGAGATTCTCCTTGGTGATGAACTCCTCGGTCGTCGGATGACCGGTCTCCGTTCCGTTTACAATTTCGATAGTAAGTTGGTTCTGCTCGTTTAATTTGACGGTGACCGACTGAGTAGCGAGTTCCAACCCACCCTGACTACCCAGAGTCTGAAACATCGTCGTGCCCGTGTAGCTTCCGCTCGCTTGCTTGGTGAGTGCATAGTAAAGATAACCGATTCGCTCTTGGCTCACCGGCGCGCTCGCAGTCATTTTCTGCATCAGAACGAGATGAGCATGGGTGTCGTCGATCACGTCAATGGTTGCCTCGGTGGTTGAAGTAACGGTAGCGCCATTTTCTTGTTGCGTCTTGGCGACACCCTTCCATACGCCTTCCATGGGAGACGTCGTCGCGGAATTGGCTGACCACTGCGCCGTGACGGTGACACTCGCGGAGACGGTGATTTGAGCGCCCGCGGTTTTGAGATTGGTGTCGTTGCCCACCTTCCAGCCGAGGAAGTTGTAGCCCTCCCAAACGGGCGTTTGGGGAAGCGTGACCGTTGCGCCCGCGTCTACCGTAACAGAAGCGGGCGTCTGCGTTGTGCCGGCGTAAGCCGTGTCATTGCACGAGCCCATATTATAGGTTACGGTGACCTGCGTGGCGGGGGTATCCTCCGCCCAGTGCGCCGTGAGCGTGATGGTGCCCTCCACCGCATCCGCCGCGGCGACGGTATACGCGGTGCCGCTCACTTTGCCGCTCTTGGAGTACCAGCCGTCGAACTTCCAGTCCGCGGCGGCTTGAAGCGTGGTGAGCGTGACCGTGTCGCCGACCTTTTTGCCCGTCTGCTTTGCGGGCGCAGAGACACCCTCGGCGGCATGGCTTTCGCCAAGACTGAATTCTACGGTGTAAGTCTGAGGGGGCGTTTCGGGCTCGGGTTCATTGCTATCGCCGCAAGCGGCCAGAACTCCTACGCCTAAACACACCATCAGCAAAACCGTAAAAATGCGTAAAAAGTGCTTTTTCATGTTTTCCTCCCTTTTTTTATTTCGCTCTTAATTTGCCGCATAGACCCGGATTTCATGCGATTTCTTGCGCGTGGACGGCCTTGGTGAGTGGGGCGGCCGAGGCGGCGCTTTCTCACGCGGCGGCGCCTGTGGGGGCGCCTTGGTTGCGGGGCGCGGCCGGGGCGGCCTCTGGTGGGGCGCGATTGGGGACGCCTTTGCGGGGCGCGGTGCCCTTCTCACGAGGGGCGCGGGCGGCGCGGCATACTCCGAGACTATTTTACGGTATCGCCATTATAACCAATTACCCCCCCCCGTGTCAATAGGGAGTGAGAAAATTTTTTATAATTTGTTGATTTTGTAACGAAATTTGCGGCAATTTTGTTCGCTTTTGCACAGTTTTTGAGAGAAGCGAACGGTGCGCCCGCTCCCATGGGAGCGGGCGCACCGTAAAATGCGCTATACATTATTATAAATTATAGGGGAAGAAGGAGGAGATAAAAGGCGGGACGGACTTCGTTGTTCGGGATTCTTCACCCCCTACGGGGGTTCAGAATGACGCGGTAGCCCGAGGCGGGGCAGAATGACGCGGTATCGTGCGAGGGACGGTTTGAGGGAATGCCCCACCCCCGTCTCTATGAGACACCCCCTCCCGAGGAGGGGGCGAGCAAGGGGCAGTTACGCCGACTGCTTGTAGACGAGTTTGGGCTTGGCGCCCTTCACCACGCAGTCGCGCGTGATGATGACTTCCTCCACGTTCTTCTCCGAGGGAATATCGAACATGACGTCGGTCATGAGCCCCTCGATGATGGTGCGAAGCCCGCGCGCGCCCGTTTTCAGGCGGATGGCGGTGTTGGCGATCTCGCGCACTGCCCCCTCCTCCACGGTGAGTTTGACGCCGTCGAGCCCCACCAATTTCTGGTACTGCTTGATGATGGCGTTCCGCGGCTGCGTGAGGATGTTGACGAGGGCATCCTCGTCGAGCGCCTGCAACGCCACGACGATGGGAATGCGCCCCACAAACTCGGGAATGAGCCCAAATTTGGTGAGGTCCTGCGGCTTGACGTCGTCGAGAAGGGTGTAGTCCACCTCGTTTTCGCCCAGTTTCACCTTGCCGCCGAAGCCGAGCCCCGAATCGTCCTTGCGCGCGCTGACAATTTTATCCAGCCCCACGAACGCCCCGCCGCAGATGAACAGGATGTTGGTGGTATCGATGCGCATACAGTCCTGCTGGGGGTGCTTTCTGCCGCCCTGCGGGGGCACGTTGGCGACGGTGCTCTCGATGATCTTGAGGAGCGCCTGCTGGACGCCCTCGCCCGAGACATCGCGGGTAATGGAGACGTTCTCCCCCTTGCGCGCGATCTTATCGATCTCGTCGATGTAAATGATGCCGCGCTGGGCGCGTTCAATGTCGTAATCGGCGTTTTGGATGAGTTTAAGAAGGATGTTCTCGACGTCCTCGCCGACGTAGCCCGCCTCGGTGAGCGTCGTGGCGTCGCTGGTTGCGAACGGCACGTTGAGAATGCGCGCGAGGGTGCGGGCGAGAAGCGTCTTGCCGCTCCCCGTGGGACCCAAAAGCAGAATGTTGCTCTTTTCGATCTCCACGTCGTCCTCGTCGCTCTTGGGCGCGACGCCCGCAAGCGAGTTGATGCGCTTGTAGTGGTTATAGACGGCGACGGAGAGCACACGCTTGGCTTTATCCTGCCCGATAATGTACTTATCGAGTTCCTCTTTGATCTCCGCGGGCTTCTTTAACTCCACCGGTTCAAAGTTCGCCGAGGGCGTCTTTTCGAGCATATCGCTGCACAGTTCGACGCATTCATCGCAGATGAACACGCCGTCCGGCCCCGCCAACAATTTTTTTACCTTTGCCTTCTCCTTCCCGCAGAAGGAGCAGTGTTGTTCGTATTTACTCATAAAACCTCGTGTTTCGTTGAATTTCTTTTTTCGTCCGCGCCTTTGGGGGCGCGTGCTCAAAAATAAATTCAACGAGGACTGAATTTCTGCATCTCTCAACGGTTCGCCCGCGAATAATACGTCCTCAAAGTCAGTAAGCCGCAGGTATGCGGCAAATTGGGTCGCCCACGGCGGAAGTGAATTCCGCCTAAGGCAAATTATTTACAGCAAGGGCGATATGGGGAGCGGCGGACTTACCGCTTTTCGTAGACGCGGTCGATGAGGCCGTAGGCCTGCGCCTCGTCGGCAGTCAAATAATTATCTCTGTCGGTATCCGCCGCGACCGTCTCGTACGGCTTGCCCGTATTCTCGGAGAGGATCTTCGTCATCTTCTCCTTGATGCGGAGAATGTGCTCGGCCTGAATTTTGATGTCGCTCGCCTGTCCCTGTGCGCCGCCGAGGGGCTGATGGATCATGATCTCGCTGTTTTTAAGCGCGTACCGCTTGCCCTTCGTGCCCGCGGAGAGCAGGAACGCCCCCATGGACGCCGCCAAGCCGATGCAGATGGTGGAGACGTCGCACTTGATGTAGTTCATCGTATCGTAGATTGCCATGCCCGCGGAGACCGAGCCGCCCGGACTGTTGATATAGAGGCTGATGTCCTTGGTGGGGTCTTTCCCCTCCAAGTAGATGAGTTGGGCGACGACGGTATTGGCGACGGCGTCGTCGATCTCCCCCGAGAGGAAGATGATGCGGTCTTCGAGGAGGCGGGAGTAGAGGTCGTAACTGCGCTCGCCGCCCGACGTGCGCTCCACCACATAGGGAATGAGAACGTCTTTCATTTATTCCTCCTTTTCGGCGGGTTTTTTGGCCGCGGGCTTCTTTGCCGCAGGCTTCTTCGCGGCGGGTTTTTCGGCCGTTGCCGCGGGTTTTTCCTCGGTGAAGAGCACCATCTCGTTGTTCGCCATGAGGAAATCGAAGAGTTTGGTCACCTTGATATCGTTTTCGATGTACTCCTTCTGGCGGGGATCCATCGTCTTTTCGTACTCCTCTTTCTCCTTGCCGACGGAAGCGGCCTGCTCGGCAATTTTCGCGCCGATCTCCTCCTCCGT
>CANRAR010000006.1 GCA_947628675.1 uncultured Clostridia bacterium
CCGCTTTTTAATGATGCGTCCCGATCCATATCTACCCGCAGTAGAACTCCCGTCCCGCCTTTTCGTCCCTCGCCCGCACAATAGCCCCTCTGGCGGAAGATTCCGCCTTTTCCCCTTGTCGAAGCCACCGCTCTCCCTTGCCCCGCCCCCCTGTCGAAGCACCCCTTGCCCTCCTCGACCCCCTCAACCCCCTTGCCTCCCTTGCTCTTCTTTCCCCTGCAAGTTTTTTCTTATCTTTATTGAAATCCCCCCGTTCGTTCTGTTCTTTCCCGCTTAATTTCCCTCTCTTTCTATCTCATCCCGCCATTGAAATCCCCCCCGTTCGTTCTGTTCTTTCCCGCTTAATTTCCCTCTCTTTCTATCTCATTCCGCCCCTTAATACGCGCCAGAATTTAACTCTACCCACAGTAGAGTTCTATTTTTCAAGCCATTTTTCGCCCAAAAGTAACTCTACTCCCGGTAGAATTGCCAATTTTTCTCCCGAATTTTGCCGATTTTACCCGCCTTTTGCCCCTCTTGCTCCAAATTTTCGCCCATTTTGCCCCTCCCCCCCCCGCTTTTCGTCAATTTTACCCGCCTTTTGCCCGCGTTTTCCCCGATTTTACGCTGCCCCCTCATTATTCTCCCCCCGTTACCACACTCTCGCCCCCCCAAGCGCCCCACAAAAAAATTTTGTAAAATTTCAAACAAATGTTTGACAAACATCTGTTCGGGGTGTATAATGAAACCATGATTTCCGAAGAGAAACTTCACATCCTCACCGAGTGCGCAAAATACGACGTCTCCTGCTCGTCCTCGGGGAGCGCGCGCAAAAACGCGGGCGGCATGGGAAACGGCTACGTTTCGGGGTGCTGCCACTCCTTCACGCCCGACGGCAGGTGCATTTCGCTCCTCAAAATCCTGCTGTCCAACGACTGCGTGTTCGACTGCAAGTACTGCATGAGCCGCCGCGCCTCCGATGTGCCCCGCGCCACCGCCGAGCCCGATGAAATTTGCGAGCTCGTCATGGACTTTTACAAGCGCAACTATATCGAAGGCCTCTTCCTCTCCTCCGCCGTGCACGTCTCGCCCAACTACACGATGGAGCGCCTGCTTCTCACCGTCAAAAAACTGCGCACGGAGTACGGTTTCCACGGCTACATCCACCTCAAGGGCATCCCGAAAGCCGACCCCATGTACGCATTTGAGGCGGCGAAGTACGCCGATAGGATGAGTTACAACGTGGAACTCCCCTCCGAGCGGAGCCTCAAACTGCTCGCCCCGCAGAAGAGCCGCGAGAGCCTGCTTCTGCCCATGCGGCAACTTGCGAAGGAGCGGCAAATTTTCAAGGAAGAAAAGCGGCGCGGCTATTTTCTGCCCGCGGGGCAGACCACACAGATGATCGTGGGCGCGTCGCCCGAGCCCGACGGGCAAATTTTGCGCCTCTCGCAGGCGCTGTACCGTGCAAACGGGTTAAAGCGCGTGTATTTTTCCTCGTATACGCCCGTCGTGCACGATTCGCTCCTGCCCGATGCACCCGCGGCGGCCATCCGCGAGCATCGCCTGTATCAGGCCGATTGGTTGTTGCGGTTTTACGGGTTCACGGCGGAGGAGATCTCCCCCGAGGATGAAAACCTCTCCCTCGAACTCGACCCCAAGTGCGCGTGGGCACTCAAAAATATGCACCTCTTCCCCGTGGAAGTCAACCGTGCACCCCTCGAGGTGCTCCTGCGCGTGCCGGGGATCGGGGCAAGGAGCGCGTATAAGATCATGCAGGCGCGGCGGTATACGTCGCTCACGTTCGACGATCTGAAGCGGATGCGCGTCGTCCTCAAGCGGGCGCGGCACTTTCTCACGGCGGGCGGAAAATTTTACGGGGAAAAACAGCAGGAGGCGGTGCGCGGACTGCTCGTAGCAGCGGAAACCCGCGCAAACGCCGTACAACTCAATATGTTTTCCCCCATGACGGAGGCAGCGCGGAGTGCGCTGACGGGAGAATTATGATCTATTTTTTCGACGGTACCAAAGAGGCGTTTTTGTGCGCCTTCGCGCGCGCGTTCTCGGATAGAGAGGCGGTGCTCACTTCCATGAATGCCCAACTTTCACTGGGGCAACAGTCCATCTTCGTGCCTGCGGAAGCGGCGCGCGCCGCGCAGATCGAACGGCGGTTGCGCGTTTTCGATAAAAATTGTATGCACGACCTCGATCTCCTCCTCCGCTGCGGGGATGCCCACAGGGACGCGGCGGCGTTTTCCTACTTCAAACTGCTCGCCGAGAAGAAGCGCCCCGTGCGCGAGATGCTCGCAGAGCCCGCCGTGATCGCCGCCACCGAGTGTATGCGGCGGGTGGGGTTTGAAGTGCACCGCTTCCACGGGTTCGTGCGCTTTTTGGAGTGCGAGAGCGGCGCGCTGTACGCCCCCATCTCGCCCGACCACGACATCTGCGACCTGCTCGTCCCCCACTTCCGCGCGCGCCTGCCTCAGTTCCCCTTCGTCATTCACGACGTCAAGCGCAAAAAAGCCGCCGTCTACGACGGCTCGCACGATTTCCTCGCCCCGCTCGACCGCGCCGAGGTTGCGCTCTCGGCGGATGAGGCGGCTTGGCAGTCGCTCTGGAAGAATTACTACGCGAGCGTGAACATCCCCTCGCGCGAGCGCTTAAAGCAGATGCGCGGCTATATGCCCGTCCGCTATTGGAAATTCATGCCCGAAAAACAGGGCATCTAAGCGCCCGCGGCTTCTCCCTCGGTGTCCTGTTGATCCCCCGCCGCCGCGCTCGCCTGATTTTATCCCCTTCCTCTTCGAGGAGGGGGACACAGGGGGAGGAGCCCTCCCAAAAGCAGTTCGCCCCATGATGAACGCCCCGCGGCTTCTCCCTCGGTGTCCGCGTCATTCTGAACCCCCTGGCGGGGGTGAAGAATCCCGAACAACGAAGTCGCTCCCAATATCAAACAGCGCCCCGCGGCTTCGCCGCGGGGCGCATAAAATTGTCATTTCGCCCGACGCGTAGCGGCGCACGAAGTACCAAGCGAAGCGCGTGGAGAAATCTCTACTTCATTCAAAATACGTCACCGTACCGTCTTTTTTCACCGTCCCGTCCGTGCACGTCACGGTGTAATCAGCGGTACCGTCATCCCAATAACGGTCATCCCAATAGAGGTCTTTCTTAATCGCTTGCCATTCCTCTATCGTTCCCGTGAATTGAATATCCGTTAAATTGCTACAACCCCCGAACGCCAAGGGCCCAATCTCAGTCACGCTGTCGGGAATTTCAATGCTTGTCAGCCCACTACAATCATAGAACGCCCACCACCCGATTTCGGTCACGCTGTCGGGAATTGTAATACTCGTCAGCCCGCTGCAACCACCAAACGCATACCACCCAATCGAGGTCACGCTGTCGGGAATTGTAACGCTCGTCAGCCCACTGCAACCATAGAACGCCCTCTCCCCAATCCAGGTTACGCTATTGGGAATTTCAATGCTCGTCAGCCCGCTGCAACCCGAGAACGCATAATCCCCGATCGAGGTCACGCCGCTCCCGATCGTCACGCTTTCAAGCCCGCTGCAACCCGAGAACGCATAATCCCCAATCCAGGTTCTGCCGCTCCCGATGATCGTAACACTCGTCAGCCCGCTGCAACCCGAGAACGCATGATCCCCAATCTTGGTCACACTATCGGGTATATCAATGCTCGTCAGCCCGCTGCAACCCGAGAACGCATACTCCGAAATCAAGGTCACGCCGCTCCCGATCGTAACGCTCGTCAGCCCCTCGCAATCCACGAATGCCCGCGTCCCAATTTCAGTTACGGGGGCATCCTCATGCCATGCGGAAATCACAATGTCGGTATCCGTACAACTTCCCCGACGCACGACCCAATGATCGCCCGACCTCTCAAATACAAGCCCCTCGCTCGAATTATCCTTGATGCCGCAGTTGCATTCGCGGTTTTTCATGTTGTGCTCGTGCCCTTCTTTCGCATACACTGTTCCGCCGACTTTCAGCACGTCGCCCACAATCGTGCCTTCTCTCGTTGTAGTGGATGAGCCTGTCTTGTCCATTCCGTTTGAGGGGTCGTAGGAGAGCGTCACTTTTTCGCCATCAAAGGTTATTTTGCCCCGTTCTCCATCCTCATCTATCCATGTGCCGCCCGAAAGTTTATAAAATTTCTCCATGTTGTACTCTTCCGTCTCGCCGTTGTAGGCATAGTACGTCCCATTATGGCGGTTTGCAAGCCCCACAGGAACGGCAATCGCTACAACAATGGCAATAATAAGCACGGCGGCAAGAAAGATTGACAATTTCTTGTGCTCTTTTATCCATGTTTCCACCTTTGTAGGCTTCGCCGCCGCGATTTTTGCCTCCTGCGCTTTGACGAGCGCGGGATAAGTCTTGCGGAGATGTGCTCCCACAAAAGCGCACACAAGAGCGGCAAGCGAGCAAATAAGCGTGAACACAAGCACAAGAATTGGCGCAGTACCCGCCTTCATGAGCCCCAGCCCGCCGTCATCGCTTGCGATTTGCCCCATCATGATGCAAGCGATGAGGAAGAGCACAAAAAACAGCACATATCCGATGGCAGTCAGTATGTTGCGCAGAAAAATTTTCTTGCCCGCGATCGTAAACCGCTTATCGCGCATATTGGAAAAGACGCAGGAAATGAGGAGGAGGAATGTAATAAACAGCGCAAGGGCGGCAAACACGATGAGCGCCGTCATCGAGCCCGTAAAGGACATTCCCGCATAATTAGAACTTTCATACACGTTGCCGTAACTCATGCTCGGGATCTTCTGCCCCATAAATTCGCCGCCGGGCATCACCGCGACGGGTGTGAGGAAGAAGAGAAACAGGAGCACGGAAAAGAGTGCGAGGAGCGCCGCGGGCAAAATGCACACTGCGGCATACAGTTTTTTCGTGCCCGCCGTGACGGGCTTTCCCGCCTTTTGTGGTTGCCTCGCCGCGGGCGAGGTCTGTGGCGCAACGGGCGCGGGCGCACTCTGCGTCTCAAACGAATAGCCGCACTCCGAGCAAAATTTTGCGCTCGCTTTCAGAACCGCCTTGCACTTGGGGCAAACTTTTTCCTCTTCGAGGAGCCACGGTTCTCCGCACTCGGGGCAAAACTTTCCTTCAAACTCCGTACCGCATTTTTTGCATTTGTTCATCGTTTTTCTCCTTTTTCCGCGGGCAAAAAATAAGGACGCCCGACAATATCGGGCGCCCGCATTGAGTATCCCGTATTGTCTGCGTCACAATTCCCTGTATGCAAGGAAAAGGATACACCGATGCCGTTGTATCTTTTGCATACAGTATTGAATTGTGACGCAGTTTTAGTATACCATGCGGGCGGAAAATTTGCAATGCTTTTGCCGAATTTTTGAAAATTTGCGGTTTACGGTGAGAAAAATCGGCGCGCTATTGCCGCGAGACGAGGGATTTGGCGGCGTCGCGGAGGCGGCGGAGGTGCTCCTCCTCATCGTCGCGGAGGCGGGCGAGGACCGCCGCGGCGGGTTCATCTTTGAGGCAGGCGATCATGCGTTCGTACTCCGAAATGGCGGTGCACTCGGCAGCGATGTCGGCGGCGAGCATGGCGCGCGAGGACTTCGCGTAATTGACGCACGAGGCGGAGTAGTACGAGACGGGATACGGCGGACAGGCGGTGAACACAGGCGGCGCGCCGAGTTTCACGATGAGCGTCCCCAAAATTTGCAAATGGCGCATCTCCTCCTTGGCGATCGACATAAGGAGCGCGGCGAGTTCTTTTTCCCCGCTCCCGCCGAGCAAGATCGACTGGTACACATATTGCAAGACCGCCGTGAGTTCGCCGTCCTTTCCCGCATACGCGGGCGAGACGACGCGAAGTGCCCGCACGTTCTCCCCGATTTCATTCAGTCCGTAATCTTCCGCCATGGCTGCCTCCTCTTTTCCTTCATCGTATGCCGCGCGCCGAAAATGGGTGACGGCCTCAAAATTTCTTCCGCGAACGCTTGCCTTTCCACGCGCTTTGTGCTATGATTTTTGTGAAAATGGTGAACGGTATGGATGATTTTACTCTCGGCAACTTGATGCGCAACAAGGAGCGCATCCCCGACCCCATGCGCTACAGGAAGGGGCTCGTGAACTATCGGCGCGCGGGCGGAAGCGGGCTGAAACTGCCCGAAGTTTCGCTCGGGCTCTGGCACAACTTCGGAAGCGTGGACAACTTCGAGGTCATGCGCGACATGATCTTCACCGCCTTCGACAGCGGCGTCTGCCACTTCGACCTCGCCAACAACTACGGGCCTCGCAACGGCTCTGCCGAGGAGAATTTCGGCAAAATTTTGCGCGAGAATTTCCGCGGCTACCGCGACGAGATGTGCATCTCCACCAAGGCGGGCTTCGGAATGTGGAAGGGCCCGTACGGCGACGGCGGGAGCAAGAAGTACCTCACCGCCTCGCTCGATCAGAGCCTTTCCCGCCTCGGGCTCGACTACGTGGACATCTTCTACCACCACCGCCCCGCGCCCGAGACCCCCATCGAGGAGACCTGCTACGCCCTCCACCGCCTCGTGGAACAGGGAAAGGCGCTGTACATCGGCATTTCCAATTACGACAAAGAACAGACCGAAGCGGCCGTTGCCGTGTTCCGCGAACTCAAGACGCCCTTCATCCTCAACCAATTCTGCTACAACCTCCTCGACCGCCGCATCGAGGAAAACGGGCTCAAGCGCTACGCCGCCGAGACGGGCTTCGGAATTATCGCCTACTCGCCGCTCGCGCAGGGGCTCCTCTCCGACAGGTACCTTCGCGGCATTCCCGCGGACAGCCGTATGCGCAAAAGTTTCACTTTGAAGGAGGAGCGGCTCACCCCCGCCCTTCTCAAAAAACTGTTCGCGCTCAAAGAGGTTGCCGAGCGGCGCGGACAGACGCTCGCCGAACTCGCCCTCTCGTGGGTGCTCCGCGACAAAGTTGTGACGAGCGTCATTGTGGGCGCTTCCTCCTCCGCACAGATCCGCGAGAACCTCAAGGTGAACCCCGCTTTCACCGAAGAGGAACTCGAAGAGATCGAGCGCATTTGCAAGTCGGAATAATTGAAATTTTTTTCCTTTTCCCGTCCCCGCCCGCGCGCGCAGTTCCCCCCTACGGGGGGAACTGCGCGCGCGGGCGGGGACGGGAATTTTTTTTGCGCCGCCGCCGTTTTTGTTCCCCTCTTTTGATTTTTGAATGTTCGAAAAATTGCCCTTCATTGCAATTTTATCGTACCATACAAATTTTACTTTCGGGGGGATATGTGACAGGGTTTTTTGAAAAATTTCAAAAAATTTTTTGCCCGCCGACGGGGTCGGCGAAAAAAAGCAAGGAAATAACAACTCTACTGAGAGTAGAGTTAAATCGGGACGCATCGATAAAAGGCAATGGAAAATAAAGCAGAAGGATAAAAATAAAAACAGGAAAAGCGAGTTGGGAAACCTCCCCCTGTGTCCCCCATTGCGGAGAAAGGCTCCGCAAATCATATGGTCGCCTTTCCCGAAAGCCATAAGGAAGGCTCCTTTCCAAGGAGGGGGGCGAACTTCGTTGCTCGGGATTCTTCACCCCTTCCCGCGCCCCGCCCCACAGGGGCGGGGCGCGGGAAGGGGGTTCAGAATGACGCGGTGGACGAGCGCGGGGCAGAATGACGCGGGGGGATGGGCGGGTGGCCGGACAAAATGACGCGGCAGGACGGGCGGGCGGACAGAATGCCACGGGGGGATGGGCGCGGAGGCAAAAAAGCCCCGTGGAGGGGCAGGGCGGACTTCGTTGGGGGGAAGATACACTCACGCGCGCCCCGCGGCTATGCCGCGGGGCGCGCGTTCGGTATGAGGGAAAGAGATTACAAAATGGCGAGGGCGTCGAGCCAGAAGCAAGTCATGGAGAGGAGCACCAAATAGAATGCAAACCACTTGTAGTTCGCCTTGCCGATGACTTTCAGCATGACCTTGACGGAGAAGAGACCGAAGGCGGCGGCGCACAGGACGCCGACTACCATGCCGACGATCTCGGGCCCGCCCATGGTAAGTGCGAGCCCCTCCTCGCCGGGGAAGATGAGGTCTTTGACCTCCATGACGACGCTTCCCAGAATAATGGGAATGCTCATCATAAAGGAGAACTTGGCGACGTCCTCCCGCTTCGCCCCTGTAAGGGTACCGGCGACGATGGTGGAGCCGCTCCGCGAGATGCCCGGGAAGAGTGCGACCGCTTGCATGAGACCCATGGGGACGGCGTTCTGCCAATTGAGGGGCTTGGGCGCCTTCCATCGCTTGGCGACGAGTTCGCAGGTGAGCAGCATGACCGCCGTGCAGGCAAAGCAGATGGCAAGATACAGTAGCCCCTGTGCACCCGCGAAAATTTCGTCTATCTTATCCCCTGCGAGGACGCCGACGATGGCGGCGGGAATGGTGGCTACGACGAGCATGAGGAGCGTTTTGAAGGGCTTTTTGAAGAGCCCCACAATATCCCGCCAAAAGACGAATATGACGGCTGCGAGCGTTCCGAGGTGCAGCATGACGTTGACGAACATCATGCTTCCGCCCGCCATTTCGTAGCCCAAGACGCGCTGCAAGAGGGATAAATGTCCGCTTGAAGAAACGGGTAGGAACTCGGTGAGTCCTTGCGCCGTACCTAATACGATGGATTTCCAGATCGCTTCAAAATAGTCCATACAAAATGTTATGCGTTGATGTTGGCGAGGTCGGAATAGCGGTCTTCGAACTTCTCGGAGCATACCTCCACGTAGCCGTTGATGACCTGCGTCTGCTTATCCGACGTGTACTGCGAGATGCTCTGCTCTTTCAGGCTCTCGAAGAAGAGATAGGAGAAGGTGCCCTCTTCGCCCTTCTCGGCGTCCTTATACTCGAAGGGCGAGGTGTTCGCCTCTTTGAAGGAGAACGTGCAGTAGATGAAGTGCCAGCCGTACTCAGAGGGGACGACGATGTAGTGCCCCGCGCCTGCCTTGACGGCCTGCTGTGCCGCGTACTCGAACTCGGAGACGAAGTCGGTCTTGGCGGGCGTCACGGCATAGCCGAGGTAGGAGTTGAGCCCCGCCGTATCCGTATTATATGCGAAGGACAACTCGTTGATGACGGAGAACGCGGTATTTTCCCACGAGCCGCGGACGAACATCTTGTTCGGATCGAACGTAGCATCACCGGCAACATAGCCCGACGCATAGACGAATTGCGAATAGTCGATGTCTCCCTTCTTGTGCTCGGGCGTCGTTGAGCCGTAGTAATAGTCGGTCGCTGACTTGGTGAAGTAGTTGGCTGTATCGATTGTTTCGTCCGGCGTGACGGTGAGCGGCGTCGCGCTCGCGCCATAGGTCGCCGAGCCCAAATAGTTCGTGACTTCGGCGAGGAAGCCGTCGATCGAGATCTTGTTGGGGGTGAGCGTGTAGTGCGTGTGCCCCTTTTCTTCCTTCTCGGTCACCTTGCCGTTGTAGGTGTACTTGCCGTAGTAATTTTTGAGCGCCTCGTACTCGGTGCCCGTGTTGCCCTCGGCATCGGGAAGGCAATCTTCAAAGAAGAGATATTTGCGGGCATCGTCGCCGCCGTTGTAGGCGGTCGCCCCCTCTTTTTCGGTGTAATCGAAGGAGTAGTCGTCGTGACCCGTGAACCACGTGCCGCGCTGGTCGGTCGCCGTGACGTTTTGGAGGATGGCGGCGCGCTGGGCGAACTTGTTGCCCTTCTTATCGCCGCTATCGATGGGCGCATCGGTGAGTTCCTGCTTCTGCGCCTCGGAGAAGGGCAAAAGAATGTTGATGACAAAGCCGTAATTCGCCTCGGGCGCGGTGAGGACAAAGGAGGTATCCGAGACGCCGTCCAAAGCGGTTTCGAAGGCTTCCGCATCGTCCTTATAGGCCGCCTGCTGGGAGGCGAGTTTCATTTCAAACTGCTTGGCGACCCAATCGGAGTCCTCGGTCTGCTTCTTGGTGAGGATGTCCTCCGCCTCTTTTTCGTATTGGTCGTTGAGTTTTTGCAGGAGCGCGCTCTCATAGGCGCTCTTGACTTCCATGGAGTAGTAGACGAGACTCTCGATCTCAGTGGTATCCTCGCCCGAATACAGGAGCGCGTAGGAGCGGAGATTGCTCAAAAACTGCGTGTATGCCTTTCTGCGGGTGGTGGCGGTGGAGCCTTCGACGGGCTCGTACTCACCGCACTCGGCGACGTGACGGGACGTGCCCGTGTAGATTTCGTAATTTTCGGGGTAGTAGTCCTCTTCCTCGGTGTTGACGCCCGTGGGGATCGTGCGCACGTCTTCATCGTGGTCGTGATCGTCGGTCGCTGAAATGATGCTCTCCTCCTGCGAGTCGAGGGCATCGTTGACGGAGGATTTGAGGTCGTAAATGGCCTTCTTCTCCTCGGCGTCCGTGAGGAAGTAGCCGAGACCCGCGATCTCCTCTTCGAGTTTCTTCTTGGCGGCGGAGGCATCCTTATACGCTTCGCTCGCCGCATTGACGGCGGCTTCGTAGCCCGAAACGCTGAAAGTCGCCTTCTCTTCGCTGCCCTCTGCCACCGCGCCGTTTTGGAGGAAATAAACTTTGGCATATTGAATGTAGATCTGACGGTTGATGAGCGTATCGCAGATGGTATCGAAGGCATCGGCATACGAGTAGCCGCCGTTGACGAGCGACCCGCCCTGCGAGGCGAACAGCGAGACGAGATCCCGCTTGGTGATCTCGGACGTGGTGACGACCTTTTCGTAATTCTTGCCCGCGTACTTGCCGCCTTCCTTGAAATCGTCCGAGGCGGTCAAATTGACCGTGGCGACGACCTGCTCATAGTCCTTACGGGCATCGTCGGTGGTGAGGCCATCGCACCCCGCGAGCACCCCGCACACCATGACTGCCGAAAGCGCAACTGCCGCTATCGCTCTCTTTTTCATCTTCATATCTTTTTCGCTCCGAACTTCTTGTTTTCGGTGCGGGACATACGTCCCGCATTTTCATACATTCCCTATTATAACCTATTTCCGCAAATTGTGCAATTCTTTTTTAGGAAAATCATGCAAAAGTTGCCGCAAATTTGAGAAATTTCGTCATCTGCACCATGGTTTTGCCGCTATCCGACGCGGGACGGAATTTGAGGACGGGCGCAGTCGTCATATCGAGGGCGTAGGCGCCGCGGTATTTTTCCATGGCGGCCTGCATCCGCTCGTCCGAAAGAGCCGCAAGCGAGGTGAATTCGAGGGCGCCGCCCTTGCTGCTCACCGAGATCTTTTTGACTTTGAGGCGGGCGGCGTAACTCTTCATGACCGCGATGACGAGAAGGTTCAGTGTCTCGGGCGGGAGCGCACCGTACGTCTCCTCCATGGAGACGCAGACGCGCTTGTAGTCGGCGGCCGAGCGGATCTCGGCGATCTGCTTGTAGCAGTCCATGCGACCCGCGGGGGATTCGACGTACTTCTCGGAGATGAACGCCGTTGCCTTGACGTCGAGATCGACGGGCTCCTGCGTCTCGCCCGTGAGTTCTTCCTTCAAAAGTTTGGCATATAACTCGTAGCCGACCCGATCCATGTGCCCGTGCTGTTCGGCGCCGAGGACGTTGCCCGCGCCCCTAATTTCGAGGTCGCGCATGGCAATTTTGAAGCCCGCGCCGAGTTCGGTGAACTGCATGATGGCTTTGAGGCGCTCGGCGGCGTTCTCCGTCATGACCTTTTCCGCCTTGTAGGTGAAGTAGGCGTGGGCGAGCCTCAGCCCCCTCCCCACCCTGCCGCGGAGTTGATAGAGTTGGGAGATGCCGAGCCTATCGGCGTCGATGACGATGAGGGTGTTGGCGTTGGGGAGATCGACGCCGTTCTCGATGATGGTCGTGGTGACGAGGATATCGTACTCGCCGCGGTAGAAGCCGAACACGTTTTTTTCGAGCGCGGACTTCTCCATTCTGCCGTGGGCGACGGCGACGCGCGCCTCGGGGAGGATCTCGCGGACGCGCTTTGCGTAACTTTCGATGGTCTCCACGCGGTTGTAGAGGAGGAAAATTTGCCCGCGGCGGGCGATTTCGCGGAGGCAGGCGTCGCGGATGAGGGTCTCCGTCTCCTCCGTGACGTAGGTCTGCACGGGGAGGCGCGCCTGCGGGGGCGTACGGATGGTGGAAATATCGCGGATGCCCGAAAGGGACAGGTGGAGGGTGCGCGGGATGGGGGTCGCCGTCATGGTGAGGCAATCCACATTGCGCTTGACGTTTTTGATCTTCTCCTTGTGCTCGACGCCGAAGCGCTGTTCTTCGTCGAGAATGAGAAGCCCGAGGTCGCGGAACTTGACGTCGGCGGAGAGCAGACGGTGGGTGCCGATGAGAAGATCGATTTCGCCCTTTGCCGCGGCGGCGAGGGTCTCATTGACTTCCCTTTCGGTGCGGAAACGGTTGAGGCAGGCGATGCGGACGCCGAATTCCTTCATGCGCTCCGAAGCCGTCTGGAAGTGCTGCTCGGAGAGCACCGTGGACGGGCACATGAGGGCGACCTGCCGCCCCGCCAAGATGCAGAGGTAGGCGGCGCGGAGGGCGACTTCCGTCTTGCCGAAGCCGACGTCGCCCACGAGCAGGCGATCCATCACCTTATCCGAGCACATATCCTCGCGGATCTCATCGAAGGAGACGCGCTGGTCGGGGGTCTCCTCGTAGGGAAATGCCGCCTCGAACTCCTCCATCTCCTCACGGTAGTCGGGGAAGACGTAGCCGCGGCGCTCCTGCCGCTCGGCGTAGAGGTTTTTGAGGTCGAACGCCATCTTCTTGAGGGACGCGCGGACGCGGGCTTTGACGCGCTCGAACTCGCCGCCGCCTATTTTGGAGAGGGTGGGGTGATCTTCCCCCATGTATTTGGAGAGGGCGTCCATCTGCTCGACGGGGACGTAGAGGGTGTCGCCGTCGCGGTATTCGAGGGCGATGTACTCCTTCGTGCCGTCGGTGGTCTCAATTTTTTTAGTGCCCGTGATGCGGCCGACGCCGTAACTCTCGTGCACGGCGTAGTCCCCCACCTCGGGCGCGACGAAAAAGTCCCCTCTCCGCTTCTTGATGCGCCTTTCCTTGGGCGACTTGGTGAATAAGTCGCCCGTGCCGATGACGGCGAGTTTGCATTCGTGGAGAAGGAAGCCGTGGTCGAGCGTTTCGGGGACGGCGACGGCGCCTTGGAAGCTTGCAAGCGAGGCGGGCGGCGGGGAAAGGGAAATTTCGCGCTCCGCAAGTTCCTCCTCCACCCGCTCGGCGCGCTCGGGGGTGCCGCACCACAGCATGGCGCGATAGCCCGTCTTTTTCCACGCGGCAAGGTCGGTTGCAAGGTCTGCAAGGGAATTGAGATACTTCCGCGCGGGGGGCGCGGCGATATGGAACATTTTGAGGGGCTCGAAGAAGCCCACCCTGCCCGAAAATGTGGCGAGCGCGAGGGTGCGGCAGTCGGAAAAATTTTCAACTTGCGCGGGGGGGACGTACTGCGCCTCGGAAAAGCGCATCACCTCCCCCGCCCCGTAGAGCGCGCGGAAGCGTTCGCCGTGCTCGCCGTAGAGACCGTTCAGTTTATCCGCGATGAGTTTGGGCTCATCGAAGATGACGAGGGCGTCCCCGAAGAGAGACCGCGGGGCGGCGGCATTTGAAAGAACGGGCAGGAGAAAATCCGAGCGGTAATTTTCCGCTTCAAGTTCGGCAGCAAGGGAGCGGAGGCGGTCTCTCGCCTCCCGCGGGGCGGCGGCGACCTCCTCACCTACGATTTGCGCGAGGCGCTCCTCCTCGCCCTCTTCCAAACAGGCGTCGGTGGCGGCGAGAAGATCGAGGGCGGAAAGTTTGGGGTAGCGCTCGCCCGTCGCCTCGTCGTACGGCTTGATGGCCTCCACTTCGTCGCCGAAGAAGTCCACGCGGACGGGGTGCTCGCTCCCCACCGCCCAAATATCGAGGATGTCCCCGCGGACGGCGAGCGCGCCGGGGGCTTCCACCTCGTACTCGCGGGAATAGCCCGCACGGATGAGGGCATCGACGAGGGCGCGCATCTCCGTCTCCTTCCCCACCTCGAGGGAAAAGACGGGCAGCCGCTTTGGCACGAGTTGGACGATCGCCTCGACGTCGGCGACGAGCACTTCCGCGCCCCGCTCCCACTCGTAGAGGGCGTGGAGGCGGCGGTAGAGGGCATCCTTGGAGCCCGCCTTGCGGTATAAAAGCACCTCGTCCTTGGCACAAAGAAGGGCGCACCTCTTGCCCGAGAGCGCGCCGATACTTTCCGCCGCGCGCTTTGCCGTGAGCGCATCCGCCGTGAGATAGACGGCGCGCCCCCTTACGAGCGCGGCGATGAGATATTTGACGGGGTCGGAGACGCCGGATACCGCCGCGGGGACGCCCTTCTCCAAGGCAGCCCCGAGGAGCGGGAAGTCCCCGCCGATCCCTTCAAAGGAGAAAAAACCTTTCATGCGTTGTACTTTGTCATGACGAGATCGATGTTCTCGCCGCGGGCGATGGCGATCGCCGCCTCCGCCGCACGGGTACACGCCGAGGCGAAGAGGTCGTAATCCTCCCTCTTCACGTCGGAGAGCACGTAGTTGATGAGCGGAATGTTGACCTCTTCATCGCGGATGCCGATGCGCACACGGGCAAACTCCGTGAGCCCCGTTTCGGCAATGACGGAACGCATTCCGTTGTGGGTGCCCGCGCTCCCCGAGGGGCGGACGCGGACATGACCCTTGGGAAGGTCGTAGTCGTCGTAGATGACGACAAGTTCGCGTTCCGTGAGTTTGTACTTACCCATGAGCTGTTTGACGGCGCGACCCGAGGCGTTCATGTACGTGAGCGGGCGGGCGATGACAATCTTTTCGCCGCCGAGGTAGCCCTCCGCGACGCTCGCTTCGCACTCCTTCTTCTTGAACTTTGCGCCGAGCATCGCCGCGGCGTCCCCCGCGGCGAGAAAGCCCATGTTATGAAAGGTTTTGGCGTATTTTTCCTCGGGATTTCCGAGGCCGACAATGAGAAACATATGCTCTTTCCGTTTTGGAAAGCCGCCGCTCATCGCGGCGGCTTTTGCTTGTGGACTTCGTTGTTCGGGATTCTTCACCCCCTACGGGGGTTCAGAATGACGCGTAAGAGAGAGGCAAGATACGCTCGCCCGCTCCGCGGGCTCGGTATGAGGGGATGTTAGTCGTATATTTTACTCATGGGCTTGTCAAGATACACGTTCTCGATGGCGGCGGCGAAGATGTCCGCCGTGGAGAGGATCTTCATCTTGGGCAGAATTTTCTCGGGAGGGAGTTGGATGGTATCGAGCATGACGAGTTCGTCGATGGCGGAATCCCGAAGCCGCTCGATGGCAGGCCCCGACAGAACCGCGTGGGTGCAACACGCCTTGATTTCCTTTGCACCCGCCTTGACGAGCGCTTCCGCGCCCTGCACGATGGTGCCGCCCGTATCGATCATGTCGTCCACGAGGAGACACCGCTTGCCCTCGACGTTGCCGATGATGTTCATGACCTCCATGACGTTCGCCTTGGGACGGCGCTTATCGATGATGGCGAGGGGACACCCGAGGCGCTCCGCCACCTTCCTCGAACGGTTGACCGAGCCGATGTCGGGCGAGACGACGATGAAATCTTCCCCCAACTTGTCGGCATAATAACTGTAAAGAAGGGGCCCGCCGAGGAGGTTATCCACGGGGATATTGAAAAAGCCCTGTATCTGCGCGGCGTGGAGATCCATGGTGAGGACTCTGTCCGCGCCCGCCGAGGTGATGAGGTCGGCGACGAGTTTTGCCGTGATGGGGTCGCGCGAGCGGGCTTTCCTATCCTGCCGCGCATAGCCGAAGTACGGCATCACGGCGGTGACACGCCCCGCCGATGCGCGCTTGGCGGCGTCGATCATGATGAGGAGTTCCATCAAATTGTCGTTGACGGGGTTGGACGTCGATTGGATGATGAAAAGATCCCGCCCTCTCACCGTTTCGGCGATGTGGACGGAGGTCTCGCCATCCGAAAACTTCCCCACTTCCACCTCCCCGAGGCTCGTGTTGAGCTTGGCCGCGACGGCGCGCGCCAAAGGAAGGTTGGAATTGCCCGCGAACAACTTGATTTCGTTTCCGTGCGTGATCATATTCTGTTTCCTCGCGTATTTTCCTACGTGCAGTTCTATTGTACCCGTTTTGGGCGCGTTCGTCAAATGTTTCGGGGGGAGAAATAAAATTTATTTGCGGGCGACGCCGCTTGTCCTTGCCGCCGCCGCGACCGCTCGGGCGACCGCCTCGTGCGCCGAAAGATCGTAGGCGTAGGGCAGGATGTAGTCGGGCGAGAGGTCGCCCTTCACGCAGGAGGCGATGGCCTCGCTCGCCGCAAACATCATTTCGTCGTTTACCGTGCGGGCGCGGACGTCCAATGCGCCGCGGAAGAGCCCCGGAAATACCAATACATTGTTGATTTGGTTGGGCTTTTCGGAGGAACCCGTGCCCACAACTGCGGCACCCGCGGCGAGGGCTTCCTCCCGCGAAATTTCGGGGACGGGGTTGGCGCAGGTGAAAACGACGGGATCTTTTGCCATGGAGCGCACCATGTCGCCCGTCACACAGCCCGCGACCGAGACGCCGATGAAGACGTCAGCGCCCCGCATGGCGTCTTGCAGGGCGCCCCTGATGTGCCCGCGGTTGGTGAGGGCGGCGAGCTCCATATGGGCGGGAGAGAGCGTTTCGTCCCCCTCGCAGAGAATGCCGCATTTATCGCAGGCGACGACCTCCCCCACGCCGAAGCGGAGAAGGTACTTGGCGATGGCCGTGCCCGCCGCCCCTGCGCCGTTGATGACGACGTGGATGTTCTCTCTCTCCTTTCCGACGAGTTTTAAGGCGTTGACGAGGGCGGCCGCCATGACGACGGCGGTGCCGTGCTGGTCGTCGTGAAAGACGGGGATATCGAGATCCTCTTTGAGGCGGCGCTCGATCTCGAAACAGCGGGGCGCGGCGATGTCCTCCAAATTGATGCCGCCGAAGGAGCCCGCGAGAAGTTCGACGGTTCTCACAATTTCATCGGGATCCTTGGAGCGGATGCAGAGCGGGAAGGCATCTACCCCGCCGAACGCCTTGAAGAGGGCGCACTTGCCCTCCATGACGGGCATCCCCGCCTCGGGGCCGATGTCGCCGAGCCCCAAAACCGCGGTGCCGTCGGTGATGACGGGCACGGTGTTCCAACGGCGGGTGAGTTCAAAACTCTTTTCGGGGTCCTTTTGAATGGCGAGACAGGGCTCCGCGACGCCCGGCGTATAGGCGAGCGAGAGTTTTTCGCGGGTATCCACCTCGACGCGGGGCGCAATTTCGATCTTGCCCCGCCACTTGGCGTGTTCGATGAGCGATTGCTTTCTGTAATCCATGGCTACTCCTCTTTCTCCCATTATAGCCGAAAAGCGGAGCGGGGTCAACAAAAATAAAAGCCCGCGCTCTTTTGGAACGCGGGCTTTTTTACGATTTGTTACTTGACGGTGAGGCGGAAGCACACGGCGCTGTACGCCTTGATCTCCTGCCCGAGTTTGCCGTCCGAGAAGCCGAGAATTTCCTGCTTGGAGGTGACCTTCTCCTCCTCCAAGGTATTGAGAGCCTTCCAATCGCTCTCCGCATTGCTCACCTCGGTGTAGTACGCGATGCCCTTGGCTTCGGCGTTCTTCACCTCGACGTTGAGCTTGATGTTCTCCCCGCTCGCGTTGACGACTTTGAGGATGAGGTCGCCGTTTTCCGCCTTGCTCGCCACGGTGTACAACTTGTTGACGGTCTTGGCCACGGCGTTGCCCTCCGAGATGAGGGTGCAGGTGCTATCTACGCCCGAGGCATATTGAAGTTTGGAGTTGGGAAGGCGGTACTTGCCTTGGTTCTGCATGAAGAGTTGCTGGATGTAGTAGTTGGCGCTCTTCACGATCTGCGTGTTGGTGAAGTACATCATATCGACATCCCACTGGTTGGAGATATCGTCGCCGCCCGTCGCGGGATTCCTATTCGTGTTGGCGACGCCGAACATGGGCGCATACGCAGCGAGTTTAATGATGTCGCCGTTCTCCTCGTAATTCGTCATGATCGCCGCCTCGGAAATCGCGGTGATGAGGCTGTTCGGAATGGTGGGATAGCCCGAGGGATTGCCCTCGCCGCCGTTGGCGGAATACTCGCCCACGAAAACCTCGTAATAGTTATTGGGCTCGATATCGGAGCGGGCGTAGCCATCATACATACCGGTGAGCTCGAAGAGTTTCGAATAGTTGACGTAGTAGTGCTGGTCGTGTACACCGTAATCGGCGACCTTCTTGACGTCCGGAATGTCGCCGCGGTTGACGGCAGCCTTTGCGGCCGAACGTGCCGTACCGCCGTTATCCGTGCCCTTTTGGCAGTCCGAAGAAAACAAACTGTTGCCGACGATGGGCTTGACGTTGTAATCTTTCAGCGCACTTTGGAAGGCGGCGCTCTTCAAGAACTTCTCGTAGTACTGCGTATAATACGTGCCGAACTGCTCGTTGCCGATGCCGATGTAGTCCATCTCGAAGGGGTCGGGATGGCCGAGTTTTTCGCGGAGTGCGCCCCACTTGGTAGTCGTAGCGCCCTTGGCGAATTCGATGAGGTCGATGGCGTCCTGAATGTAGTCGTTCACCTTGTTCCCGTGACGGCCGTTAAGTTCTACGCCTTTCGGATTGCCCGGGTTTGCGCCGCCCTGGTCGGACAGGCCGCAGTTGACGACGGGCACCGCGCTCGCGCCGAGGTTCTCGCAGAGCAGGAAGTACTCATAGAAGCCGATGCCGTACTCCATATCGTATCCCCAAAGGTCGCCGTTCTGCCTACGGGTCGCCCACTCGCCGTACGTCGTCACGGTCGTCGCCGCGGCGCCGTCCTTGACAAGGGTATATTCGAAGGCGGGGATATCGTCTGCACCCGCGGCCGTGCCCGTCTGCACCGCACCGACGGAATTCTTCCAATCGTACACTCTCGTGCAGTCCGCTCCGCCGACGCCGGCGTCGCCCTCGATGATGCAACCGCCGGGGAAGCGCACGAACTTGGGCCCGAGATCCTTGATGGCGTCGAACACGTACTGCTTGATGCCGCCCGTGGAATGCTGCGTCTCCAAAGAGACGGCATCGACGGAATAGGCGCCCGTCTTATTGAACGTGATATCCATCTTGATGTTTTCGCTCGCCGTAGCGCTTGCGGTGAGCGTCTGTTCGTACTTCACCCAACCGCCCGTTTGGAGCGGGATATCCGCTTCGCAGTAGGTGGTGGTATTGTTCTTGACGGTAACCTTCATCGTTGCATCCGAGACCGCCGTCTTGACGAAGGCGGAGAATAGATACTGTACGCCGTTTTCGACCGCCATGGGCATCTCGGTACGCCCCTTGTTGGAGATGCCGCTGTTTGCCGCCGTCACGTTGACGTTGGCGTAGTTCTTATTGACGCCCTTGTTGGCGTCGGAACCCTGACCCGCGTCTTTGTAATATAGTTCGTTCGCAAGCACACCGCCCGAAGACGCTATGGAAAACGAGGCGCCCGTGTTCGTCGGTTGCCAGCCCTGCATTTTTCCGTTGAACGATTCAAAGGAGCCGTTAAAGACGAGGTTATCGTCGAGGAGATACCCCGCAAAGTTGATATCCTCGAGGAACACGCCGAAGAGCGTATCCGAGATGATACCTGTCACATTGTCGGTGGTCTTGCCGTCGATGGTGAACGTGGCGGCCGCATCGGAAAAGGCAGGCGCCTCACGGTCGGGCGTGACTTGTTCTTCTTCCTCGCCGCCGCCGCAGGCACACAGCACACACGCAAAGGCGGTGACTGCCGCAATGCACGAGAGCAGTTTTTTCTTCATAATTCTTTTCCCCCTTTCGGTTTGTTCCATTATAACATAAAATTTCGGCATGTGCAACAGCCGCGCGGAAATTTGTTCGAAAAATCCGAGAACGAAACCATTCGGGGCTCCCGAAAAAGGTTTGCGTAGCAAAGATTTTGCGGGGAGAGACGCAGCAAGCGGTAAAAAAAACATCAAAATCCGAGGGCGAAAGCCCTCGGATTTTGATGGCGCAGAGTGGGAGATTACTTCGCGCCACGCGATGGCGCTTGTGCCGCGCTTAGTAGACAAATGGTGCGCGCGGGGTGAACTCCCGGCGGGGGTTCTTCATTCCCACTCTGCGCCAGAGCCCCCCGAGGACAAGCGTCCTCGGGGGGCTCTGGCGCAGAGTGGGAGATTTGAACTCCCGGTAAGCTTTTGACCTACACACGATTTCCAATCGTGCTCCTTAAGCCGCTCGGACAACTCTGCAAAAGACAATGCCATTTTACACGAAATGCCCGCAAATTGCAACAATTTTTGCCGTCTTTTGCAAAGAAATTTTGTTATTTCAGATACAGCCCCTCTGCGTTCGCATCGAGGGTGAGCACGGTGCCCGCGGGGGGATCGTGCTCCACGATGTACTTGGCGATGAGCGTCTCCGCGTGGGACTGCAGGAACCGTTTGAGCGGCCGTGCGCCGAACACGGGGTCGTAACCGTTATCCGCAATGTACGCCTTCGCAAGCCCCGTCACCTCCAAAGTAAGGTGCTCGGCAGCAAGCCTTGCCCGCAGTTTTTCGAGCAAAATCTCCACAATATTGTCGATATTTTCCTGCGTGAGCGGCTTGAATAGAATGATCTCATCCAGCCTGTTCAAGAACTCGGGGCGGAAGGAGCGCTTCAGAAGCGCCTCCACCTGCCCGCGCGCGGCGGCGGAAATTTCCCCGCCCTCCACGCCGTCCATGATGACGTCCGAGCCCAAGTTGGACGTCAGAATTATGACGGTATTCTTGAAGTCCACCGTCCTGCCCTGCGAATCGGTGGCGCGGCCGTCGTCCAAGATCTGCAACAGTATGTTGAACACATCGGGGTGGGCTTTTTCCACCTCGTCGAAGAGGACGATGGAGTACGGGCGGCGGCGGACTGCCTCGGTGAGCGTTCCCCCCTCCTCATAGCCGACGTACCCCGGAGGCGCACCGATGAGCCGCGAGACCGAGAACTTCTCCATATACTCGCTCATGTCGATGCGGACGATGTTCTTCTCGTCGTCGAAGAGATTTTCGGCGAGGGACTTGGCAAGTTCGGTCTTCCCCACGCCCGTGGGTCCCAAAAAGAGGAACGAGCCGATGGGGCGGTTGGGGTCGGAGATGCCCGCCCGTGCGCGCAGAATGGCGTTGGAGACCTTCTTTACCGCCTCATCCTGCCCGACGACGCGCCTGTGGAGCGCCTCGGGAAGGCGCAAAATTTTGGCGCGCTCGCCCTCTTTCAAACGGGAGACGGGAATGCCCGTCCACCGCGCGACGATCCTTTCGATCTGCTCCTCGGTGACTTCGTCCTGCAGGAGCGCATCCTCGCCCTTTTCTTTTTCTTTTTTCTCGGCGAGTTGCTTTTCGAGGGCGGGAAGTTCGCCGTACTCGATGCGCCCCGCCCTGTCGTAGTCGCCGCGGTTTTTCGCCGTCTCCAATTCGCCGCGGAGGAGGTCTATTTTCTCTTTGAGCTGCTTTTCTTCCTTAATGGCGGCCTTCTCATCGTCCCACTTCGCCTTCATCGCGCCGAATTTTTCCTTGCAGTCGGCAAGTTCCTTTTTGAGGGCTTCGAGGCGGGCGGCGGAGAGGTTATCCCCCTCCTTTTCGAGGGCGTTCTCCTCCACCTCGAGTTGCACGATGCGGCGGTGCAGGGCGTCCATTTCGGCGGGCATGGAGTCTATCTCCGTGCGGATCATCGCGGCGGCTTCGTCCACGAGGTCGATGGCCTTATCGGGGAGAAAACGGTCGGTAATGTAGCGGTTGGAGAGGGTCGCGGCGGCGACGAGGGCGTCGTCGTGAATGCGCACGCCGTGGAAAATTTCAAACCGCTCTTTGAGGCCGCGCAGAATGGAGACGGTATCCTCCACCGTGGGCTCTTGGACGAGTACGGGCTGGAAGCGGCGCTCCAAGGCGGCGTCCTTTTCGATATATTTGCGGTATTCGTCGAGGGTGGTCGCGCCGATGCAGTGGAGTTCCCCCCTTGCGAGGAGGGGCTTTAACAAATTGCCCGCGTCCATGGCGCCCTCCGTCTTGCCCGCGCCGACGACGGTGTGCAGTTCGTCGATGAAGAGAAGGATGCGCCCCTCGGACTTGGTGACCTCGGCAAGCACGGCCTTCAAGCGCTCCTCGAACTCGCCGCGGTACTTCGCGCCCGCGATGAGGGCGCCCATATCGAGGGCGAAGAGCGTTCTGCCCTTCAAGCCCTCGGGCACGTCGCCCGAGACGATGCGCCGCGCGAGCCCCTCGGCGATGGCGGTCTTGCCCACGCCGGGCTCGCCGATGAGCACGGGGTTGTTCTTGGTCTTGCGGGAGAGGATGCGGATGACGTTGCGTATCTCCTCATCCCTGCCGATGACGGGCTCCAACTTGTGCTCGCGCGCCCGCTTGGTGAGGTCGGTGCCGTACTTTTCCAGCGCCTCGTAACTATCCTCGGGGTTGTCGCTCGTCACGTTTTGGTTGCCGCGAACCTCCTTCATGCCCTGCAAAAACTTATCTTTGGTGAGCCCGAAGCGGCTGAAAAGCGCCGTAAGCGCCCCCTCCGCGTTGTCGAAGAGGCACAAAAAGAGGTGCTCCACCGAGATGTAGGCATCCTTCATGCCGTTTGCGAGTTTTTCCGCCTCCGTAAGGGTGCGGGTGAACGCCGCCGTGGGGTAGACGTTGCCCGCCGCCGCCCCCGAGACGCGGGGAAGTTTTTCGATCTCATCCTTTACGGCGCGGGAAAAGCCCTCTGCATCCGCTCCCGCGCGGAGCAGAATGCGAAAGACGAGCCCGTCCTTTTCCATAAGCGCGTCGGCAAGATGCAGCGTGGAAAGTTCGGCGTTGCCGTATTCCACGGCGGTATTTTGCGCGGTTTGAATTGCCTGTATCGATTTTTGCGTAAATTTATTTGCGTCCATAATGTCCCCTCCCGCTTTTCTCTGTTCCCTTCTATTATACCGCAAACGCGCGCCGATAAAACAAAAAGAGCGCGGCATCGCGGCTGCGCCCCCATTTATGCGGCCTATATTTATAAAGCCGCTCCCACACAAAAAGAGCGCGGCCTTGCGGCTACGCCCTTTTGCGGTTACTGCTTATTGTCGGGGGGAAGTGCCTCGCTTTGGGGGCTCGTGGCGCCGCCCGTCGCCGTTGTGGGCTCGTTGAGCCATGTGATGGTGCCCTCTTCTTCGATCGTGATGTCGTAATACTCCGTCACGTCGTTCTCATTGCTGTCGAGCACCTTCACGTTTTCCTTTAACAGCGTGTTCTTCGCCGATACCTGCGCGAGGAGGAGTTGCCCCGTCATGGTGCATTGGAGATGGTGCCCCTCCAAAAGGGTATTGACGGTGAGGTAATACAGGGATTGGTCGCTCCCATTCACGTGGTAATCTCTCTCTACGTCGCTCCCCTCATCGGTGCGGCTCACCTTCATGTTGATGGTGTGGATGGTGAGTTTGCGCTGCGTCACATTGAGCACCGTTGCATCCTCTTTCGGGTCTTTGGGATTGCCGCCGACGAAGATGAAGCGGTTCTGCTTCGTGAGGTCAGTATCCCCGTTGCTGACGGTGCAGATGCTGTTTGTCAAAACCCCCGCCGCGGTGAGCACGCCAGGCTCGGTGATGCCCGTGAACGTAATGTGGATCCAGTCCGTGGATAACCCGGCGGGAAGGGGGGCAAGGAAACGCACCTCGGATTGGGTGTGGATAAGCGGTTTGCCGTCGTACTGCTTATTGTGGGTATAGAGGAATACGTAGATGGCGGTCTGGACGCGGAGCCGTCCCAAATCGCCCACCTCTATTTCGTAGTTATCCTTTACGCTCACGCCGCCGTAGGTAGTCAGGACGATCTTGACATCCCCATCATCGAAGGTATTTTCAACGTCGCCGAATACATACTTGCCGTCCTCGCCGAGGGTATCGGTGATATTCGTCACTTCCTTCCCCAGCACGGTGAGGCTGTGTCCCGAAAGCACCCCGCGGTCTCCGTTTCCGTCCGCACGTTCGTAATCGAAATCGGCGCTATGCGGTTGTCCGTCGTAACCCCACGTGCCGCCTTGGCTTGTGATGAGAACATGGCGCTTCGTGATGGTGATGGTGCCCCACGTCCAAGTGATGTCGTAGTTTCTTATGAGATCTTCGCCGGCGCCGGGTTCGCCATGATAGATGTGGTACTCCCCTTTCCACTCATTGTTGTACTTTATGTCTTTGGTCTCCATAAAGTTGATGAAGGAAGCGTAGGTCTCCGCGGTGATTTCATGCCCGTATACGAGCCCCCGCTTGCCGTCTGCATCAAACTCTTCCGCGGTGTACCCCATCACGCTGTGGCTTTGACCGTCATAGACAAAACTTTCACTACCCGTCGTAACATTCACGGGGCGCGGCGTAATGGTGATCGTGCCATTTACCCACGTGATCTCGTAATTTTCCGTCAAGTCATCGGCGCCTTCCCCGCCGTTCACGTTGCCGAGAATGCGCACAGAGGATACCGTATTATTTCCGTTTGCGGTATCCCAAACATTGGTATAGGTGGGGTAGTTCGCGGAGAGTATATGCCCCGCCAAGATCCCCCGCTCGCCGTCCTCCAAGACCTCCTCCGCGGTGTACTCCTCTACTTTGTGCCCTTGGCCGTCATAGACGAATTCGCCGTCGTGCGTCGTGATCGTCACGGGGCGCTTCGTCACCTCCAACGTGCCCCATTGATAGCGAAGTTCGTAATTTCCCGTGACCTCTTTCTCGCCCGATTGAATGGTGATCCCTAACGTCATTTCATTGTTGAGCAACTGCACGGTGGTTATGCTGTTCCACTTCGTGTATTCCACCAAAAATTCGTGCCCTGTCACGAGCCCCGTGTGCCCCTCTTCGTTGAACGGCTCCGGCGTACATTCTTTCAGTTCGAACGCATTCCCGTCATAGACGTGGGTGTCGCTGGGCGTCGTAATCGTCAAAGGACGCGGTGTGACCGTAATTGTATTGTAGTAGTAATTGTCGAACTGGTAGTTTTGGGTGACATCCTCGCTACCCGCCATAACTTTTATGTTCGCATATTTCAATTCGTTGAGTTTACTTCCAACATCATGAAGAATCGGTGCAGTGACATCCGCCGAAACTTGATGCCCGCTTACAAGCCCTCTTTCATTTTCCGTGAATTTCTCCCATGTAAACGTTTCCACGGAAAAATCTGTATCATCATAAACGTGGCTACCCTCGTCCGATGTAAGAGCCACGGGTCGCGGTGTAATGGTAATGGTGCCCCACTCCCATGTGATGTCGTAATTTTCCGTGACATTTTGACCGCCTTGGAGGATGCGCGCGGAATTGATATCCAACTTGTTGTTTTCCGCTTTCGTCTCCCACACGTTGGTGATAGAAGGGTAAGTCGTGGAGAGTGTGTGCCCGTCTACAAGCTTATAGTAGGGATTTCCCTCCTCCGTACCCCAACCTTGATCCCAATTCCAAGAGGTATAGGACATTACTTGACGCGGTTCGCCGTTGTAAACGTAGCTATGAGACCCCGTAAGAATCTTCACTTTGCGCCGCAGAATTTCCACCGTACCGTATACCCGCGTGAGGTCGTAGTTCTTTTCGTAATCGACCGTCGAACCGTCCCCGCGGACGATTGCAAAACTCAACGGCTCGTTGATGTACTTGCCGTCCTTTTCTGCAAAGGACGCGTCGATGAACGCTTTATATTCGATTTTGAGGGTATGCCCGTCCGCAAGTCTCAAGAAGCCCTCTTCTTCCCAACCGTATTCCCAATTCCAATCGGTAGCGGAATCCGCTTTATGCGGTTCGCCGTCATACACGATGTCATCGAGCGACCCCGTGAGAATTTTCACTTTCCGCTTTGTCACCGTAATGGTGCCGTACTCATCGTGGATTTCGTAGTTGTCCGTCACGTTATCGCCGTTTTCATCGGAGATGTGATAGATGAGAACGTTGTCCTTCTCGTCCACTTCGATGAGCGTCGTGCCCCCCGTGACGACCAGGTTTTGATTGAGTGCAAGCCCTACGTCTTTGCCATTCTCGGTATATGTGTACGCGTCCGCCCCCCAAAAAGAGTGTTCCGTATCGTCATAGACGAACTCTTTCGACTTTGACGTGATCGTGATAGGGCGGTATTTAATGGTGACTGTGCCGTAGGTGTAAGTGATTTCGTAGTTCTCCGTGACGGGTTTGCCGTTTTCGTCGAAAATGTCCACCACGGGCGTGTTTGTGTACGGATCGTTCTCGCCTTTTGCTTCCTTGAAGATGTAAATGCTGTCCTTATTCTCTGCGGTTTCCACGATGCGCCAAATCTGATTCGGTGCGCGGGTCGTCCCGTCGAGCAGTTCCAGCGTATCGATGTCGTAGCGGTGCTCTTGGCCGTTGTAGGTGAATACGGCCGTCTGCGTTTGGATATGCAGGGGGCGCAGGGTGATCTCGACCTCGCCGAAGACGACCGTCACGTCGTAATTTTCCGTCACGTCGCCGTACACTTCCGCAACAATGCGCGCCGTGAAGGCAATTTCGTGCGTGCCGACGTTCGCCATTTTGTCCTTTTGGGTGTATTCGATCTTCACCTCGTGCCCGTCGAGTTTGGGCGCGCCCTCGGGATAGACGACGGTGCAGTTTTCGTAGTCGGTCTCCCGCCACGAAATGCCGTCATAGACGTACGGCCCGCGGTCGTGCGTGAGCACCGTGATGGGGCGGCGGTCGATCTTCACCGTGCCGTAGACGACGATTAAGGTATAATTTCTTGAAATATCCTCCCCGTTCGCATATACCTTGACCGTCATCTCGTTGGAATAGGGGGCTTCGCGCGCGTCGAGGAAGGAGGCGTAGCCTTCGAGCACGAGGCGGTGCGTCTCCGCCGCGAGTTGCTTTTCCGAGGTGACTTCCGCAGAGGCATAGGTGTGCTCTGTGCCGTCGTAGACGATCGCATCGCCCTTCGTCGTCACGGTGATTTCGCGCGGCGTGATCTCTACCCTGTTCGTGCGGACGTAGGTGACGTCGTAATTCTTCCCGCAGTCGTCGCCGCCCTCGGGGCCGATAAAGACCTCGTCAAAGTCGAGTTCGTTCACCCTGCTGTCCCACACGTTGACGATCTGCGGCGCGGTGACGTTCGCCTTATAGACGTGCCCGTCGGCGAGCCCTTCCACATCGTACCCCGCCTCGCTGTGCGCGGCGGCGTCGTATTCCCATGTGTTCCCGTGGGCAGTCACGGTGAGGGGGCGCAGGTCGATGACGATGCTCCCCGCCTTCCATGTGACATGATAATTTTGGGTGACGGGAGTCCCCGCTCCGTCGCAAATCGCCTTGCCGTCGGGGTCGTTGTCGTAACTGCCCGCGTCGGTGAACGCCTCATAGGTGCCCGCGGCGTAGTGGTCCTCGGCGAGGGATCCGCTCTCCACGCTCCATTCTTCGGCGGTGTGCGCTTTCCCGTCGTACACCGCGTGATAGTCGCCCGCGCACAGGGTCACTTCGCGCCGCAGAATGACGACCGTCCCCCACTGCCAATGCACGGTATAGTTGGCCGTCACGTCCTCGCCGTTCGCGTCCTTGATCTTCACCGCGGTCTCGTCCAAAGAGTTCTCGTAGCCCGCCTCGTTCGCCTCCGTCCATTGCTTGAAGGCCGCCTCCACGGTGTGCCCGTCAACGAGTTGCGTCCCCACGGCGGTGTACGATGCCTTGCCGTGCTCTTTCGCATCGTATGTAACAGTGTCCGAACCCGTTGTTAAGGTCACCTCGCGCTTTTGTACCGTAAGTTCGCCGTAGGTCACAATGCGGATGATATAATTGCCCGTCAGGTTATCCGTCGCGTCCCTGTTTCGTGAAGGCGTCCCGTCCGACACAGTGAAGGCAAGTTCGTTGGATACGGGCGTATCGCTGTAATTTGTGATGCTCGCAACAGCCGACGGAACCAGGGTGTGCCCCTCCACGGGAAGGTACCTTCCCTCCTGCGCGGGCAAGATCTCAAACCCTAACTCCGTATGCGCCTGCCCGTCATAGGGGAAGGACTGCGAGTTGGTCGTCACTTCCACGACGCGTTGGAGAATGTGCACCTTGCCGTAAACTTTGTCAATATCGTAGTTGGCGCTGACATCGTCCTCCCCGTCGTATACCCTAATATCGGGTTCATTGCTCCGCTCGCCCGCGTCCTTCATGACGAGAACATCGAAAAATTTCAGTTCCTGTCCCGCCGCAAGGGCGCCTTCAAGGTCATACGCCTTTTCTTCTACACCGTAGCGATGCTCAATGCCGTCGTAGACGAATTCCGCGCTGTGCGTCTCCACCTTAATGGCGAGTTTCGTCACGGTCACCGTGCCGTAATGCTCAATGATCTCGTAGTTCTCCGCCGAAATCGGGGTCTCGCCGTCTTGGATAGTGAACTGCGGCTCGTTCGGATATTCCTTCGCGTTCTGCACACAGAGCGTATCGGTGCGCGTGATGGTCTGCTTTCCCGCAAGCCCATCGGCGGTGAGGTCGTTATAGGTATGCTCCGTGCCGTCGTAGGGAATTTCATGCGACTCGGTCGAAAGCGTAAGTTCGCGCTTGTGAATGGTGACCGTGCCCGTTGTAACCGACACATCGTAGTTAGCCGTCACTTCATCGTTGCCCGCTCCTACGAAAATAGCGATCGTCGGGTTATTTATGTGGCCGTCCTCGTTCGCCTCCGTAAAGGCGTAATTGCCGCCCGTGAACCGAATTTCATGCTCCAAATCTACGAGAAGCCCCGCGTCGTCGCCCTCGTCGTTATATGTCAGCGTCGTTTCGTCATACTTATACTCTTTCCCGTCGTAGGTGAAGGTAGCCGACTGCGTCGTCACGTGTAGCGCGCGCTTGTGAATGATGACCGTGCCCGCTGTAACCGACACATCGTAGTTGCCCGTCACTTCATCGTCGCCCACGTAGATACCAATGATCGGCGCATTCTGGTAGCCTTCCTCATTCGCCTCCGTAAAGGCGTAATTGCCGCCCGTGAACCGAATTTCATGCCCCAAATCTACGAGAAGCCCCCCATCGTCGCCCTCGTCGGTTTTTAGCGTACCTACGCCATATTCGTGCTCCTTGCCGTCGTATGTAAATTCGTCGCCCTGCGTCGTCACGGTAAGTTCGCGCGGCGTCACCTTCAATGTGCCGTACTTGCGCGTCACTTTGTATTTGCCCGTCACGTCGTTGCCGTCCTCGTCGAGAATGTGGAAATGGCCGTCTCTTTCGGGGCAATTTTGTATCTCGCCGACGTCCGTCAAAGACGCAAAAATCGTGCCCTCTTCCTCGATCCGATGCCCCTCGGCGAGCCCGTCGCCCTCCAAAATGATCTCCTCGGCGGAGTGCGGCTTGCCATCGTATTCATAGGTCTCGGAGGCCGTCGTCACGGTGAGTTTCCGCGCGATCTCCGTCACGTCGCGGTCGGCGACGTTCACGCTGTAAGAGGCCGTCACGTCCTCCCCGTCCGCACTCAAAATGGTGACGGCGTCAAGGTCGGCGACGATGTTTACGATGTCGCCGCTCTTTTCCACCTTGGTATAATCGTTGACTTGCAACACGTCGTCATAGCACAAATTTGCCGTGAACGAGGGCGTATTGCCGTAGACGATCGAACTATCCGCAACACTCACCACCGTCTCCATGGGGTCGATGGTGAAGGAGAAAACCTCTCCGCCCGGGCGGGACGTGCCCACGATGCTCTTGCCCACGGCGCGGCACTCGTAAGTTCCCGCCGCACGGGGCTCCTTCTCGCTCCAAACCTCGGTGCCCTTCAGGCGGAACTCGAACCCCGCGCCGCCGAACACCGAACTCGCCTGCATGGAGAGCGGCTGGCCGTAGAAAAATTTCGTCTGCGGAACGGAGACGGCGGTCACCTGCCCCGCGACGCCCATCATCGCGCCCGCGGCGGCGAGCAGCATGAGGAAGATGAGCAAAAAGAGCAAACGGAAGCGCCAGAAGCGCTCAAACCTGCGCTTCCGCTTTTCCAGCTTGTTCTTGTATGCTTCGTATAACATCTCTACGCTCCGTGTCCCCGCTATTTTCCGTATTTTTGCTTACGCCTTCCGCGCTCGCCTAAACTTCGTTTTATTGCCTATGTTTTCGTGTTTTACTGCTTACGTTTTTACGTTTTTTGCTTATGCTCCCCGTGCTCTTACCAATCCCAATCTATAGTGAGTTCACCCCATGTGGGGGTCACTTCGTAGTTATCCTTCATATCATCACCCGCGGCATTTGTGATGGTATATTTCTCTATGGTATTCGGGTGTGTGCCCAATTCCGTCGGCCATTCTCCGTACGAGAGAACGGTGAGGGTGTCGCCGTCCACGAAGTGCGCGGAACCTTCTACATACTCCCAGCCCTCGAGGACGTACGGCTCGCCGTCATAAGTTTTATTGCCCGAAAGCGTCCTGATATTGATCTTGCGGGGCGCAATTGTCAGAGTCCTCGGCCTATAATCGATGGCAAATAGGTCTGTAACATCCTTTCCGAGCAGGGCTGTAACATTCTCTCCGAGTTGGCCTAAAACATCCTGTCCGAGTAGGTCTATAACTTCCCGTCCGGGAACGCTTACGCTTACGGTGAACACATTGGGGACGCTTCCCGATTCGTCCGGGTGCTTTTCGTTCTTGACGTATGTAAGGGTTTTGGTGTAAGTTACCTCATATACTAAGAACTGCTCTAATATTTTCAGCTCGTCGGGCAACTCTCCGCATTTTTCCTTGACGATCGTGTACTTCTCTCCCACTGCGGAGTTGGAAGATTGCGGCATACCGTTGTATTCAAACGTGTCGCTCCTTCCCACGATGTACAGCCTCGGACGGTGGCAGACGGTGCACGTGTTGGTCGTTTCGTCGAATGTATGGAAGTGATACCACACGCCCGGGTAGGCGTTGGGGTACTTCTCCCACAGATCGGGCGGCACATCGGCGGGGTCTATATTCTCCCACGGCATGACGACGGCGCCGACCGCCACAAGGGGAATGAGATACTCCCACGGCATCTGCCCCCATTCGAAGTCCTTGCCGAATTTGTTCCAGTCGATCCCCTCCAAAACCGAAGGGTCGTCGGCGAAGTTCTCCCAAGGCACATTTTCCCACGGGAAGTCGGCGGGAAGATCCTCGAACGGCACATCCTCCCACGGGACTTGCGACCAGTCGAAGTTCTCGGGCATTTCGTTCCACGGGAAATTGCCCCAGTCGAAGTTCTCGGGTGCACTGTTCATGAAGCCGCCCCAATCGAAGTTCTCGGGCACGTTTTCCGCAAAGTCTCCCCAATCGAAGCCCTCGGGCACGTTTTCGAGGAACTCTCCCCAATCGTAGTCGGACGGCGCCTCGCCGAGGAATTTTCCCCAGTCGAAGTTCTCGGGCACGTTGTCGAAGAAGTTCCCCCAATCGAAATTCTCGGGCAGGTTGCCGAGGTTCAAATCTTCCCACGGGAAGGCGTCGTTCAGCTTATCCCACGGGAGTTTGGAGAGGTCAAAGTCGTCGGGCATGGAATCCCACGGCAGTTGATCCCAGGGGAAGTCCGCGGCGAAGTCCTCCCAGTTGAAATTTTCAAAGTCAAAGGTGCTCCAATCGAAGTTATCGAGGAACCTCTCCCAGAACGGGCGGGTGTCCCCGGGTTTCGCCGTCGGGTCGGTGAGCATATTGAAATTGCGGGCGCCGAGGAACGTCATAACGCTACCGCAGATGAGCAGCACTGCGGCCAACAAAACTCCGATGATACAGATGATTTTCTTGCGTATCATGTTCTCCTCCCCTGTGTCCGCATGAGCGGGCGGATGCGCGCACGAGCGCGCGGGCTTACAAGATAATTTCTTCGCGCGCGTTTACAATTTATATACGCGCGAAAGGTAACGGCGGCACTTGGGCATCTTGCCCTCGCCGAAGAGCGTTTCGAGGTACTTCGCCGTGTCTTCGAGATCCCCCTTCATGAGCGAGAGGTCCTTATAGGCGAGTTTGCGCAGCACCTTTTTGCAGAGAATGTCGTCGAGCGCTTCGAGTTCATCCCCCCCGCAACTCACATACACGGAGATGTAACTCCGTATCTGCCGCATGATGCGGTTCCCGAAGGTGATTTGGAAGGTCTCCGTCAGATGCTCGTCGAGCGCCTTGAGCCTGCGCTCGTTGCGGCGCGTAATTTCGTATCCCCTCTGCGCGGTCTCCGCGAGCATCATAAAGTCGCGGTAGGAAACGGGCACCGTCGGCTCGGCTTCCTCCCCCGCAAAGGGCGTCGTGCGGCTGTCGAGATCGACGACCATCGCACGGTCGTACACCTTATCCGAGATGGAGAAGGTCGAATCGTCGTTGTTGGCAGTCCCGATGAACCACATATTCTCGGGCAGTTTTATCCGCCCGTCCTTGAGCCCCTCGGGGTCGTCGTCCCACTTATCCGTGACTACTTCGAGGTACCTGAGTTCGGGGTTGGGGATCTCGAGGAGGGACAAAAACTCCGCAAAGTAGTACTCCACGCGGGCGATGTTCATCTCGTCGAGCACGGTGATGTAGATGCTCTCCGAACTGTTCGCCTCATACATTTTACGCAGGAGAATGGTCTCGTTGTACTTGCGGGTGAACTCGTTGTAGTAGCCGAGAAGGTCGCTCCGCTCCTTCCACATGGGCTGAACGGGGATGATGGTCGATGGATTGCCGATGAACTCCCCGAACGCATAGGTGAGCGAAGTTTTACCCGTGCCCGAGATACCCTGCAAAATGAGGATATGCGAAACGGTGAGGCTGGCTATAAATTCGCGGATCTGCGCCTCGGTGTAGTAGAGGTGCAGGTTGGTGGCGGCGAAGCGGCGGAATTTCTCGCACAGTTCGGCGAGCGACTGCACCGCGCCCGCCCGCACGGCTGCGCCGACGGGCTTCTCGTTGAGCGCGCTGAACCGGTGGGAATGCATCGCCTTCTCCTGTTCCTTCTCGTACTCGCGCTTCTCGGTATCCACGGCGATGCGCACCGTGTCCTCCCACGTCAGGCGGTAGTAGCGGAATTTCCGCCGCCGTACGCCGTTGATGACGAGGAAGATGATGAGGAGGAGCGGGATGGCGAGGATCCAGAAGATGACGATGGTGCGCACGAGTTCGTTGCTCAGGAACACCGTCTCTATGGTGGAGAAGACGGGCTGCAACATTTCGTCGCGCCACAGCATGACGAGCAAGGCGATAAAACTCCCCCCGATGAATAAGATCGAGACGAGCAAGATGACGGAGAGGGCAAAGCGCCGCTTACTTCTTCGTCTTATCTTTTTCCGTGCCTGTTCCGGCGGTAGGTACTTGGCCATTACGTTCTGTCTGCTCCTTCACGCCCGATGCCTTTGCAGTCGGTGCCTTCGGCTTGGTCTGGGTTGCCTGTTTTACGCCCTGCGCACTCGGTTTTGCGGGTGCGGCGGGCTTGGAAGCGGCGGGTGCCGCGGGTGTCTTGGGTGCGGCGGGTTTGGCCGCCTGTTCGGTGGGCTTTGCGGCGGGCTTGGCAGCCTGCTCGTTCGGTTTCGCCGCGGGCGCATTCGGTGCCGCGGGTTTCGCCGCCTGTTCGTTGGGTTTTGCGGCGGGCTTGGAAGCCTGCTCATTCGGTTTCGCCGCGGGCGCATTCGGTGCCGCAGGCTTCGCCGCCTGTTCATTGGGCTTTGCGGCGGGCTTGGAAGCCTGCTCGTTCGCTTTCGCCGCGGTCGCATTCGGTGCCGCGGGTTTGGGTTTGGGCGCGGGTTCGGGGCGCGGTCTGCGCGCCTGCACCTCTGCGCTCAACTTGCGGTATTCGTCGGATTTCTGCCCCTTCTTGCCGCGCACCACGGCGCGGATGCTGTCGGAGAACTCCTTTTTGAGAATTTTCTTCACGTCCGTCCACTGTTTGCGGACGAGCCTCCCCAGCGTCTCGAACTCGTGTTCGAGGGCGTTGAAGCCCGCTTCCGTCGTAAAGTCGTCGGCGGCGGTGAGCAGCCCGTGCTCGCTGCGGACGGCGGTGAGCCGCGCCATGTACACGTCGCGCTCGTGCTTGACGCTCTCGAGCGTCTCCTCGGCGTCCTTGCGCTTGGCCTCGCCCTCCTCCATCTTGAGGCGGTTCTCGTTGAGGGTCTCCTCGCACGATTGCTTCATGCGGGCGATCTCCTCCTTGGCTCTCTCGTCGGCGGCGGCGAGGTCGGCAATGCGCTTCTCCTCGGCGTCGGCGAGCGCCTTCTCGTGCTCGCGTTTGAGGGCGGCCTCGGCCTCCTGCCGTTCGCGCACCATCTCCTCGATCTTGCGGCGGTGCTCCTCCTCGATGCGGGAGAGCGTATCCTTGAGTTTGGAATTCTCGTCGTTGAGCCCGTCGATCTCCGTTTGCAGGGCGCGCGCCTCCATCTCCATGCGGTCGATGGTGCCGTTCAAGTTCTCGATCTCGACGCGAGCCTGTTGCAGCAGGATGCTGTCCTGTTCGAGGGCGGCGTTGCGCTCTTCGAGCAGGAGCATATACTCCTCCATGCCCTTGCCCGTCTCTTCGATGCGCTTTTTGAGTTGGCGGATGGCCTCCACGAGGGCGCGTTGTTTGGCCTCTGCGCGGCGGGCTTCCTCCTTGTCGAACTCCTCTTGCAGGCGGTTCTCCACGCCCAGCCCGTGTTCGTACACGAGGAAGGAGGCGAGGAGCGCGGGCACGGCGAGTTCCTTTGCTGTCTCCAAGGGGACGGGGTCGAGGCTCTTTTCCTCGCGCTGGATGGTATAGCCGTCCCTGTCGTAGGCGAGCAGGAACTCATAGAGCGTCACGGCCTCCTTGAAGTTCTTATCCATGCGGAGGACGTTGGTCTTGGTGATCTTGGATTTGATCTTATCGACGCGGGAGACCTCCACCATGAGCGGCGTCCGAAGGAAGAACGCCACGCTCTGCTGGATCTTCTCGATGCGGTCGAGGTAACTTGCGCAGGCGGGGTCGGCGTCGGCGGCGAACACGTCGTCCTGCTCGTCGGTGAACGTGAGTTCGTACGAGAGCCGCCGCGTCCCCGTCACCACCTTCTTGTGGGAAGCGAGTTCGCCGCGGTAGAGTTTATACGCGCGCATGATGGCTTCGTACCTGACGGATACGAAATCGCGGACGCGGCAGAGGAGCAGATACAAGAACCTGTTCTCGTACACCGTGTAGTCGTTGAGGCGCTCCACCGTGTACAGTTTATCGGGGATGATGTCGCCCTTCTGCTCGGGCTGGCGGGAGATAAAGTCGCTGTGGCGGGAGAGGTGCTGCACCGATTCGCGGGAGATGTGCTTGACCTTTTCGATGGGCTGCACCTCGCCGTTGGAGCGGATGAACTGCCGATCCTCTTCGATGGCTCTGCCGATGAACACGATCCCGCGCTCGATGGCGGCGACCCAGTCCTCCTCGACCTTACACACATTGTGCACGACCGTGATCTTATCGGGCTCCCTCGCGTTGGCGAAATTGCCCTCCATGGCGGTCACACCGCGGTTTTCATCTATTTCGCTTGTAAGATCGCGGAATGCGCGATATAGGAGGTCGGTCTGATCCATGCGGCCTCCTTACGAATTCCGCGCGATGCGGCGCACCGTCTTTAAGCACCGTCTCATGCGTTCCTGTCCGAAGAGTTCGTTGAACATCTCGCACAGCGCGTCGAGTTCGGAGACGCGGTAGGTGAGGTTCTGCGTCTCCAACTTGCGGAGCACCTTCTTGGCGAGCATATCGTCGAGCGCATCCAGTTCCTCGCCGCCGCAGGCGACGTACACGGGCAGGTACACCGAGATCTGCTTCATGATACGGTTACCGAAGGAGATGCGGTAATTTTCGGTGAGGAAGGCGTCGATCTTGTGCAGTTTATCCAGCGTTTCCTCCGCGATCTGATAGCCGTTCACGGCGTCCTGCGCGAGCCGCATGAACGTATCCGCGGCGACGGGCACCGACCGCTTCACGGGCGTCGTGAAGGGTTCCGACTTGGCGTCGATGTTGAGGATCATCGCACGGTCATACACCTTATCCGAGATGGCGAACGTCGAGTCGTCGTTGTTGGCGGTGCCGATAAACCACATATTCTCGGGCAGGCGCACCCTGCCGTTCTCGAGTTCCACGGGGTCGTCGTCCCAGCGGTCGGATACGACTTCGAGTTTTCTCGCCTCCGCCTTGGGAATTTCGAGGAGGGACAAAAACTCCGCGAAGTAATATTCCACACGGGCGATGTTCATCTCGTCGAGGATGGTCACGTAGATGTCCCTGCGCCCGTTGGCCTCGTAAATTTTTTGCAGGAGCAGCGTCTCGTTGAACCGCTTGGTGAACTCGTTGTAATAGCCTAAAAGGTCGCTCCTCTCCTTCCACATGGGCTGGACGGGAATGACGGTCGAGGGATTGCCGAGGAATTCCCCGAAGGCATAGGCGAGCGACGTTTTACCGGTACCGGACATACCTTGCAGGATGATGATGTGCGAGACGGCGAGCCCCGCGATGAATTCGCGGATGGTATCTATATCGTAATATAGTTTGAGCGTCCCCGCGGCGTAGTTGCGGAAGGCGTTGCACAGCCCCTTCAAGGTGATGTTCTCCGCATACGGCTTGGGCGGGCGCTTGGAGGCGCGGTCGGCGGCGCGTTCGGCGTCGATGCGCTTCAACATATCGAAGCGGGAGGTCTTCTTCTCCCCCTTCTCCACGGCCTCCTCCGTCTTTTCCACGCTCTTTTCCACCCTCCTCGAGAGCGAGGAGAAGCGGTGCTCGTTCACCATGACGGAGATGACGATGATGAGCATGAGCAGCACGACGGCGGCAATGTATATGACGATAAAGATCGGCTTTGTGAGGAGATCCCAGATTGCTTGGATGTCTATGAGTAAATTCATCGCTTTATCGTCCCATCGCCCCGTGCGTCCAAGAACTCCTTGCAGAGTTCGGTATTCTTGCCGAAGATCTCGGCGAGCGTGTCTGTGAGCTTTTCGCCGCACAGATCGTTGTTCCAGACTTCAAACATCCACGGAAGCAGTTCACACGCGAGCGCGCCGTCTATGGCGTGTTCGTCGCTCTCGCCGCAGGCGGAGAGCACGGCGGCGTGAAGTTCCGTCTTGACCCACACGAGGTTGCCCACGTGCGCCGAGCGGCACCGTTCGTCGAGTTGATCGACGGTCTTCCACGCGTCCTCGCCGAGGGGATAGTCGTCGCGTACGGCGCGCTTCATCGCGGCGAAGCGGTCGAAGCCCACCGATTGCACCACGCTCTTGGGGTCGGCGGGCGGGCACTCGTTGCAGCGCGGCAGGAGCACGGCTGCGGCCTCTAAAATAGCGGGCGGAATTTTTCCGAGGTCTCCCGCCCCCACTTCCACGACGACGCGGAGGTTGGGCGGAATGATGCGCTCTTCCCCGCCGGGGAGGGGCACGGCCGCCCGCTTGCGGGAGAGCGTCTCCGCAAACGTGCCCAGCGTCTGCCCGAGGCGGGTCGCCTCCGCATGGCGCAGAATGGCGATATGCAGGAAGGCATTGTCCTGCGCCGCGTCGTCGAGCGCGGCGGTGAGTTGGGTCTGCTTGAACACGCGTTCGGTCTGCTTCCATTGGGTGAACAGATCGTCGTTCTGCGCGTACTGCTCGGCGTTGTCGATGTAGGGCTTCTTGCCGAAGTATTCGGCGACGGCTCCCAAAAGCGCCGCCCCCATGCCCTCGGGCACGATGAGAAGTTGCGTCGCGGTGAGCGCCGCAAACGCGCTCTTCATCGTCTTCTCGTCGGCGTCGAACCCGCGCTCCTTCACGTAGAGCGAGCCGTCCCGCAACAGTTCCGCGAAGGTGAGGTCCTTATCGAAGAACTGCATGGGCTCTTCGGGTGCCGCCTCCTCGATGGGCTCCTTCTCCTGTTTCTCGGCGGCGACGCGGAACGCGTCCTCGAACTCCGCCTCGGGGAGCATGGTCTCTTCGCGCTCCTGCGCGAAGTAATATTTCTGCCAGCGGTTGCCGCCCGCCTTGGCCTTCACGAGCACGTGCTCGGTGATGGCTGCGGTCGCCGCCATGATGGGCGCGCCGACGGCGAGGCAGGAGACGATGGTCATCACGAGCCGCTCGTCCTCCACGTCCTTCTCCGTCATGAGGAGGATGCCGAGGATGAGGCAGGCAACGAGCAGCGGCAGGCACACGATGAGCGCCCCCGTCCTCACGTGCGCGAGGCGGCGGCGGTTGAAACTGCCGAGGAGCGGGATGAGCGCGAGCATCAGAACGGCAATGCCGTAGATGCCCCACTTCACGGCGTCCTCGTCGAAGGTGAAGAAGAGCGAATAGTCCAGCGCGTAGGTGAACACGAACACGGTGAGGAGCAGGAAGAAGAGCACGGCGGCGATGGGGAACACGAAGAGCGCGGCGCGCCGCACATGGCGGAGCGGGGCTGGCACGTTGTCCTTCTCCTTCGTCCCCACGCGGTTCTCGAGGTTCTGGCTCTCGTCGCGGACATACGTATCGGGGAAATAGTCCGCAGGCTCCACGCCCGAGGGCTCGCGCGTGACGCCCTCCAGCGTCCGCTTGCCCTGCAACTTCACGGTGCTCGCATTGGAGCATACGTAGATGCGGTACGTGCCCGCCTCCACGTCGTCGCTCATCGTGAGCAGGTCGTACGTCGCAAAGTCGTCCGTCGTAAGCGTCACGGTCGCCCGCTTGCTCTCGCCCGGTTTGAGGGCGAACTTATACACGGCTTTCAGGCGCTTGGCGGGGGCGAACACGGCGTCCGTCGGGGTGCCCACGTAAATTTGCGCCACTTCATACCCGGGGCGGCTGCCCGTGTTCTTCACGGTGAAGGAGACCTTATTGCCCTGGATGGAGAGCCCCGAGTAGCTGAATTTGGTATAGGAGAGGCCGAAGCCGAAGGGATAGCGCACTTCCTCGTGCGCGGTATCGTAGCGGAGATACCCCACAAAGCCGCCCACGCGCACTCTGCCCTCGTCGCGGGCGCCCAAAAGCGCCCTGAAATACGCGTCCCCGCCGTCGTACGCCGTCCGCGTGAGCCGTCCCGCGGGGTCGGTATCGCCCGCGAGCACCCGCGCCAGCGCCTCCGCCGCGTAGGGGTTATCGGCGGGTGCAAGCAGGAGCGCGTCGAGCACCCCGTCGAAGGAGAGGTCGGCGGGCATATCGCCGCACACGATGCCCACGAGTTTCTTGCCCGTCTTTTTGAGGGCGCGCAGCAGCGCGATGCGGTTGGCGGGCATGGAGAGGTGCCGCCCCGTCATATCCGGCCAGAGGAACACAAGCACGACGTCCGCCGCGCCCGCCGTGCGCACCGCCTCGGGGATGAGCGGATCGCTCCGCTCCGTCCCGCGGTCATATCCGCGCGCGCGTCCCTTCACCTTGAACTTGCCCTCGAGCGCCGTGAGGTCGTTATACGCCTCCCCCACGACGGCGACATTCGTCCCCTTCTCGAGGGGAAGGATGCGGTTGTTTTTGAGGAGCACGATGCTCGCCGCGGCGAGCGCCTTGCGCGCCGTATCCCCCGCCGCGATCTCCGCGGGCACGAGGGAGGAAAGGCGCAGGGCGAAGTCGGCGACTTCGTCGGCAGCCTCGTTGAGTTTGGCTTCGTCGAGGGCGCTCCCGTCGCGGATGGCGTCCTCGAGGTCATGCTGGGAGATGCTCCCCTCGTCGCGGTATTTTTTGAGTTGCACGTACCGCCGCGCCGCCCGTTCGAGGGGAAGCGCCGCGCCGCCGAGCGAGACCTTTCCGCGCAGGAGGGAGAGCGACGCCGAGTTGGCGGCAACGCCGTCGCCGATGGCAAACGTATCGCCGAGGTACCCGCCCAACACGTCGGAAAAGAGGGTGCGGTTGGTATCGGGATAGCCGCTCCCGATGCGGTTGGGCGTGAGCATCACCGCATCGCACGGAGAAATCTGCGCCGCCTTCAGGAAGGGCTTCACGAAGAGGTCGTGCACCGCCACCGTATCCTCGCGGCGGTCGAGATAGGCAACGTCCTTTTCGTCGAGCGAGAGGCGCGAAAGCCCCACCGCCATGCCCGCTTCGTGCACGGCGCCCGCAATGGCGCCGCCGATGAGCCCGTTGAGTCCCGCGTCCTCCGAGAGGCCGGGCACGTAGGGGTTCGCCGCCGTCTTCAAATCGGGCGAAACGAAGAGCCGTGCCCCCGAAGCCGCCGCCTCGCCCGCAAGTTCCTTGGTCATGCGGCCGATGAGCGCGGGGTCGAAGGAGCGCGCCGCCGATGCGTAGGAAACGCCCTTCTCCCTTGCGAGGTCGTCCAAGAAGACGCGCCCCACGGCGGGAACGCCCGCCTGTTTGAGGCCGTCGTCCGCGAGCCCCGAGGTCACGAGCGCCACTTTGCGGAGCGGATCGAGTTTTCCGAGAATGTCGTTATGCTTCATAGTCCTGCCAGTCGCTCCTCACGATCTGCGCCTCCGCCGAGGGGGAGACGCGCTCTATGGTATCGAAAAATCCAAACCGCCATGCGAGCGCGGCGCCCAGCGCCACGAGCCCGAACACGGCGACACACGCAATTACCACGAACCACTTGCGCCGCTTGGAGACGGTGTACGTCTCGCGGGGAACAAAGGTATATTTCTGTTCGGTGGCCATGGGCGTAAAGCCGTAGTGCAGTTCCACGCCGTTCTCGCCGAACGCATACTCGTACTCGTCGGAGAAGACGGACTTCACCTCGATCTCCACCGAGGCGCACTCGAAGTCCACGCCCACGTCGTTTACGGCGAACTCCTTGCCGCTCTCGGCATAGAGGCCGGTGCGCTCCACGAGGCGGTCGGAGATGAGGCTGCCGTTCGCGTCCTTTTCCGCGATGCGGAAGCGGATGCCCGTCACGCAGATCTCGCTCGCGTTGAAGAAGCGGAGCGCCGCGCGCCGTTCGCCGACGCCGAGGATCACATAGCGCGAGGGATACACGGGGAAGCCGCCCTCGAAGGGCAGTCTCACCGCAACCGTTTGCTTCTGTACGTTCACGATTCGCCTCCTTTGCGCTTCATGAAGAAGCGCGCCAGGGCGACTGCCGCCGTGAACACCACCGCGGCGAGCGCGGTGAGCCCCAAGAACTCCGCCCAAATTTCAATGGGAATGCCGAGTGTCGCGGTGAACGAATCCATGTAGCGCAGGTACGCCGTCACGCCGATCCAAAGCAGGAGGTCGGCGAGGATGGCGACGGACGCGCAGAGCAGCGCGAGCCACAGCGCGAAGCGCACGTTGAAGCGGGTGCGCTCGGCGCGGATGGGCGTATCGTCCACGCAGAGGATGCGCAGCGTCACATAGTCGGTATTCTGGGGGAGGTAGGTGAGGTGGGTCTCCAAACCGTCGTTGAACTTCTCCTTGACGCGGAGAATGTTGATGATGTTGTTGGAGGCGTTGTAGACCACGAGTTCGTACTTGACGAACGCGATGAGGCGGTTCCACTCCCCGCGGAAATAGAGTTCCCCTCTCTCCCTGACGATGCGGTACGACTTGATGTACTGCCGCACGGAGGGCGCAGGTTCATACAGAAGAACGGCGCCGCGCTCATCCATGAGGCGCCCCACCGTCCTGTCTCTTGCCGGGATCGTGGCGGCGTGCATCTTGAGCATGATGCGCGGAAGGAGCACCACGGTACAGACGACCACGGCGCCGAGCCCCACCACCAGCCATACGATCCAAAATATCATTGTACCAATCGAATCTGAACCCATAGAATGAGTATACCATACCCGCGCGCGCGATGTCAAGAAAATCGCGCGCCCGTGTGTGAGGATTTCACAAAAATCTTTCGGGAATTTTTCCCATTTCCCCTCCCCTTCCCCTTTTCCCGCCTCTCCTCTCCCCTTTGTCCCGCCCCTCCTCCCTCGCCCCCGCGTCATTCTGAGTGGGGGCGTAGCCCCCCGAAGAATCCCGAAAAACGAAGTCCGATTTGCCCTTTGGGTTACCGCGTCATTCTGCCCCGCCCACACTATTTTCGACCAAGGGCGGCACGCCCCACGCGCACCATTGCCGACTAAGCGTGGCACGAGGCGCAACGCGCCGAAGTAGCCGTAGGCGAAGTACGGGGGCTGCGGCGGTTCCTGCCGCCGCAGCCGACGGGGGTGGGGCTTCCTTGCCCCTCTTCCTCCCCCGCGCATGGGGCGCCCGCCGCGCAACGCGCGGCGGGCGCCCCATGCACGTATCCGCAACACACAAAAGCGGGGAAGCCCGAAGGCCTCCCCGCGCGCGTTCCCCCCTGTCCGCGCCGCCATTTCACAATTCTTTGCCACCCCTCGGCGCTGTTTTACTTTGAGAACCAAACCGCCACGGTGGCGTGTTGCCCGTTGGGGAACCGCATGGAGATGCCGTCCTCCGTGAGGCGGCACGTCGCCACAAAAGCGTCCTTCAGGAGGGGCAAAATTTCGCGCGTCAACTCCCGCGCGCCGATCTCCGCCTCTCGCACGGCGTCATCCGTGTTTTGCGCTTCGCCTTCCTCTCCCCGCATTCCCAAAAAATTTTCTCTCTCGTTCTTCATAAGTTTTCTCCTTATCGACAATAGTATATCTTAACTACATTCTTTTGGCAAGGATTTGCAGTCCGTAGGTAGGATAATTTATTGTCGAAAAAGGAGTATTTATGTCGAATTTGGCAATATTTCCCGAGCGGCTCAAAGAATTGATGTTTGATAACGGTCAAATGACTACGCGTGAACTTGCCGAAAAACTTGGCGTTCATTCCACTGCGGTCAGTGGCTGGGCGAGAGGAGCATCGCTGATCAATCTCGCCAACGCTGTGAAAATCGCGGATTTTTTTGAATGTTCGCTCGATTATCTCGCGGGAGTTTCGGAGGTAGACCGCAAGGTTCCCGCGCGTCCGCTTGAACCATTTTACACGCGGCTACGGGCTGTGATGAGGAGTTGCAATGTTACGCGGTACAAAATTGCCAAAGAGACGGAATTTAAGGATGTTTATTTTACGAAGTGGTCGCGCGGTTCAATTCCCGATTTGATCACCGTGATAAAACTCGCACAGTACCTGCATATCTCCCTCGATTACCTCGTCGGCAGAACGGACTATTGAAAAGCCCCTCATCGCTCGCGGCTGCCTCTCGTTCCGCGAATCGCGCGGGTACGTGAGCAACACAGCGTTTGGAGCATTCGGGGCGCGCGGGGAGTTCGGAGCGTGAAGCCCCGCTCTTGCTTTTTTTACCGATTTCTCTATTTAAGTTGTCCTTTTGTCTTTTTCAGCCTCCGTTTTCTCATTGCCGCCCCCGCTTTTTAATTCCCTTTTTCTCATTTTTTCTTATTATTTTATCTTCTATTTCCTCTTCTTTTTTTGATTTCTTTTTTATGATGCGTCCCGATTTATCTCTACTCACAGTAGAATTTCATCATTCTTTTTTGCTGTTTTTACGATGCGCCGCAATCTCTCTCTACCCACAGTAGAATCCCCCCCACACACACAAAAGCGGGGAAGCCCGAAGGCCTCCCCGCGCGCGTTCCCCCCTGTCCGCGCCGCTATTTCACAATTCTCCGCCAACCCTCGGGGTCGGGGGATCTTCCGTATTGGATGCCCGTAATGGTCTCGTACAGCATCCGGGTAATGGCGCCCATCTTGCCGCCGTTCACCACGTAGTCGGTGCCCTTGTAGCGGATGAGCCCGACGGGCGAGATGACCGCAGCCGTGCCCGTGCCGAACGCCTCGTCGAGCGTCCCGTTTTCCGCCGCCGCCGCGACCTCCTCGATGGAGATGCGCCGCTCGGTGACGCGGTAGCCCTTCTCCCGCAGAATGTGGAGGCAACTCTTGCGCGTGATGCCGGGCAGAATGGAGCCCGTGAGCGCGGGCGTTACAACTTCGCCGCCGATGACGAAGAACATATTCATGCTCCCCACTTCCTCGACGTATTTTTTCTCGGCGGAATCCAGCCACAGCGCTTGGTCGAACCCCTTTTCCTCTGCGATCTCGCCCGCCTTGATGCTCGCGGCATAGTTGCCGAGGCACTTCGCCTCGCCCGTGCCGCCGAGCGAGGAGCGCGAGTAGTACTCCTCCACGATGAGTTTGACGGGCTCCAGCCCGTGCGCGTAGTAACTGCCGACGGGCGAGAGGATGATGAAGAAGAGATATTCGGTGGAGGCGTGTACGCCGAGCGCCACTTTGGTCGCCACGATGGTGGGACGGATGTAGAGCGCCGTGCCGGGCTCCGTCGGGATCCAGTCCTTCTCCAACTTCAAAAGCGTCTCGAGCCCCTCCTCGGCGACTTCCTCGGGGAAGCGCGGGATGCACATACGGTCGGCAGAGCGGTTCATGCGCGCCCAATTTTCGTTGGGGCGGAACACCGCAATGGAGCCGTCTGGCTGAATGAACGCCTTCATGCCCTCGAAGATGCCCTGCGCGTAGTGCAGAACGCTCGTAGCAAGGTCGAAGGGCTGCGGCACGTTGGGCTCGATTTTCGCATCGTGCCAACCCTCTTCCTTGGTGTACTTCATCGTGAACATATAGTCGGTGAAATACCTGCCGAAGCCGAGGGCTTCCCCCTTTTTCGGCTTCTCTTTGAGAACTTCCCGCTTGATGATCTCCATGTTACTCCTCCGCGGCAAACGGAAAATAGTACCGCTTGCCGATCGTAATTTGAATTTTTCCGTTGAAGAAATCGCGCGCCCGCGCCTTGAAAATTTCCGCATCGCTCTCCTTGACGGCGACGGTGAATTCCGCCCGCTCTGAGAAATTTTTGGCGAGCACTTCCTTCCCCTCCAAAAAGCGGAGCGCGGCGTTTACGTCGGCATAATCGACGGAGAGCGCGAGTTCCTCGCACATCTCGAAATTGCAAATTTTCGCGGCGGAGAGCGCCGCCGAGGCGCAGCCCGCATAGGCGCGCGTGAGCCCGCCCGCGCCCAACTTGATGCCGCCGAAGTAGCGCACGACGGCGACGAGCGTCTCTTTAAGTTCCTGCGCTTTGAGGACGCCCAGAATGGGCATTCCCGCGGTGCCCTGCGGTTCGCCCGCATCGGAGAACCGCTGCAAATTGCCCGCCTTATCGGCGATAAACGCAAAGCAGACGTGGGTCGCAAGCGGGTGCAGGGCGCAGATCTCCGCGAGTGCGGCGCGCGCCTCCTCCTCGCCCTCGACGTGTTTCGCGTAGGCGAGAAAGCGCGATTTTTCGATGACCTTCTCGGCGAACGCCTCGCCCGCGATGCTCCTGTATCCCATTATTTGAGCACGACTTTGACGTGCACTTTTTTGCCCTTGTGCAGGACAAATTCTCCCGCGGGCAGGGGCATATTGAAGTCGGTCGCCTTCTCGCCTCCCACCGAGACGCCGCCCTGCTCGATGAGCCTGCGCGCCTCGCCGTTGGACTTACAAAGCCCCGCCGCGACGAGCGCGGCGACGAGGTTGGGCGTGGAGGCGGGAATTTCCACCGTGGGCATTTCGCCCGCGCCGCCGAACGCCGCCCGCGCCTCGGACTGCGCCTTTTCGGCTTTTTCCGCCCCGTGTACCATTTTCGTAAGTTCGAAGGCAAGCCGCTCCTTTGCGGCGTTCATGCGCTCGTCGCGGTAGCGGCAAAGTTCGGCGATCTCTTCAAGCGGCAAAAACGTGAGCATACGGAAGCACTTTTCCACATCCTCGTCCGCCGTGTTGCGCCAATACTGGTAGAATTCGTAGGGCGAAGTCTTGTTCTCATCGAGCCACAGGGCGCCCTTCTGCGTCTTGCCCATCTTCTTGCCCTCGCTCGTCGTGAGGAGCGCCGTCGTCATGGCGAAGGCGGGTTTGTGCTCTTTTCTGCGGATGAGGTCGGCGCCCGCCAGAATGTTGCTCCACTGGTCGTCGCCCCCGAGTTCCAAAGAGCAGCCGTACTTTTGGTGCAGGACGAGAAAATCGTATGCCTGCATGAGCATATAGTTGAATTCGAGGAAGGAAAGCCCCCGCTCCATTCTCGTTTTGAAGCACTCGGCGGTGAGCATTTTATTCACGGAAAAATGTACGCCGATGTCGCGCAAAAAGTCGATATAATTGAGGCTTAAAAGCCAATCTGCATTGTTGACGACGATGGCGGCGTTCTCGCCCTCGAAGCGGACGAAGCGCGCCATCTGCCTTTTGAAGCACTCCACGTGATGGGCGATGGTCTCCTTGGTCATCATCGCGCGCATATCCGTTCTGCCCGAGGGGTCGCCCACCATGGCGGTGCCGCCGCCGATGAGCACGATGGGCTTATGGCCTGCATCCTGCATCCACTTCATGATGACGAGTTGCATGAAGTGCCCGACGTGAAGGCTATCCGCCGTCGGGTCGAACCCGATGTAGAAGGGTACGCTCTCGCGGGCGAGCATCTCCTTTAGTTCGTCCTCGTACACCGTCTGTTTGATAAATCCCCGCTCTTTGAGGGTATCCAAAATGTTGCCGTTCATGATAAATTTATTATAATTCCCGCGCGGGCGGATGTCAAACGTTCGGCGCGGATATTTGAGAATTTCGCCACGCCGCAGTTTGAAATTTCACCCCGACGAAAAATTTTATTTCGCCCCGACGAAAAATCAAATTTTTTTAGGTGCGCGGGCGGGCTATTTTTTGAGAAATTCTTTGCCGCTTCCCCACGCCTTGCCCACTTTTTTGCCGAGGGAAAGGTAGTTGTGCCCCATCTCGTCGAACACGAACACGTCGAGTTTTTCGGCATCCACCCTGCCCTTCTCGTTGAGCACTTTTTCGTCGGCGAGAATGTTGACGATCTTGCCGAGGACGCGGAGCCCGTACGGCTGCTCCTGCATTTCGGCGACGGTGCACTCGAGCGTGACGGGGTACTCCGTGATGACGGGCGCATCGACGCGCTCGCTTCTTACGGCGTGGAGCCCCGAACGGGCGAATTTATCGGGCACGTCGTTGCCCGAGACGATGCCGAGATAATCGGATGCGGCGAGCGTATCGACGCCCGGCATTCCCAAAGTGAACGCGCCGCGCGCCCTTAAATTGGCGACCGTCTTGTGGGTCTCCTCGAGGTTGAGCGCGACCATGTCCTCCGCGCAGATGCCGCCCCACGCCATCATCATCGCGTCCACGCTGCCGTCCTCGTTGTACGTGCCGATCATGTACGTCGGCATCGGGTAGAGATATGCCTTTACGCCCAAACTTTTCATGCTAAATTCCTCCGAAAATTTTTTTGTTTTTATTGTACTTGACGCGCTGCGGATTGTCAAGTTTTTTATTTGGAATGTCCTATTTTATCCCTCCCGCCCGCGCGCGCAGTTCCCCCCGTAGGGGGGAACTGCGCGCGCGGGCGGGAGGGATAATTTTTTTCCGCGCCGCCCCGCTTTTGGGTTTGCCCCGCCGTTTTTTTGCCCGAATTTTTCATGGTTTTTTCCTCCGCTTTTTTACACTTTTATTGTACCATGCGCGCGGAATTTTCGGCGGGATATATGACAGGATTTTTTGAAAAAATTTTTGGGGAGGCGGACTTCGCCCATCGGGATTCTTCACCCTCCGCCCGCGCCCTGCCCCCGCAAAGGGGGCAGGGCGCGGGCGGAGGGTTCAGAATGACGCGGGAGAACGGGCGGGGGGGGGACGCGGTACGACGAGCGCGCGGGGCGGAGGGACGCGGAGGGGCGGTATGAGGAGGTAAGGACAACCCCCACCTGCCGCGGCAAAGCCGCGCCACCCGCCCCCTTCAAAGGGGGCAGGTCATTGCCAACCCTCCCGAAACGAAGGCAAAAAAATTCCCCCGTGAGGGGGCTGTCGGACTGCGTTGTTCGGGATTCTTCACCCCCTTGCGGGGGTTCAGAATGACGCGGGAGAACGGGCGTGGAAAGGCAAAAAAATTCCCCCGCAAGGGGGGAATCCGTAGAAACGTTACATGATGTTTTTGACGCTGCGGGGGAAGAGGGTGACATCGCGGATGTTCTCCATGCCCGTGACGTACATGACGAACCGCTCGAAGCCGAGGCCGAAGCCGCCGTGCGGGACGCTGCCGAATTTGCGCAGGTCGAGGTACTGCGCGTACGCCGATTTATCCATGTGGCGCGCGTCCATCGCCGCGACGAGCTTTTCGTAGTCCGCCTCCCTCTCGCTGCCGCCGATGATCTCGCCGATGCCGGGAACGAGCAAGTCGGTTGCCGCGACCGTCTTGCCGTCGGGGTTCTGCTTCATGTAGAAGGACTTAATTTCCTTGGGGTAGTCGGTGACGAACACGGGGCGCTTGAATACCTGCTCGGTGAGGTACTTCTCGTGCTCGGATTGCAAATCGCTCCCCCAATGCACGGGGAATTCGAACTGCGAATTTTTCTCCTCCAAAATTTTCACCGCCTCGGTGTAGGAGCACACGGCGAAGTCGGAATGGGCGACATGGGTGAGTTTTTCGAGGAGCCCCTTCTCCACGAAACTATCGAAAAATTTGAGTTCCGCGGGGCACTCCTCCATGACCGCCTTGATGAGATACTTCAAAAGATCCTCGGCGAGTTCGATGACGTCGGGCAGTTCGGCGAACGCTACTTCGGGTTCAATATGCCAAAATTCGGCGAGGTGGCGCGTGGTGTTGGAATTTTCCGCGCGGAAGGAGGGCCCGAAGGTGTAGATTTTGCCGAGCGCCATGGCGGCGACTTCGCCCTCGAGTTGTCCCGAGACGGAGAGACCCGCCTTCACGCCGAAAAAGTCGTTTTTGAAGTACTCCGCTTCGCTCTTGGCGGCGGCGTTCCAAGGCTGCGTGGTGACGCGGAACATCTCGCCCGCGCCCTCGCAGTCGCTCGCCGTGATGAGCGGGGTGTTGACGTAATAGAACCCGTGCGCGTGGAAGTAGCGGTGGATGGCCTGCGCCGCCACCGAACGGACGCGGAATACGGCTTGGAAGGTGTTCGTGCGGAGGCGCAAGTGCGGAATGGTGCGGAGGAACTCGAGCGTGGTGCGCTTCTTCTGGATGGGGAACTCCGCAGGGCACTTGCCGAGAAGTTGGATGCTTTCGGCGTTGAGTTCGTTGCCCTCCCCCTTGTACGCCTGAACGAGGGTGCCGCGGACTGCGACCGCCGCGCCCGTTGCCGTACAGGCGGCATCTACGGTGAGGGTCGCCTTATCGATGACGACCTGCAATTTGGCGAAGGACGAGCCGTCGGAGAGTTCCAAAAAGGCGACGTTGGAAGAGTCGCGGAAGGTGCGCACCCAGCCGCACACGACGGCCGTTTGACCGCGCAATTCCGCTTTGGAGATCGCTTCGGAAATATCGAGATGTTTCATGGTTTTTTCTCCTATAATCGACAGCGTTTTGAAGGTTTTGGGGGGCGGACTTCGCCCATCGGGATTCTTCACCCCCTGCGGGGGTTACTTCGCGCTACGCGCTCGTGCCGCCCTTGGTAGACGAATAGTGCGGGCGGGGCAGAATGACGCGGTAACCATGCCCCACCCCCCTATCGCCCGCACGTATTATGCGGTCGAAGGGCGACACAAGCCCGCAGGGCGCAGTACCCCCCATTGCGGAGAAAGGCTCCACATATCATACGGTCGCCTTTCCCGAAAGCCTCAAGGAAGGCTCCCGAGGAGGGGGCAAGATACACTCGCCCGCTACGCGGGCTCGGTATGAGGGGCGGGTCAATAGGCGCGGGCGAAGAAGACTGTGCAATTCGCCTTACCCATGCCATTGTAAAATCAATATGCTCTTGCAAAGAAGACTGTGTGGAGAGATTTCTTGCCGCAGCAGACGCAGGTTTGAGCATCGTTGTGCTCGTCGATAACGCGGGCGGTTGCCTGCGCGACCTCCTTGACTTTATCCTCGCAGGCGCGATCGCCGCACCAGCCCGCACGGATGAAATAGCCGTTGTTCACGCCGTACAAAAGTTCGGGGAGCGTGTTCGCGTTCAGGATGCGCTCCTCCATGCGCTGTTTGGCGATCGCAAAGAGGTTCTTGGAAATTTGTTCGAGCAGCGTTTGCACGGTTTGGACGGCATCCGCCCGTTCGTACTCCTTCTTTTCCGTCTCGTCCCTTCTTACGGCGACGAACTTTTTATTTTCGATGTCGCGGGGCCCGAGTTCGATGCGCAGGGGGACGCCCTTCATCTCCCACTCGTTGTATTTCCAGCCGGGGGAATTGTCGGTATCATCGACCTTGGCGCGGATATCCGCGGCTTGGAGTTCCTCTTTCAGGGCGTTCGCCGCTTCGAGGACGCCCTCCTTCTTCATGGCGATGGGCACGATGATGACCTGTACGGGGGCGACGGGCGGCGGCAGGATGAGCCCGCGGCTATCGCCGTGCGTCATGATGATCGCCCCGATGAGGCGCGTGGAGACGCCGTAACTCATGGTGTAGCCGTATTCGAGGGCGCCGTCCTTGCCCGTATACTGAATGTTGAACGCCTTGGCGAAGTTCTGCCCCATGTAGTGCGTGGTGCCCGACTGCAGGCTCTTTCCGTCGTGCATCATCGCCTCCATGCCGTAGGTGGCAACGGCGCCTGCGAACTTCTCCTTCTCCGTCTTTCTCCCCGTCAAAACGGGCATACATAGCACGTTTTCCGCAAATTCGCGGTACAAATTGAGCATACGGAGGGTCTCCTGTTCGGCCTCCTCGCCCGTGGCGTAGACGGAGTGACCCTCCTGCCACAAAAACTCGCTCGTGCGGAGGAAGGGGCGCGTGGTCTTCTCCCAGCGCATGACGTTGCACCACTGGTTGAGGCGGAGCGGGAGATCCCGCCAACTCTCCACCCACTTGCCCATCATGTGGCCGATGATGGTCTCCGACGTGGGACGCACGACGAGGGGCTCTTCGAGTTTTCCCCCACCCGCGTGGGTGACGACGGCGACTTCGGGCGCGAAGCCTTCGACGTGCTCCGCCTCCTTCGTCATGAAACTCATGGGGATGAGCAGCGGGAAGTAGGCGTTTTCCACGCCCGCCGCCTTGAAACGGGCGTCCATCTCGCGTTGGATGTTCTCCCAAATGGCGTAGCCGTACGGGCGGATGACCATGGTGCCCTTGACGGGGCCGTAATCCACCAGCTTGGTTTTGAGCACGACGTCGGTATACCACTGCGGAAAGTCGGTTTCGATGTCGGCGATCTCTTTGACGAATTGAGTATCCTTGCCCATAATTTGCTCCGTAATATCCGAAAGATATGGTTCATTATAGCATATCTTTTTGCTTTCGTCCAATCATTGGGGCGGGCTCGGGAGAGAAAAATAAAAAATTTTGGCATATGCAAGCGGCGCGCGGACGAATGTCCGCGCGCCGCTTCTGTATACCGCTTATACTTTGTTGCGGGGGGATTTGGAGAGGTAGCCGAGGGCGAAGGCATCGGGCCCGACGTGCGAGCCGATGACGGGCCCCATGATGTGCAGGAACGGCTCGATGCCGAAGCGCTCGCGCACGAACTCCACGAGTTCGTTCGCCATGGGCGTGTTATCGGTGTGCACGACGAATACCATGCCGAGTTCGTCGGGCGGATCCTTTTCGAGTTTCGTCTTGATAAAGGAAATTGCCTTGCGGTTGCCCTTCACCTTGGCGAGCGGGAAGAGGCGGCCGGCATCGTCAAACGAGATGATGGGCTTGATATCGAGAAGGTTCCCGAACGCCGCAGCCGCCGCCGAAACTCTGCCCCCCTTGCGGAGGTATGTAAGGTCGTTGGGGACGATGTAGTGCTGGATGTTGAGGCGGCGAGAATTGCAGAAGTCGCGCGTTTCCTCCGCCGTCTTGCCCTCGTTGCGGCACTTCAAGGCGAGCATGACGATGCACCCCTGCCCCACGGTTGCCGTGAGCGGATCCAAGACGGTGACGTTGAACTTCGGGTACAACTTCTTGACGTCCGCCGCCGCCTGCGCGGCGACATCCTTGGTGGGCGAAAGACCCGAGGAGATGGTGACGTGCACGACTTCCTCCGCGCCCCCCTCCGCGAGTTTCAGGAAATGGTTGTAGTGCGCCGAGTAGTTGAGCATCGCGGTGCGCGAGAACGCGCCCGCACGAAGTTCGTTGTAGAATGCGACGTATTCGTCGTAGGAGCGAAAATCGTCCAGCCGATCCTCCATGGTGCCGTTCTTCTCCACCGTGAAGGTGAGCGGGACGCGCGCGATCCTGTTTTCCACGATAAAATCGTGGTACAAATCGCAAGTGGAATCGGTCGAAAGTAAAAATTTTTCCATGCGCTGAGTGCCTTCCTCCTATCGGTATTATAACATATGCGGTGCGCGAGCGCAAGAATTTTCGGCAAATTGTTTGCTTTTTTCCAAAAAGCCCTTGAAAATCCGCGCGCGCCCCTGTATAATAGAGAAAAGGAGCGTATGCTCTAAAATAAGGGGGGAATATGGCGGACTATCTTGCTCTCAAAAACGGGACGGATGTGCGCGGCACCGCCATTGCCGCGGAGGGCGATCCCGTGACGCTCACCGATGAAGTTGTGGAGACCATCGGGCGGGCGTTCTGCATCTGGCTCAACAATAAGGGGCTTACTTGCCCCACAATCGCCGTTGGGCACGATTCGCGCCTCTCGGCAAAGCGCATCGAGACAAGCCTTGTAAAGGGCATGACGGCGTGTGGGAGCGACGTTGTATTGACGGGGCTCTCCTCGACGCCCTCCATGTTCATGCTGCTGCAGGGCGGGTTCGGCGCGGACGCCTCCGTGATGATCACGGCAAGCCACTTGCCCATGCAAAAGAACGGGCTGAAGTTCTTCGTGAAGGAGGGCGGGCTCGAGGGCGACGACGTAAAGGAAATTTTGACGATCGCGGCGGCGGGCGCGGCGTATGCCACGGGAAAAACCGGCACCGTTGCGGAAAGAAGTTACATTGAGACCTACTCCGCCGACCTCGTGGAGAAGGTGCGGCGGGCGACGGGCAAAAAGGAGCCGCTCGCCGGCAAGCGCATTTTGGTGGACGCGGGCAACGGCGCGGGCGGATTTTACGTCGATCTCGTTTTGAAGCCCCTCGGCGCGGACACGACGGGGTCGCAGTTTTTGGAGCCCGACGGCTCCTTCCCCAACCACATTCCCAATCCCGAAAACAAGGAGGCGATGGCCTCCGTATGCGGCGCGGTGAAAAAGTACCACGCCGATTTCGGCGTGATCTTCGATACCGACGTCGATCGCGCGGGCGCCGTCTCTGCGGACGGCGAGGAGATCAACCGCAACCGCCTCATTGCACTCATCTCCGCCATTCTATTGGAGGAGCGGACGGGCGCGACCATCGTGACGGACTCGGTGACGAGCGACGGGCTCGCCGCCTTTATTGCGGCGCACGGCGGGGTGCACCGCCGCTTCAAGCGGGGCTATAAAAACGTTATCAATGAGAGCAAGCGGCTGAACGAAGAGGGAATTTACTCCCCTCTCGCCATTGAGACGAGCGGACACGCCGCGCTCAAAGAAAATTACTTCCTCGACGACGGGGCGTACCTCGTGACGAGGCTCCTCATCGCCCTCGCGCAGAAGGGAGATTTGGAGAGCCTTATCAGCGACCTGCCCGAACCCGCGGAGGCCAGTGAGGTGCGGCTGAAATTTTCGTGTGCAGACTTCAAGGCGCGCGGCGAGGGCGTTCTTGCACACGTGCAGGCTGCCGCCGCGGAGGCGGGGCTTACGCTCGCCCCCGAAAACTACGAGGGGGTGCGCATCAACTTCGATAAAGCCCATGGCGACGGGTGGGCGCTCGTGCGGATGAGTTTGCACGAGCCCATTCTCCCCATCAACATGGAGAGCAACTCGGCGGGCGGGGTCAAAAAGATCGCCGCCGCCCTCTATGCCATGTTGAAGGGATACGACTTCCTCGACACGGAGAAACTTCTGAACGCGTAGATCCAATAAGGAGAGCCGCACGATGGAATATGTGAAATTAAACAACGGCGTCGAGTGCCCCGTCATCGGGATCGGAACGTACACCATCTCACCCGCGGACGCCGAAGTGAGTGTGCGCGAAGCCCTGAAAATGGGCTATGAATGCGTCGATACCGCCGCGGCCTATGTCAATGAACGGGCTTGCGGACGCGGCATCAAGGCGAGCGGAGTTCCGCGCGAGAAGGTGTTTCTCTCCACCAAACTCTGGCCGAGCGAGTACGAAAACCCCCATGCCGTCGATGAAACTTTGGAGCGGCTCGGCGTAGAGTATGTGGATCTTTTGTACATTCACCAACCCGCAGGGAATTGGCTTGCGGGGTACAGGCTGCTCGAAAAAGCGTACAGGGCGGGGAAGGCGAAGTCGATCGGCATCTCCAACTTCGAGGGGAAATACCTCGACGAACTGCAATTGAAGTGGGAGATCGTGCCGCAGTTCATGCAGGCGGAAGCGCACCCCTATTTTGCGCAGGACGAACTCCGCAAGACGCTCGCAAAGTACGATATAAAACTCATGTCGTGGTACCCCTTGGGGCACGGCGACAGGTCGCTCATCGAAGAGCAAATTTTCCAAAAACTCGGGGAGAAATACCAAAAGTCGCCCGCGCAGATCATCTTGCGGTGGCACACGCAGATGGGGTTTGTCGTCATTCCCGGCAGCAAGAACGTGGCGCACATTCGGGACAACCTCAACATTCTCGACTTCAAACTGACGAACGGGGAAATGGCGGAGATCGCCGGATTGAACCGCGGCGTGCGCTACTACCACCGCACCGACGAACAACTCGACGCGTTTGCCTCCTTCCGCCCGAAGTATGAAAAGGCGTAAGATATGAAAAATCTCATCGTCTACTATTCCCGCAAGGGCGAGAATTATTGGAACGGCTCGATAAAAAATCTTTCAAAAGGTAATACCGAGCGGGTTGCCGAGTTTATCCAAAGAGCCGTCGGCGGAGACCTATTCGAAGTGGAAACCGCAAAGCCCTATTCCGCCGATTATTATAAGTGCATCGAGGAGGCAAAGGCCGAACTGCACGCAAATGCCCGCCCCGAAATCATGGGTTACGCCGGGGATATTTCGGGATACGATATTATTTTCGTAGGCTACCCGAATTGGTGGGGACAGATGCCGATGTGTATGTGTACCTTCCTCGAACACTACGACCTTGCGGGCAAGAAGATCGTGCCCTTCTGCACCAACGAGGGCAGCGGCATGGGCTCGAGCGAGCGGCAGCTGAAAGACATCTGCAAGGGCGCGACCATTGCCGCGGGACTCTCCGTGCACGGGGCGGAGGCAGAGCAGTCGGAGGCGAAAGTTTCCGCTTGGGCAAAGAAAAATTGCCGAAAGGCATAAATTCATTAACTATGAAAAAATAAAAGGAGAATCTATTATGAAACAGACAACCATCAACGCCATCCGCATTCTCTCCGCGGAAGCCATTCAAAAGGCAAATTCGGGTCACCCCGGACTTCCCCTCGGCTCCGCGCCCATTGCCTACACCCTGTGGCAGAACTTCTTGAAGTTCAACAACAAGGACCCCAAGTGGGACGACAGAGACCGCTTCGTCCTCTCCGCAGGGCACGGCTCCATGCTCGAATATTCCCTCCTCTATCTCTACGGCTTCGGGCTCAAGATCGAGGACATTATGAACTTCCGCCAACTCGGAAGTCTCACCCCCGGCCACCCCGAATATCGCCACACCGTGGGCGTGGAGACGACGACGGGCCCCTTGGGACAGGGCATTGCCAACGCCGTGGGCATGGCGGTAGCGGAGGCGCACCTCGCCGCCAAGTTCAACCGCGAGGGCTTCCCTATCGTAGACCACTTCACCTATGCGCTCGTGGGCGACGGGTGCCTCGAGGAGGGCATCTCCTATGAGGCCTGCTCGTTTGCGGGGACGCACGAGTTGGGCAAACTCATCGTCTTCTACGACGACAACGACATCACCATTGAGGGCAACACCGACATCACCTTCAAAGAGGACGTGGCGGCGCGCTTCAAGGCGCAGAATTGGCAGGTTTTGAAGGTCGATCTCGTTGCCAATCCCGACAACGTGCGCATGATCGCGGGCGCCATCAAGAAGGCGCAGGCGGAAAAGAGCAAGCCTTCCATCATCATCTGCAAGACGAAGATCGGCTACGGCACCCCCTTGGAGGGCAGCCACAAGTGCCACGGCTCCCCTCTCGGCGCAGAAAACCTGCAAAAGACCAAGGAGAAACTCGGCTGGACGTGGGCTCCCTTCGAAGTGCCCGAGGAAGTTCTGAAGCATACCCACACCGCAGGCAGACGCGGCGCCAAGAAGGAACGCGCGTGGAAGGTGATGTTCGCAGAATACGAAAAACAATACCCCGAACTTGCCGCCGAGTATAAGGCCGCGATGAAGGGAACGCTGCCCGACCTTGCGAAGATCGAGGGGCTGTTCGACTTTGAAAAGCCCATGGCGACCCGCCAGACCTCGGCGCAAGTCCTGCAAAAGATCGCGGCGAATGTGCCCTCCCTTATGGGCGGCTCCGCCGACCTTGCGCCTTCCAACCTCTCCAACATGAAGGACACGGACGCCGTGACCTACGGCGACTTCCAGCCCGGCAATTACGCGGGGCGCAATATGCACTTCGGCATCCGCGAACACGCGATGGCCGCCATCACCAACGGGATGCAACTGCACGGCGGGCTCCATGCGTACTGCTCGACCTTCTTCATCTTCTCCGACTACTGCAAACACGCGATGCGCCTCTCCGCGCTCATGAATATCCCCGTCGTCTACATTCTGACGCACGATAGTATCGGCGTCGGCGAGGACGGCCCCACCCATGAGCCCGTGGAGCAACTCATCGCGCTGCGCTCCATTCCCAACATGAAAGTGTACCGCCCCGCGGACGGCAAAGAGACGGCGGCGGCGTGGATCTCCGCCCTCACGGGGACGGCTCCGACCGCGCTCGTTCTCACCCGCCAAAATCTGCCGCAGTACGAAACCAGCGGGCTTCAGGCGCTCAAGGGCGGCTACGTTTTGGAGGATTGCAAGGGGACGCCCGATATTTTGCTCATTGGCTCGGGCTCCGAAGTGGAACTCTGCGTGAAGGCGAAGGCTGCGCTCGAAGCGGAAGGCGTGAAGGCGCGCGTCGTCTCCATGCCCTGCATCGAGGAGTTTGAAAAGCAGACGGAAAAGTACAGGGAGAGCGTCATTCCCTCCGCCGTCAAGGCGCGCGTGTGCGTGGAGGCGGGCAGCCCGTACAGCTGGTACAAGTACGCGGGAGACAAGGGCGAGATCGTGGCGATGTCTACCTTCGGCGCAAGCGGCCCCGCGCCCCTGCTGTTTGAAAAGTTCGGCTTCACCGTGGAGAACGTCGTCGAACACGCCAAAAAGAGCCTCGCAAAATAAGATATGCGATGTGGAAGAAAGCCGCCCCGCGGGGCGGCTTTCTTTATACGCCATGAAATTTTTATATGCCGTGAAATGCGTTGTTTTTTGCGGCGCATTGACAAATTCCGCAAATTCGCATATAATTGCACTATGAAATTCGAAGTCATCGGTTGGACATATGATACGGACAGGCGGTTTCCCGACCACAAGGGCGATTCGGGAGCGGTGCTCCGCGCCATTGTGGAGGCCCTCCGCGCGGGCGGCTACAAATTCGGCGGGAACACCCACCAGGACGGGGCGACGGGGACGCCCGTTCTCAACGACGGCACCAAAATGTGCTACTCGTGGCGGGGCTGGGGCGGCGTGATGGCGAGAGCCTTGAACCTGCCCGATAAGAACGGCATGGCGTACATGGCGTGGTACATGGATAGCATCGAGGCCATGATGGGCGAGAAGCGGCGGGAGATCGTGCTGCCCCCGTGGGGCGTGGACGAGAAGCGCATCAAACCGCGCGCGGAACTCGCCGAGACCTTTGAAATGCACCTGTGCCCCGAGGCGTTTGAGGCCGTCTCCACGGGCAAAAAGACGGTGGAACTGCGCCTCAGCGATGAGAAACGTGACTGCATTTGCCGCGGGGATTTTATCGAATTTATATGCGGGGAGCGCCGTTGCCGCGCCCGCGTGACGCGGGTGGAATATTTTGAGAATTTCGGCGAACTCTTTGAGGAACGGAAACATTTCGAGGGGGAAAAGGAGTACCGCCACAGGCTGGCGCTTGTGCGGCGCGCGGGGTTCGGAACCTGCAAAAACGCGCAAACGCTGTCAGATTTCCTCAATTCCGTCTACCCGGAAGAGAGGCGGAAAGCGTACCGCGCGATGGCGATCTCCATAAAACTTGCGGAAGAATAAAAAGATACACTCACGTGCCGCCGCGGCTCAAAAAGCCGCGGCGGCACGTTCGGTATGAGGAAAAAGTGGCTCCCCCGTGAGGGAAAGAAAGGCTCCCCTATGGGGAAAGAAAGGCTCCCCCGTGAGGGGGAGCCGAAAGATGTGCGGGGCTTTTAAGTTTCCTCGGGAGCGGGAGACGTTTGTTGCTCCGTGAGGGTGAGGCCGCCGAGACCGGAGGTCTGGGTGATCGTCGCCGTGTACGTCTTTCCCTCGGAGGGAGAATGGATCGTCCAGACGTTCTTCCCCTCGGCCTTTTCAAACGTAGCGTCGTCGATGTACTTCTCCTGCGAGAACCTCAAAATGTACTCCACCGTGAAATCTGCTTCGTCGCCCGTGTAGAGGAAGCGCAACGTGTACTTCGCGTCGCTCGTGTTGACTTCGCCGTACTTGTAGTCCTTTTCCTCCTTCGTTGCACTTTCGATGAAGCCATCCATTCCCTTTTGGATCTTGTACACGTAGGCCTCATAGACGTTGGTCTCGGTAGCATGGTCGAAGCGGTTGCGTACGAACGCCGCCGTATCGCCATCGAGCGCACCCATGAAGATGACCTGCTCCTCGGCAGAACTCTGCGGTGCGGTGAGCCCGACGAGATCCTTTTGGTTGACGCCCAAGTAGTGGGTGCCCGCATCCCAAAGTTGCGTGAACGTGATGTCGATCCCGTCGATGGGAATGGTCTTTTCGACGACGATGGAGTGGATGATGAAGCGCTTGACCTGCTGATCCTTTCCACCGGGCTTATCTGCCTTAATGGTGGCATCGTCTATCCAGAAGCGGAGGACGTACGTCTTCTCGTCGTTGCTCGTGAGGTTGATGGCGCGCACGTTGCCAAGCGTGAACTCGGCTTCCGCCTCCGTGCGGATGGCATCGAGCGAGCCCTCGTAGTGGAGCGTTTCTCCCTTGCTATCCTTGATGCCGAGCGTAATTGTGAGTGCGTTGCCGTCGCCCTTGGGTGCAAGGTTGAGTGCGCCGATGTGACCCGAGGTGATGTTGACGGAGTCGCTACCTTCCATGGGCTCCTTGGCACTCTTATTTGCGTAGCGGACGTAGTTGCCGACCTCGTGCGGTTCGACGGTGAAGGTGTTGCCCGTGGCCGCGCCGCTGTAAGTGAGCGTGAGGGCGTACTCTTCCACCTGCGAATCCATGCCGCTCGCAAGGTAGGTGAGCTTGATCATGAGCGTCCACACGGGCCCGCCCTCTATCTGCGGAACATTTTCGTAGGAGACGACGACGCGGTAGCCCGAGTACGACGACGAACCGCTTTCAAACTTCGCCGCCACCGCGAAGGTCGCGCCATCGGGCGTGAATTTGAGCGTGATCGTATCGTGATACACGTCATTCGTGAAAGTGAGCTCTTCGCCCGCCGTGTACGCCAAGTATTGCTTTTCCTGATAGGTATAGGGGTTGCCCTTCGTCGGGAGCGTGACGGTCTGCTCCTGCTTTCTGAACGTGACGGTGTAATTATCATACTCATTCATCGTCTGCTTGTAGAGCGTGACGCTCTTTTCCGCGGCGGGATCGTCCGAGACGATGTAGAAGTATTCCACGCCCTCGATGATGAAGCGCGCGCCCGTAAGCACGACGGAGGAGAAGTCGGCCGCATAGTAGGCGGCGGCGTAATCCCTATCGTAGTGGAGGAATTCGTAGCCGTTGCCGTCCTTCATTTTGAACACGTCGGTCTTGCCGTCCGATTCAAATGCGCCGTAGCCATTCTCCGCATCGAAGATGGTGTAGGTACCGATGATGACGTCGCCATACTTATTGATATAGCGCGCGTCACCGTAGCCGTTGAGCACGAGCACCGTCCAATCGTCGTTCACGAGGACGAGGTTCGCATCGGGATCCATCGCCTCATAGACGTAGACGGTATCCATGCCCGACGTCTTGGAAGAGATGCGGAAGGTGAATTCACTGTTACCATAACCGTCATCTCCCTTGCCGGAGAAGAAGTATTCCGACGTACCGCGCGCCTCGTAGGTGCCGCTCCAGAGCACGTTTTCGATGGGGCCGTTGAGCGAATAAATGGTGGCGGAAGAGACGCCGTCGAGCCGCAATACCTGATTCGAGATGACGGAGCCGTACACATAGAAGGCGTAGTCGCCATAGGCAAGGGTGAGCGGGATGAGTTCATCGTCATCGGCGATGTTGAAGTAGTAATCTTCGCTGATGCTCCTGCCATTCTGTATGAGCGCCCAGAAATGCACCATGGCGCCATCCGCATCGTTGTTAAAGCTGTGGTCGTCCGCGCCTTTGCTTACATTGCCGACGTACATATTGCCCATGAAGGTTTCGCCGAGTTCGTTGGTGTAGGTCGCAAGAGGATAGCCGGGGTAGCCGATGCTCTCGATGGTGCCGCCGCCGCGCACCGTAAAGGTGCCCACGCGGTGCGGGATGAGTTCTTGGTACAGGGGAATGGTTTCCACATAGCCCGTTGTGGTATCTACGACGGAATAGGCGGGGTCGAGAAGGTGGGTCTTGGGAGCCTCATCTTCAAACGTAATGGTATACTCCATGAAGCCGCCCTGCAAATAGGGACCCGCCACGAACCGCGACGTACGCGCATAGGTGCCCCGCGTGACCTCGGTCGTATCCGTCATGTAATCGTACTCATAGAGGAAGGCGGTACCGTTGCCGTCGAATACGAGATACACGCTATCCCGAATGTTCTGGTTGTTATCCAAGAAATACCAATAGCCCGCATCGCCGCTGTCGTAATAGTCGAACACCTCTACAACGGAGCCCTCCGAGACGCGGAAGATGAAATCCCGGTTGAGCGTGTGGAAGTAGATGAGCCTGCCCTCGCCGTTGTTGCCCGTGAGGGTCTCGTTGCCGATGGTAAATTCGATGGTGCCCTCGTAGGAGGCGCTGCCGTTGGTATAGGTGTAGGTGCCGTAGCCATCGCTCGTGAAGTTGGAATAGGTAAGCTCATCGTGCTTGAACACGTAGGTGAGGATGTTGTCGTCGCCCGAAACCTGATTCTCGTCATCGATACGGAAGGTGAAATTATCGTAGCCCTCGAATTCGGAATTTGCCATATCGGAGAGTTTCGCCGTGCGGGTAAATTCGTAATCCTTGTCGTTTTTCAACGTCGTGGTGCCCTTGCCGACGACGCGATAAAGACCGCTATCGAGCATATAGGCGAGGTAGGTGTCGCCCTCGGGCGTACCGTCCAAGAAGAGAAGCATACCGATGTAGGAGGTCTCTTCGAGTTCGGGCGTGATCTTCGCAAGGTACATGGATTTCGCGCCGATTTTGTGGAACTGCATATCGCCGTGTTTGGCGGACGGATCGGACATCGTGCCGTCCGTCCAATAGTAGACGAGCGAGCCGTTCAGCCTGAACGTGTACAGGTCGAGATAGCCGATGGTGTACCAATAATCGACCTCGAGATCGCCGAGTTTCGCCGTGCGCGTCGTATAGTCGAGGGTGAGCGGCTGCCCGTCCACCGTATCGACGGAGGCGATGTCGTGCGTATCGGGCAACTTGACTTTCGCCGTCTTTTTGGACGCATCGAGCGTGAAATCGAATTGGTTGAGCCCCGAGGCGGTATTATCGCCCTGCGCGAAGTGGTAAGTATCGCCATCCTTTGTCACGGTGCGGGCAAGCGCGGGTTCGAGGTAGTACACGTAATAGACGATGTCCCTGTTCGTCTCGTCGGGACGGGCGGTGCCGTACAGCGTCCATACTTCCGCGTCGCCGTTTTCGTAGATCATGACGAAGCCGCGCGGGAAGGACATATTGAGAACGAAGAGCCAATCGTCGATGTTATCGGGGTCGATATCCAGATCGAAGCGCCCCGTTGCGCCCGTGTACGCCGACGCCTGATCGGCGGTGATGGTGCGGTCGATGATGTACTCGCGGTTGCCGATGTCCATGCGGAAGTAGGTGATGTCGCTGTTTTCCGCATTCGGCGTGAAGCGGACGAGGTAGTACGTTTCGATGGTATCGCCGTTCTCCCCCTCCATGCTCCAAAGCCATGTGAAGAGCGTGTAGGTGCCCTCGGTTTCGCCGAACGTGGCCGTGCCGTAGCCGGTGAGATCGAGGAGGTTTGCGGATTCACCCCACTTGCTCGAATAGTTGCCCCTGACGCCGTCATCCATGTTGACGGTGTGCTCGACGGTCACGCCCGCGGGAAGATCGGGGAAGTCGGCCTCGTTGACGGTTGCCGTTTTGCTGCCGAGTTCCTTGAAGGTGAACTGTTTGAGAACGGAAGCAATGTCGCGCGTCTGGGCGACGTAGATCTCTTCGCCGTCCTCGCGGTGCTGGTGTTCATAATAGCCGATGGCGACGTAGGTGAAGCTGCCATCGTAACCCGTGTACTCGGCGTTGGTCTTGTGATAGTAATAGCGGAGCCCGCCGAGGCCATCGAGATAGAGAATGATGTTGGCGTCCTCATCGTAGTAGTAGCCGATCTCATCCTTGTTCTGCTTGCGGAACACGATGTTCTCGGTACCGTCTGCCGCGGTGAAGAGGTTGAAGAGGAAGTTGTTTTCGGGGTCGTCAGCGTCCTCAAAGATGAAGTAGCCGTTGCTGTTGATGGCGTATGTACCCGTCTGCTTGCCCTCTTCGCTGTTTGCGCCGTGGGGACGGTATTCCACCCTGCCGTCCTCAAACATTTGGAGCGTGGCGGCATTGGGATCGCTCTCGTTCTCCATATCCCGATACGTCTTTATATAGTCTTCGCGGTAGTAGAAGAAATAGGTGTATACGCCCGCATTTTCTTCATCTTCGATGAGTTTGCCCTTGAGTTCCTCATCGCCGAACGTAAAGGTAAAGGAATGGTGCGCCGCATCGAACGTGCCCTCTTTGAACTCTCTGCCCTCGCGCTCGAGGTACAGTTTGGTGTTATCGAACTTATCGACATAGAGGACATCGCCGCCGTCGAATACGTCGGCATAGCCCTTTTCCCAAATGGCGTAGTAGGTGAGGTTCAGGTCGGCATCGTTCTGCACGGTGGCGCCCGGTTGGAGAAGGTCGCCTTTCTCCGTGACATCGGTCGTCGCCGCCCAGCCGAGGAAGCGATAATGCCCGCTCAATACATAGCCGCACTCGCCGAGCGTGACTGTGCTGCCGTGCACGTAGATGTCCATGGGCATATTGTCGGTGATGACGTGCTCGCCATCGGGCGTGTTGGGGTCATACCCGACAAAGAAGGTTTTGAGGTCGAGGCGGAGATCAAAGGTCTCGTTTACGCCGAGGCTATCCGTCTCAAAATAGCCGCCGGGGCCGAGGGTGAGATTTTCGGGCACCTGAATGGTGCCGTCCTCTATGAGCTGCTCGCAGGAGAAGGGCTCGCCGTAGAATGCCGTGCCCGTGATGGCGGTTGCATCCTTCGTATAATCCCCCTCCGCGTTCTGGCGGGACACTTCCACCTTGTACGTGGCAGTGTACTTCGCCGTGAGCGTGACGCCCGCGGCAGAGATGAAGTTATCCGAACTCTCCGCCGTGAGCTTTTTCTCCCCTTTGTACCAGCCCGCAAAGGTGAGCCCCGTCTTGGGCGTGGGAGCCTTGTCCGCAAGGAACTCCAAGAGATCCGTGCCCACTGCCACGTTGTAGGAGGTCTTGCCGAGGCTGCCGCCGTCGTTTGTACGGAGGGTGAGCTTGGCGCCGTTGCCCTCCGTCCACTTGGCGTAGTACGTCACGCTGTTTTCGGGCATGACGGTGGGAAGCTCCTGCGCCTCGCCCGAACAGTCGGCTTCGAGGTACCAGCCGTCGAAGAAGTACCCGTCGCGGGTGGGCTCTTGGGGCAAGCGGTCGGTGATATCCGTGCCCGCGGCCGCCTCGATGGGCGCGATCGCGGTGCCGCCGTTCGTCTCGAATGTAATGGTAGGCGTACTGCTTCCGCACGCCGCTATCGCAAGCGATAGCACGAGCACGAACATCGAGCAGAGCAAAAGGAGCGACTTTTTCTTCAATTTCATAGTTATCCATGTGGCGGCCCCGCTTGGATTGGGCGTTTTATGCCGTGGGATGCCGCAAATATTTTTTTGTTTTTAAGACCCAAACGAGAGAAGGGGACGTCCCCTTCTCTCTTTGGACTGCAATTGTTTGGTGGTTACGCTTGCGCCTTATTAGATTGTTTTCGTAAATGCGAGCTCTTCAGTCGTCCTAAGGCCGAAATCGGTGAACTTCGTGAGCGTGATGGCGCCCGTCACCTTGTTGTAGTCGAACTCATAGTAGACGCCGTCGTAGATGGCCTCGCCGTTGTAGTGCGACTGATCATCTATCATGACATTGTCTTCTCCGAAGACGATGCGAACGGCCTTCGCTTCCTCGCCATTCTTCGAAAGGGTGACCTTATGATCGGCGGATACGGTGATCGTCCATTCTCCCGACGTCCACGTGCCTTCGGGTACGCCGCTTGCGGCGACGTCGCCGAGTTCACTGAGCGCTACCTTTGCGTAGTAGAAGATGTGTCCGTCTCCATCGTCGAGCGCAAGCACACCGCTGTTTTCGAAGTACATGAGGGTCGCCCTCGTGCCCGCCGCTGTGGTGAAGTGGAAGCCGAAGTCGCGGGAATCGCGCGTGACCTCGTACACGGCGCCTTCGTAGGTGATCTTGCCCGTTTCGCCGACGAAAAGCGTCTTGTCGCCTACGAGTTGTGTCCAATTGCCCCTGTATTCGGCGGGCAAAGGTTCGGGCTTCACGGCGGTGAATACCGTCTTGATCGTCCCGTTGTCCATGACGACTTCGTACTCGGACGACGTTGCGTTCTTCTGCAAGTAGAACTTATGATAGAGCTTATTGTAATAGGCATGAATGATCGCACCGGCTCCATCGCCCGAGACGACGAAAGCGCTCACTTCCACGCCGTCGATGGACGCGCCCTTCGCGGAAATCGAAAGCCCATAATACGATTGGTTCCACCATTCGCCGTAGAACTCCGCGGGAAGCGTCGCCTTGGGCAGATTGCCGTCCGACGTGAAGGAGTACATACTGCCGTTGAGATTGATATAGACGACTTGTTTCGCGTTATCAAAATAGCCGAAGGGATAACGTTGCGGCCTAGTACTCGCAGTCATCTGATATTTGATGTAATACGAACCGTCGGGTGCGGTATAGTACTTGCTGTATGTGTTTCCAAGAAATTTGAAGCCCTCGGCAGTGATTTCCAATTCGTTGGTGGAATTGTACTGCTTCCACGTGCCCTTATACGGCGTGAAATCGGTGATCGCGGGGCTATCGAAGACGTGCTCGGTATAGCCCTCCGTAAATGTGATGCCCGCGCCGAAGGTAACCGTGTAAGACTTGGTACCGACTTTGACCTGGATCTCTTTATCGGGAAGTCCCTTGGAGAGATCGACGCCGGCGGTGGTGATGGTTACAGGCTGCGCGTCGCCACCGGGAGGCGTAAGGGTCATATTGTAGTCTTCATCAAACTTGAGGGTGCCGAGACCTGCGGTGGTGTTGTAGCCAGAATCCGTCCACGTAATGCTGCGTAAGTCTGCGAATACAAATTTGACGGAAATCGTGGTATCCTGCGTGATGGAGAACTCATACTTGCCCTCCGAATCGAGATCGACGGAAGCCCCGTTCACAATAACTTCGCCGACCGTGTAATTCGCCTTGGCGGTGACAGTGAGCGTGACCTGCTCCGCCTTACGATAGTTGTTGCCGCTCCCCTCTGCGGGCTCGGAAACTTCCACCGTGCCCTGATCCGTGTTATACGCCATGACCGTGACAGTATAATAGGTGTATGCCGTGACAAACGTTACGGAGACCGTGGTGTGTTGCGTGATGGGGAACGTGTATTCGCCCTTATCATCGAGCCCGACGGGGACATCGTTCACCTTGACTTCGCTGACGGCGTGTTCCTCCGCGGCGGTGACGGTGATCGTGACTTGTTCATTCTCGACATAGCCCTTGGCGGGGTTCGCGGCAGGAGAAACCGTGACTGTACCGCTATCTTGGTCGTACTGCGATACCGTGACGTTATAATAGGTTATCGCATGGAAGGTTACGGCAACCGTCGTCTCACCCGCGACGGCAAACGTGTATTGACCCTGCGAATCGAGATGGACGGTTTCGCCGTTCACCTTGACTTCACCGATCGTGTAATCTTCGTTGGCAGTGACGGTAACGGTGACCTGCTCGCCCTCGGCGTAGCCCTTGGTGCTCGCGGGATCGGAAAGCCTGACGGTGCCGCCATCATCGTCGTAATCCGATACCGTGACCGTATAATGGGCTACTTCTTGGAACGTTACGGCGATCGTCGTGTTGCCCGCGACGGCAAACGTGTAGGTGTTCTCTGCGGTGAGCGTGACCGTCTGCTCGTTGACCGTGACCGTGCCGATCTTATAATCGGTATTCGCGGCAACGGTAATCGTCACTTGCTCGCCCGCGACGTAACCCTTGGCGGGTTTCGCGGCGGGAGAAACCGTGACCGTGCCCTGCGTCTGTTCATAAGTCGCAGTAACGGTGTAGTAGGTCGTATCATCGGTATCGGTAAACGTCGCCGAGACAATGGTGTCGCCCGCGACTTTGAAGGTGTATTTGTTTTCGGTAAGCGCAACGGCTTCACCGTTCACCTTGACTTCGCCGACTTCATAATCTGCGGCGGGAGTGACCGTGACGGTGACCTGTTCATCCTTGACATAGCCCTTCTCGCTCGCGGGGTCGGTGAGCGCCACCGTGCCCTGATCCTTGTCGTACACGGCCGTGACGATGTAATAGGTCGTCTCATCATCCTCTTTGCGATTAAGGAGATCGCCGCAGGCGGCGAATACGCCCACGCAAGCGAGGAGAACAGATACCGAAAGCATCGCAAGCATCAGTTTTACGCGCTTCATAATACAAAACTCCTTGTAAAATTTTCTCATTTTTTGCCAAAAATGTATAAAAATGCGATAAAAATACATTTATACATTTTATATGCTATCATAATACCATGACACACCCTTGCGTGTCAAATGATTTCCGCCCTCAATCGGAAAAAATTTGCAAAACAATATATAAAAATTTATAAAATAATGTATAAGCGCAACAAAACAGCGGAGCGAGGGAGGTTCGTTCCGCTGTTTTATAAAATTATGCAAAGTATACACATAATGGGGCGGTTCAGGGCGGCGATCATTCGGGCATCCCCTTCTTTTTGCGCAGGGTGCGGATGGTCGCTTCGTAGCCCTTTTCGGACGGCGCGTAGAATATTTCGTCCTTCAAACTGTCGGGAAGATACTGCTGTTTCACCCACCCGCCGTAGTTGTGCGGGTACTTGTATTTTGCGCTCTCCGCCTTCATTTCCTTGCTGCCCATCGTGTTGTCGCGCAGGTACTTGGGGATGTCGTCATCGTGCTTTTCGCGGGCGGCGGTCTTGGCGGCGTCCATCGCCATCACGACGGAGTTGCTCTTTTCCGCCTCGCAGACGTAGATAATGGCCTCCGAAAGGGGCAAAAAGCCCTCGGGCGCGCCCATATTCTGGAAGGCAGTGAGAGCCGAAGTTGCCACGACGAGGGCGCGGGGGTCGGCGAGCCCCACGTCCTCCGCGCTGTGCGCGATGAGGCGGCGGAAGATGAGAAGGGGGTCGCACCCGCCCTCGATGAGGCGAAACGCATAGTAGAGCGCGGCGTTCGAATCGCTCCCGCGGAGGGATTTGCAGAACGCCGAGAGGATGTCGTAATACAAGTCCTCGTTGTAGGAGAGGGCGCGGCGCTGGATGGACTGCTCGGCGTCGGCAAGCGTGACGTGAATTTTGCCGTTTTCCGCGGGGGGCGTGGTGAGAACGGCGAGTTCCAAGGCGTTGTAGGCGGTGCGCAAGTCCCCCGCCGCCGTGCGCGCGAGGTGCTTTACGGCCTCCTCGTCCATTTCGACGTCGTACGTGCCCAGCCCCTTGCGCTTATCGTGAAGTGCGCGGATAAGTGCGCCCTGTATCTCTTCTTCGGTGAGGGGGAGAAATTCAAACACGCGGCACCGCGAGACGATGGCGGGCGTCATGGAGGCGTAGGGGTTCTCCGTGGTGGAGCCGATGAAGATGATGGTGCCCTGCTCGATGGCGGGCAGGAGCGAATCCGACTGCGTCTTGTTGAAGCGGTGGCACTCGTCGAGGAGGAGATAGGTGCGGCGGTTGAACATTTTGAGGTTGTTCTTCGCCGTCTCCACCGCCTTTTTGACGTCGGCGACGCCCGAAGAGACGGCGTTGAGGCGGACGAACTCCCCGTTGGTCTGCGCGGCGACGATGTTGGCGAGCGTCGTCTTCCCGCACCCCGGCGGCCCCCAGAAGATGCAACTGCCGAGGCGGTCGAGCGAGATGGCGCGGCGGAGGAGCGACCCCTCGCCCACGATGTGGCTCTGTCCCACAAACTCCTTGAAGGTGGAAGCCCGCATCCGCTCGGCGAGCGGCTTGGCCTTCTCCACATTGTCGTTGAAATCGAATAGATCCATGTTGATCGCCTTTGCCCGCCGCATATCGCGGGCGGCTTGTACATAATTTAGAGCGTGAACTGCAAAGTTTTGATGCGCGGGCTCCTGCGCGGGGCGGGAGCGCTTTTAATTGCGGCGGCGATGGCGTTCTTCCTCGCCGACCCCGCCCGCTATGCGAACTGCGTACGCGAGGGCGTTTCGCTGTGGGCGGTGAGCGTTCTGCCCGCCGTGTTCCCCTTTCTCTTTTTGACCGCGCTGTTTACGAAAACTCCCCTCTTTGCCGCCCTCTCGCGCACTTTGGAAAAGCCCGCCGCGGCGCTCTTCCGCGTCTCGGGAACGGGCGCCTCCGCCGCCGTGCTCGCCGCCGTCTCGGGCTATCCCGTGGGCGCGCGGACGGTCGCCGATCTTGCGGAAGGCCGCAACTGCGAAGAGAAATTCCGCCTTGCCTGCCTCGTTACGACCTCGGGGCCGATGTTCCTCGTGGGCGTTGTGGGGAGCGCGATGGCGGGGAGCGCCGCCATGGGCTGGCTTCTCCTTTTATGCCACTTCTTGGGCGTGTGGACGGTGAGTTTTTTCCTGCGCTTCACGGGGAAAAAAGGCGCCCCCATTCCCCGAAAATTGCAGATTTCGGGCGGCGACGAACTGCAGCCCGCCGTCCTCTCCATTCTGTGCGTGGGGGGCTCCATCGCCCTCTTTTCCGCCTTCGGGCAGATGGCCTGTGACCTTCTCCCCGAGAGCGCGCCGACCGCGTTGGTTGCCGTTGTTCGCGGGCTCATGGAGATGACGACGGGCTGTGCCCTCCTCGCCCCCATGGGGACGCCCGCCTCGCTTGCGGGGTGCTGCTTTTTTGTAACGTTCGGCGGGGCTTGCGTCCTCCTCCAACAGGCGGGGTATCTCCGCCGCGCGGGAGTGAAACTTTTGCCCTTTTTCGCCGTGAAATTTTTGCAGGGCGTCGTCGCGGGAACCCTATGCTACGGGCTTGCCCTTCTCATTTGACCGAATTTACCCGTATTTTAGCCGTAAGCGCCGAGCAATTTGAATTTTTCGCAGTACGCCTCCGCCTCTTGAAGTGCGGCCTTCACCCGCTCCTCGGCGAGATTGCCCGCGAACTCGATGAAGAAGCGGTACTGCCCGAATGCGCCCTTGACGGGGCGGCTCTCGATGCGGGTGAGGTTCAAACTGTACCGCTGAAAGATGCGCAGGAGCCCCAAGAGCGACCCCGGCCGATGCGCGCAGACGGCGGCAAGGAACACCATGGCGCTCCGCTCGGGCAATTTGCCCATTCTCTCCAGCAGCAAAAAGCGGGTGAAGTTGCCCTTGTCGTCGGCGATGTTCTCCTTGGAGAGCACCACGCCCTCGCGCCGCACGTGCGCTCCCACGATGCCCGCCGAGTATTTGTCGAGCCGCGAGAGGCTCTCCGCCGTGGACGGGGTGAACCGCCACTGCGCCTGCGGGAGCCGTGTGCGCAGATATTCCTTGCACTGCGCGATGGCCTGTTCGTGCGAATAGACGAAGCGAATGTCCTCCTCCTTGACCCCCTCGAGCGTTGCGAGGCGGTGATCGACGGGCAGGGGCAGTTCGCGTACCCCGAACACGTTCTCCGAGGAGATGAGGTCGAGCGCACCGCCTACGCCGCCGTTTAAGGCGTTTTCCACGGGCAGGATGCAGTAGTCCGCCTCTCCCGCGGTGAGAAGGCGCACCGCCTCCGCAAAGGTGGGCGTAAGCAGCACTTCCGCACCCGCGCAGAGTTCCTCTGCAGCGCGCTCGGAAAAACTGCCCTCGGGCCCGAGACAACTGACTTTCATCTCCCCCTCCTTTACGCCTTTTCGGCGATGTCGAGGATAAGGCGCTCGGTATCCTCCCAGCCGAGGCAGGGGTCGGTGATGGACTTGCCGAACACCTCGTCGTGCTTCTGGCACCCCTCCACGAGGAAACTTTCTATCATAAATCCCTTGACGATTTTTTTGAAATCGGCATCGTATTGGCGGTTTTGCAGGACTTCCTCCACAATTCTAATCTGCTGCTTGAAGCGCTTGCCCGAGTTGGAGTGGTTGGCGTCGATGATGACGGCGGGGTGCGAAAGCCCGCCCTCGGTGTTCTTGTAGCCGTCCAAAACTTGCATGACCGTCTCGTAGTGGTAGTTGGGGATGTCGTTGCCGTAGTTATCCACCCGCCCGCGGAGAACGGCGTGGGCGTAGGGATTGCCTCCCGTTCGCACCTGATAGTTCTGATACTTGAACACCTGCGGGCTCTGCGCCGCGTAGATGGAGTTGATGAGCACGGGGATGGAGCCGCTCATGGGATTTTTGATGCCCACGGGGAGTTCGACGCCGCTCGAGACCAAGCGGTGCATCTGGTTTTCGCTCGAACGCGCCCCCACGGCGACGTAGGTGAGAAGATCCTGCACGTAGGCGTAATTTTCGGGATAGAGCATCTCATCCGCCGCGGAAAGGCCGCTCTCGGCAATGGCGTCGAGAAGCAGTTTTCGGATGGTGCGGATGCCCTTTACGATGTCTTCGCCGTGCTCGGGGTCGGGCTGGGAGAACATTCCCTTGTAGCCCACGCCCTTGGTGCGCGGCTTGTTGGTGTAGATGCGCGGCACGAGCACGAGTTTTTCCTTGACGCGCTCGTTGAGTT
>CANRAR010000007.1 GCA_947628675.1 uncultured Clostridia bacterium
GAACTTGCTCCTTTGAGGTTTTTGGTGACACTTAAACTATATCACATGGAGCGCCTTGTTCGCTATCTTTTTTCTATCGCCTTTGTCTCACATCTATTGTAATCCTACAAAAAGGGCGTCCTCGTTTTACATTTCGTTTGACTTTTGAATATTGCCGTGATATAATTTTTCCGTATGGAAAAATATTGCAATACAAAGCAATATACGTTGCGTTATTCCGACTTCGATTTCAAGGACGAGCTCTCGCTCTTTTCCCTCCTTTCCCTCGTGCAGGAATCGGCGGGCGCGAGCGCAGATGAACTCGGCTTCGGCTACGATGCGCTCAAAAAGATCGGGTGCGGGTTCGTCGTCGTGAATACCTATTGCGAATTTTCCCGTCCCATTCGGCTGGGCGAGCAGATTTCTGTGGAGACGTGGCCGCTGCCGCCCCGCCATGTGATTTTTGAAAGGGACAGCCGTGTGCTCGCGGAGAGCGGAGAGGTGCTCGCAAATTTCGCCGCGCGCTGGTGCCTCGTCGATCTCAAAAGTTTTACGCTCCAAACGCCCGAAAAACTCGGCGAAGTGCACGAAAATTGTCCGTACCGCGACGAAAAGACGGTGGAAGTTTCCTCGTGGAAAATTCCCAAGATCGCGGGAAATTTGCGTTTTGCGCGCACCGTGCGCGTCTCCGACTGCGACCACTACCTCCACGCCAACAACGCGAAGTACGCCGATTTCTTCATGGACTGCTTCACGATGGAGGAACTTGCATCCCGTCCCATCAAGGCGTTCCAAATTGCGTACATCAAGCAGGCGAAGGAGGGCGAGACCCTCGAACTCTTCCGCGAGGACAGGGAGGGGGAGAGCATCTGCGAGGCGCGGGAAGGCGGCGAGCCCATCGCGCAGTTCCGCGTCTGGTTTGCGGAGGCGAAAAAATGAGAGAGAAGGCGGACATCGTAAGATTTGTAAAGATCGTCAAGCGGCTGTTCTTCGTGTTCAGCATCGTCGCCATCTTCGCCGAGATGATCCTTCTCGTGTTCTCGTTCATGAACTACTTGGGCTGCATCATCGCCGCGTGTGTGCTGGGCGTGGGGTATCTCGCCCTCTACGGCGTTTACGCCCTCCGTGTTTCCATGGGGACGGTCATCGGCATCGACGTGACGGACAAAGTCGTGCACGTAAAGACCAAGCGCAAGACGTGGACGTACGACGTAAAGCGCGGCTGCGTGGGCATGAAGGTGAAGCGGAACAAATTCGTGGCTACCTTCCAGACGCAGGACTCGCGCGATAGTTTCATCTTTTACAGGCGCGTCTGGTTCTCGCCGCACGGCGAAGAGCAATTCACCGCCGACGAAATAAGAATGTTCTATCCCTCCCTCCCCGCCGCCGACGACGAAGAAGAGGAATAAAAAATCAAAAATAAAAACCAAAAACCAAATCAAAAAATCAATATAGAATATCAAAAATCAAAATCAAAAATCCAAATCAAAAAATCAAATCAAAAAGCAAAGGATTTCAGGAGTTAGAGAAATGGAAAAGAAAATCAAGAAAGTGGTGCTCGCGTATTCGGGCGGATTGGATACCTCCATCATCATCCCGTGGCTCAAGGAGAACTACGACGGGTGTGAAGTCATCGCGGTCTCGGGCGACGTGGGGCAGGGCACCGAACTCGATGGGCTCGAAGAAAAGGCCAAAAAGACGGGCGCCTCCAAGTTGTATGTGCTCGACCTCAAAAAGGAGTTCGTGGAGGACTACATCTTCCCGACCATGCAGGCGGGCGCGGTGTACGAGGACAAATACCTTTTGGGCACTTCCTTCGCCCGTCCCGTCATCGCAAAGGCCATCGTGGAGATCGCCAAGAAGGAACACGCCGACGCCATTTGTCACGGCTGCACGGGCAAGGGCAACGATCAGGTGCGTTTCGAACTCGCCATCAAGGCGTTCGCGCCCGAGATGAAGATCATCGCCCCGTGGCGCATCTGGAACATCAAGAGCCGCGAGGAGGAAATAGAGTACGCCGAGGCGCACAACATTCCCCTCAAGATCAACCGCGAGACCAACTATTCCAAGGATAAAAACCTGTGGCACCTCTCGCACGAGGGGCTGGACTTAGAGGAGCCTTCCAACGAGCCGCAGTACGAGAAGGCGGGCTTTTTGGAGATGGGCGTTTCGCCCCTGCAGGCGCCCGACGAGCCCACCTATGTGACGCTCCACTTTGAAAAGGGCGTTCCCACGATGCTCGACGGCAAGAAGGTGGGCGCCGTCGAACTCATCGAAAAACTCAACGAGATCGGCGGCAAAAACGGCGTCGGGCTTGCGGACCTCGTGGAAAACCGCCTCGTCGGCATGAAGTCCCGCGGGGTGTACGAGACCCCCGGCGGCACCATTTTGTATGAAGCCCACAGGCTCCTCGAGACCATCACCCTCGACAAGGCGACCATGCACTACAAGCAACTCGTCGCGGTGAAGTTCGGCGAGATGGTGTACGACGGGCAGTGGTTTACGCCCTTGCGCGAGGCGCTCTCCGCCTTCGTTTCCAAGACGCAGGAGACGGTGACGGGCGACGTGAAACTGCGCATCTACAAGGGGAACGTGACGAGCGCGGGCATCTCCTCGCCGTACTCCCTGTACAGCGAAACGATCGCCACCTTCTCGGACGACGGCGGCGCGTACTCGCAGAAGGACAGCGAGGGCTTCATCAACCTCTTCGGCCTGCCCATCAAGGTGAAGGCGCTTTTGGACGCGCAAAGGAAATGATCCGCGCATTCATCGACGGCAAGGCGGGAACGACCGGCCTGCAAATCTACGAGCGGCTCTCCTTGCGCGGGGACGTGGAACTTCTGACCCTCCCCGAAGAGAAGCGGAAGGACGCGGCGGCGCGGAGGGAGGCGATGAACGCGGCGGACGTCGTGTTTTTGTGCCTGCCCGACGACGCGGCGCGCGAGGCGGTGGGGCTCGTGGAAAACCCCGCGACCGTCGTCATCGACGCCTCGACGGCGCACCGCACCGAGGAGGGGTGGGCATACGGCTTTCCCGAACTTGCGCCCTCGTTCCGCGAAAAAATTGCGGGAAGTAGGCGCATCGCCAACCCCGGGTGCTACGCGAGCGGGTTTCTCGCCATCGTCTATCCGCTCGTCGCGGGCGGCATCGTCGCCCCCGACTATCCCTTCGTCTGCCACGCCGTGAGCGGCTACTCTGGCGCGGGCAAAAAGGGCATCGCGGAGTACGAGGAGGAGGGCAGGAGCGAACTTTTGAAGGCGCCGCGCCTCTATGCCTTGACCCTTTCGCACAAGCACCTGCCCGAAATGACGAAAATTGCGGGACTTTCCCATCCGCCCGTCTTTAACCCGTATGTGTGCGACTTTTACGCGGGAATGACGGTCTCCGTGCCCCTGCATCGGCGGCTTTTGCAGAAAAATTGGGGGAAAGATGACATTTTTGGCTATTTTGCAGAGTACTATGACAGACATAGGTTTATCTCTGTGACGCAAAATTCCGAAAACGGGTACCTCTCCGCGGCAAAACTCGTGGGCACCAATCTGCTGGAAATTTTCGTCGGCGGCAATGAGGAGCAGATCCAGCTCTCGGCGCGGCTCGATAACCTCGGCAAGGGGGCTTCGGGCGCGGCGGTGCAGAACATGAATCTCGCGCTGGGGCTTGACGAAACGCTCGGCTTATGTTAAAATAACAAGGATAACTGTATGATAAAGAAAATCGCGGGCGGCGTGTGTGCGCCCAAGGGATTCCGCGCGAACGGCGTTCACTGCGGCATCCGCAAAAACAAAGACAAAAAAGACCTCGCCCTCATCGTGAGCGACGTGCGCTGTGCGGCGGCGGGGGTGTATACTTCCAACCTCGTGAAGGGCGCGCCCATTCTGGTGACGAAAGCGCACCTTGCGGACGGGTATGCGCGCGCCGTCATCGTGAACAGCGGCAACGCCAACACCTGCAACGCGGACGGCATCGAGATCGCGGAGGGGATGTGTGCCCTCGTCGAGAAGTTCGCGGGCATCCCCGCGGGCGATGTTTTGGTCGCCTCGACGGGCGTCATCGGGCAAAAACTTTCGCTCGAACCCATCGAGGGGGGCATGGAGGCGCTCGTGAAGGGGCTCGGCGCGGGGAGTTCCGCCGCGGCGGAGGCCATCATGACGACGGATACCTACAAAAAAGAGGTCTCCTTCGCCTTTGAAGTGGGCGGAAAGCCCTGCCGCATCGGGGCGATCGCCAAGGGCGTGGGCATGATCTGCCCCAATATGGCGACGATGCTCTGCTTTGTGACGACGGACGCCGCCATTTCCCCCGCAATGCTGCAACGGGCGCTTATAGAGGACGTGAAGTCGTCTTTCAATATGCTCTCCGTTGACCGCGACACTTCCACCAACGATACGCTGTGCATTATGGCGAGCGGGCTTGCGGGCAACGCCGAAATTGCGGCGGCGGGGGCGGACTTTAACGCCTTCAAACGGGCGCTTCATAAAGTGACGGTGGCGCTCTGCCGTATGCTTGCCGCCGACGGCGAGGGGGCGACGAAACTCCTTCAATGCACCGTAAAGGGGGCAAAGACGAGAAGAGATGCGCGCCGCGCCGCCAAGGCCGTGGTGTGCTCCGACCTTCTGAAGGCCGCGATGTTCGGCGCCGACGCCAACTGGGGCAGGGTGCTGTGCGCGCTCGGCTACTCGGGCGCCGACCTCGACGTCACGAAGATCGACGTGGATTTTCGTTCCAAGGCGGGCATTTTGCCCGTGTGCAGAGACGGCGCGGGCGTGGAGTTCTCCGAAGAATTTGCAAAGCAGGTGCTCTCGGAGAAGGAAATTGACATCGACGTGCGCGTGGGCGGCGGCCGCGGATGCGCCACGGCGTGGGGGTGCGACCTCACCTACGACTACGTGAAGATCAACGGCGATTATAGGACGTGATCGCGCAAATAAGACACGATTGCCCGCAAAAAAGATACACTCGCCGCCTGTGGCGGCTCGGTATGAGGGGACGGCGAGAGAGGCTCCTCCCTCTGTGTCCCCCTCCTCGGAGAGGAAGGGGATAGCGTTCGGACTTCGTTCTTCGGGATCCTTCGAGGATAGACTCTCGTGGACTGCGTTCAGTCGTTTCGGCTCAGGATGACGCGTTTACCAAGCACGGGGCGGGGCGGAACAGAAAAACAGGTAGAATTATGGATATAAAACAGCAACAGGCGGAATTTTTGCTCGAGGCGATGCCGTATATCGAGAAATACCGCGATAAGATCCTCGTCATCAAGTACGGCGGAAACGCCATGACCGACGACGCGCTGAAACAGTCCGTCATGCGCGATCTCACCATCCTCCGCTTCGTGGGCATCAAAGTGGTGCTCGTGCACGGCGGAGGCCCTGAGATCACCGAGACCCTCTCCCGTATGGGGATAAGTTCGCGCTTCGTAAACGGCCTGCGCTACACCGACGCGGAGACCGCCGAAGTCGTACGCATGGTGCTCGCGGGGAAAGTGAATAAGTCGCTCGTGCATATGCTCGGCGCGCTCGGCGCGAACGCCGTGGGGCTCTCGGGCATCGACGGAAATATGCTGCTCTGCTCCAAGGAGAACGAGGCGCTGGGCTTCGTCGGCAAGATCGAGGCCGTGGATACGGGGCTCATCCTCTCCTGCCTCGGCGCGGGGTACCTGCCCGTCATCTCCACCGTCGGCTACGACAACGAGGGCAATATCTACAACGTCAATGCCGATACGGCGGCCTCCGCCATTGCGGGCGCATTGAAAGCCGAGAGCCTCATTCTAATGACGGACATCAAGGGGCTCATGCGCGATAAAGACGACGAGGACAGCCTCATTCGCAAGGTGTACGTCTCGGATATTCCCGCGCTCGTGAAGGAGGGCATCATCTCGGGCGGCATGATCCCCAAGGTGCAGTGCTGCCGCGAGGCCATCCGCAAGGGCGTGGGACGGGTTTTCATCACCGACGGACGGGTGAAACACTCCATTTTGCTCGAACTGCTCTCCGATGAGGGAATGGGCACGATGTTTGTAAAGGGCGACTGAAAGGGGCGACCGAGGGGTCACCCTTTTTCACGAAAAAAGAGGGAGTTTGGAATAAAATTCTATTTTTCCTCGGAAAAATAGAATTTTCCCAAAAATTGTTTCAAAAGCAGGGAAAGATATGGCGGAATTTGCGGAAATCAAACAGTTGGACGAGACCTATCTCGCGCACACGTACGGGCGGTATCCCGTCGCCTTCGAGGGCGGCGAGGGGGCGACCCTGTACGGCGTGGACGGCAGGGAATACATCGACTTCGGCGCGGGCATCGCGGTGAACATCTTCGGCGTCAACGACCCCGCATGGAAGGCGGCGGTAAAGGCGCAACTCGATAAAGTTCAGCACGTGAGCAACTATTATTACTCCGAGCCCACGGTGCGGCTCGCTGAACTTCTGTGCCAAAAGACGGGTGCAAGGCGGGTGTTCTTCGGCAACTCGGGCGCGGAGGCCAACGAGTGCGCCTTCAAGACGGCGCGCAAGTACTCCTTCATGAAGTACGGCGCGGGCAGAAGCGACATCGTCTCCCTGAACGGAAGTTTCCACGGCAGGACGCTCTTCACCCTCACGGCGACGGGGCAGGACGAATTTCACAGGTATTTCGACCCGTTCGCGGGCGGCGTGAAGTATGCCGACCCCAACCTTGCGAGCGTGAAGCGGGCGGCGGAGAAGGCGTGTGCCGTCGTCATCGAGTGCATTCAGGGCGAGGGCGGCGTGAAGGCGTTAAATCCCGAATTTGTGCGCGCGCTGGCGGACTTTTGCAGGGAGAGGGACATCCTCCTCATCTGCGACGAAGTGCAATGCGGCATGGGCAGAACGGGGAAATTTTCCGCCTACGAAAACTACGGCATTGCGCCCGACATCGTGACGCTTGCCAAGGGGCTCGCGGGGGGACTGCCCATCGGCGCGTGTCTCTTCTATGACAAAACGGCGGACGTATTGCAGCCGGGCGACCATGGCTCGACCTTCGGCGGCAACCCCGTGGCGTGTGCGGGGGGCATCTCTGTCGTCTCGCGGCTGACGGACGAATTTTTGCTCGAAGTGCAGGGCAAGGCCGCCTATCTGCGCGCCAAACTCAAGGGCTTTGACGGCGTGGAGGATGTGACGGGGCTGGGGCTCATGATCGGCATCCATACGAAAAAACCCGCCAAGGAAATTGCACAGAAATGTTTGGAGAGGGGGGTGCTTGTTCTCACCGCGCACGACGTGGTGCGGCTTCTTCCGCCCCTCACAATTACGAAAAATGAAATGGACGGTGGGCTTTCCGTCCTCAAAGAGGTACTCAAATGAAACATTTACTCAAACTTGCCGACCTTTCGCGCGAGGAAATTCTCTCCATTCTCAACCTTGCCGACCAACTCAAATACGAGCGCAAGAACGGCGTGTTCACCCACCACTTGCAGGGGAAGAAACTCGGCATGATCTTCCAAAAATCTTCGACGCGCACCCGCGTCTCCTTTGAGACGGGGATGTACGAACTCGGCGGCTATGCGCTGTTCCTCTCCGACAGAGATCTGCAGATCGGCAGAGGCGAGCCCGTGGAGGACACGGCGCGCGTCCTTTCGCGCTACCTCGACGGCATCATGATCCGCACCTTCGAGCAGAAGGAGGTGGAGGATCTTGCAAAGTACGGCTCTATTCCCATCATCAACGGGCTCACCGACTACTGCCACCCCTGCCAGGTGCTCGCCGACCTCATGACCATCCGCGAGTACAAAGGGGCGTTCAAGGGGCTCAAGATGTGCTTTGTCGGCGACGGCAACAACATGGCGAACTCCCTCATGGTGGGAGCCATCAAGACGGGCATGGAGTTCTCCATCGCCTGCCCCAAGGGCTACGAGCCCGACGCGGCGCTCATGGAATGGGCGAAGAAGGAGGGGACGTTCACCATGACGACGAACCCCGAAGAGGCGGCAATGAATGCCGACGTCATCTACACCGACGTTTGGGCTTCCATGGGACAGGAAGGGGAGAAGGAGAAGCGCGAGAAGGCGTTCAAAGATTTCTGCGTGGACGAAAAGGTGATGGCGGCTGCCAAGCCCGACGCGATGGTGCTGCACTGCTTGCCCGCGCACCGCGGCGAGGAGATCACGGCGGAGGTCTTTGAGGCACACGCCGATGAAATTTTCGAAGAGGCGGAGAACCGCCTCCACGCGCAGAAGGCCGTGCTCGTAAAATTATTGAAATAATTTCGTTTCCGATTTTACGAAAGGCAGGACGCCTCTTTCTATGAACGAGCAAGCCAAGGAGAACGCGTAAGCGACGACGGGAGTGTACAAAGACGTACATGACCGAGGAGCGCGCAAGTTCGACACAGGATTGCGAAGTTCAGAGGAAGAGGAACGAGGTTGATATGAAGAAAAAAGCATACATAACCCTGCAAAACGGGAAAGTGTTCGAGGGCGTCTCCTTCGGCGCAAAGAAGGAGGTCATCGGCGAACTCGTGTTCACCACGGGCATGACGGGGTACCTCGAGACGCTCACCGACCCGAGTTACTACGGGCAGATCGTGACGCAGACCTTTCCGCTCATCGGAAATTACGGGGTCATCCCCCCCGACTTCGAGAGCGGGAAAGTGTGGGCGAGCGCCTACATCGTGCGCGAAAAATGCGATATGCCCTCCAATTTCCGCAGTCAGGGGAACATAGAGGAATTCTTGAAGGCGCAGGGCATTCCCGCCGTGTACGGCGTGGATACCCGCGAACTCACCAAGACGGTGCGCGAGGCGGGCGTCATGAACGCCGCCATCACCTTTGCGCCCTTTTCCGAGTTCGGGCGGCTGCAAGCCTACCGCGTGAAGAACGCCGTGCTCGCCGTGACATCGGGCAAGAGGGAGACGTACGGCGAGGGCGGACTGCACGTCGTGATGTACGACTTCGGCGCAAAGAAAAATATCGGGCGCGAACTCGTTTCGCGCGGGTGCCGCGTGACCGTCGTGCCCGCCTACACGACGGCGGAGGAAGTGCTCTCTCTCGAGCCCGACGGCATCATGCTGACGAACGGCCCCGGCGACCCCGCCGAAAATACCGAAATTATTGCGGAAATTCGCAAACTTGCGGGCAAGAAGCCCATTTTGGGCATCTGCCTCGGGCATCAGCTCTTCGCGCTCGCCATGGGCGGCAAGACGCGCAAGATGAAGTACGGGCACCGCGGCGCGAACCAGCCCGTAAAACAAGTGGAGACGGGCAGGGTGTTCATCACCTCGCAAAATCACGGCTACGAAGTGGTGGCGGAGAGCGTCCCCGCGGGCGTTTTATCCTATGTCAACGTCAACGACGGCACGTGCGAGGGCATGGACTATCCCGAATACGACGCCTCCACCGTGCAGTTTCACCCCGAGGCGTGTGGCGGCCCGCACGACGCGAGTTTTCTGTTTGAGGCGTTCATCGCGCGCATGAAGAAGGAGAAACACTGAAATGCCCAAGAGAAGCGATATTAAAAAAGTCCTCGTCATCGGCTCCGGCCCCATTGTGATAGGACAGGCGGCGGAGTTCGACTATGCGGGCACACAGGCTTGCCGCGTCCTCAAGGACGAGGGGTGCAATGTCGTTCTGTGCAACTCCAACCCCGCCACCATCATGACGGATAAGATGCTCGCGGATGAAATTTATCTGGAACCGCTCACCGAGGACAGTTTGAAGCGCATCATTATAAAGGAGCGCCCCGATAGCCTCCTTGCCTCTTTGGGCGGGCAGACGGGGCTCACGATGGGCTGCAAACTCGCCAAGAGCGGATTTTTGGACGAATGGGGGGTCAAACTCATCGGCACCAAACTCGACGCTATCGACCGCGCCGAGGATCGGGAACTCTTCAAGGAGACGATGAACAAGATCGGGCAGCCCGTCGTGCCCTCGGACATCGCCTACACCGTGGAGGAGTGCGTTGCAATCGCAAATAAACTCGGCTATCCCGTCATCGTGCGGCCTGCCTTCACTTTGGGCGGCGCGGGCGGGGGAGTAGCGCGGGACGAGGAGGAACTCCGCCTCATCTCCCACAACGGGTTGATGCTCTCGCCCATCACGCAGGTGCTCATCGAGAAGTACATCGGCGGGTGGAAGGAAATCGAATTTGAAGTCCTGCGCGACGGGAAGGGGAACGTCATCACCGTCTGCTCGATGGAGAACGTCGATCCCGTGGGGGTGCATACGGGGGATTCCGTCGTCATTGCGCCCGCCGTGACGCTCTCCGACAAGGAATACCAGATGCTCCGCACGGCGTCGCTCGACATCATCACAGAACTCGGCATTGAGGGCGGCTGCAACTGCCAATTTGCGCTCTATCCCGATAGTTTCGAGTACGCCGTCATCGAGGTCAACCCCCGCGTTTCGCGCTCCTCGGCGCTCGCCTCCAAGGCGACGGGCTATCCCATTGCCAAGGTGGCTTCCAAAATTGCGCTCGGCTATACCCTCGACGAGATCAAGAACGACGTCACGGGCAAGACGTACGCCTGCTTCGAGCCCACCATCGACTACGTCGTCGTAAAACTGCCCAAGTGGCCGTTCGATAAATTTTTGTACGCCAAGCGCGACTTGGGCTCGCGCATGAAGGCGACGGGGGAGGTGATGGCGATCGGCGCCTCCTTCGAACAGGCCATCATGAAGGCGGTGCGCGGGGCGGAGATCTCCCTCGACACCTTGAATCACCCCAAGTTTGCGAATATGTCCGCGGGCGAACTGCGGGAGGAGATCAAAAAGCAGACCGACGAGCGGCTGTTCGCCGTGTTCGCCGCCTTGAAGGCGGGCATCTCCGTGGACGAGATTTATTCCGTCACCAAGATCGACGAGTGGTTTTTGTGGAAATTCGTCAATTTAATTGAATACGAGCGCGCCATTGCGGGCAAAAAACTTACGCGGGCGCAGTATCTCGAGGGCAAGCGGTTGGGCTTCCCCGATCGGGCGCTCGCCCGCATTTCGGGTGAAAAACTTCCCATGTACCGCCGCGCTTGCTTCAAAATGGTGGATACCTGCGCCGCCGAATTTGCCGCGCAGACGCCGTACTTCTATTCGACGTACGACGACCCCGCGGACGACGAGGCCAAGCCCTTCGTGAAGCGGAGCGGCAAGCGGCGCGTCATCGTCATCGGCTCGGGCCCCATCCGCATCGGGCAGGGCATCGAGTTCGACTACTCCTCCGTCCACTGCGTGTGGGCATTGAAGCGGCTCGGGTACGAGGTCGTCATCATCAACAACAACCCCGAGACCGTCTCCACCGACTTCGACACGGCGGACAGGCTGTACTTTGAAAGCCTCACGCCCGAGGACGTGCAGAACGTCATCGACGTCGAAAAGCCCTACGGCGTCGTCATCACCTTCGGCGGGCAGACCGCCATCAAACTGTGTTCCTATCTCGACAAGGCGGGGGTGCGCATCCTCGGCACGAGTGCGGACAGCGTGGATATGGCGGAGGACAGGGAGCGCTTCGACGAACTCTTGGAGCAGTTCGGCATCGCACGGCCGAAGGGGCTGACCGTCATGACCAAGGAGGAGGCCGTGCGGGCGGCGGAGACTTTGGGCTATCCCGTGCTTCTGCGCCCCTCGTACGTCATCGGCGGGCAGAACATGACCATCGCCTTCACCGAGAACGACATTGCGCGATATATGGACGTCATTTTGGCGCAGCATATCGAAAATCCCGTGCTCTGCGATAAGTACCTCATGGGGACGGAACTCGAAGTGGACGCCATCTCCGACGGCGTGGATGTTCTCATCCCCGGCATCATGCAGCACATCGAGCGCGCGGGGGTGCACTCGGGGGACTCCATTGCGGTGTATCCGCCGTACCACCTCGCCGACGCCATGAAGAGCCGCATTGTGGAAGTTTCCACTCGGCTTGCGCTCGCCTTAAAGACCAAGGGGCTCATCAACATCCAATATCTCATCTATCAGAACAGGTTGTACGTCATCGAAGTCAACCCGCGCGCCTCGCGCACCATTCCGTACATCTCCAAGGTGACGGGGGTGCCCATGGTGGACATCGCCACCAAGATCATGGTGGGGGCGAAACTTCGCCGCCTCGGCTACGGCACGGGGCTGTACCCCGATTCGCCGTACGTCGCCGTGAAGGTGCCCGTGTTCTCCTTTGAAAAACTCAACGACGTCAACTCCCAACTCGGGCCCGAGATGAAATCGACAGGGGAAGTGCTCGGCATCGGCAAGACCATCGAGGAGGCGCTCTTCAAGGGGCTTGTCTCGGCGGGCTTCAAGATGTGCCATCCCACCAAGGAAAAGCCCGTCGGCGTGTACTTTACCGTCAACGATCAGGATAAGTTCGAACTCGTCTCCATCGCCAAGAAGTTTGCCGACCTCGGCTGTAACCTCTATGCAACGGCGGGCACGGCGAAGGTCATCTCCGACCTCGGCATCGACGTCACCGTCGTGGAACGCTTGAAGGCCACCAAGCGCGTCTCCAAACTCATGGACGAGGGCAAGATCGACTATATCATCTACACGGGCAAGACGGACGTGGATAGCATTGCCGACTACATCGAACTGCACCACCACGCAATCCTACTCGGCGTGACGGTACTCACCTCCCTCGATACGGCGCGGGCGCTCTCGGACATCATTGCGAGCAAGTTCACGGAGTACAACACCGAACTTGTGGATATCAACAATCTGCGCAAGAAGAGGACGGAACTGCACTTCACCAAGATGCAGTCGTGCGGCAACGACTACATCTACTTCGAGAATATGGACGGGGCGATCACCTGCCCCGAATCGCTCGCCGTCAACTTCGTCAGCCGCCACTACGGCATCGGCGGGGACGGCATCGTGCTCATTGAGAAGTCCGACGTTGCCGACGCCAAGATGCGCATCTTCAACCAGGACGGCTCGGAGGGCAACATGGCGGGCAACGCCATACGGTGCGTCGCCAAGTACCTCCACGAGAAGGGCATCGTGAAGGGCGAGACCATGACCATCGACACGATGAGCGGCGTCAAGACGGTGAAGGTGTTCTCCTTCAACGGCATCGTCTCTTCGGCGAGCGTAAATTTGGGGCTTGCCGAGTTCCGCGGCGAGAAAATTCCCTCCGTGTGGAGGGGGGAGAAGGTCGTAAAGGCGCCCATGGAGATCGAGGGGACGACGTACGATGTGACCCTCGTCAACCTCGGCAACCCGCACTGCGTTATCTTCTGCGACAAGGTGGACGATGTGCCCGTGAAGACGCTCGGCCCCAAGATCGAGAACAGCAAGTATTTCCCGCAGCGCACCAATGTGGAGTTTGTGCGCGTCGTCAACGAGGCGACCATCAAGATGCGCGTGTGGGAGCGCGGCAACGGCGAAACGTGGGCTTGCGGCACGGGCGCCGCGGCTGCCGCCGTCGCAAGCGTGATGTGCGGCTACTGCCGCCGCGATACCGACATCACCGTGAAGGTGCGCGGGGGAGACCTCATCGTGCGGTATTCCTCCGACGGTTCGGTGACGCTCACGGGCAACGTCGAAAAAATTTACGAGGGGACGGTGGAGTTCTGATGCAGAGGGATAAACTGTACGAGGAAAGCGCGGTCTCCAAGCGGAGCCAAAAGGAGAGCAAACTCTACACCGCATTCTTTGTGATGGCGATGATCTTCTTTGTCCTCGCCGCCATTCTGCTGTTCTTCTCCTTCAACGACATCGTGAACGTGGTGAATAATGAAAAGGCAAGTTCCACGGAGAAAGCGCTGTACATCGTGATACGCATCGGGTTCGTGGTGTCGCTCGTCCTCATCGGGCTTCTCTTCTTCCTGCTCAAAAACCGCTTCAACGTGAGTTACGACTATATCTATGTGGATGACGAAGTGCGTTTCACCAAGGTATTCAACGGCAAGCGGCGCAAATATATTACGACCGTCACGATGGAAAACCTCCTGCGCATCGGGTATTGCGATAAGCCGTCCTACCAGAATGCCCTCCGCGAGTTGCGGGGGAAAAAGCCGTGCATCCTTACCCCCAACAAGACGCCCGCCGAGGAGAAATTCTTCGTCTATCTCCTCGTGAATACCTCGATGGAGCGCAAAATGTACGTCATCGAATGCAGAAAGGAGATGCTCGAATACCTCGTGTTCGCGGCGGGAAGAAATAAGTGGGTGAGCGAATGATCTACCTCGACAATGCCGCGACGACGGCTCCCGACGAAGCTGCCGTGGCGCGGGCGCAGACCTTCCTGAAAGAAAACTTCTATAATCCCTCCGCGATCTATGGCGGAGGTTTTTCCGTGCACTCTGCCCTCAAAGGGGCGCGCGAGGGGCTCATTTCCCGCATCGCCGACCCCGCGAAGTTCGAACTCATCTTCACCTCGGGGGGCACGGAGAGCGACAATCAGGCGATCTTCTCGGGCGCGCGGCGCGGCAACGCCGTGACGACGGGGGGGGAACACGCCGCCGTGTTCGAGAGTTTCACCGAACTCAAAAACCGCGGAGTGGAGCCCCGTTTTGCGCCCGTTTTGCGGGACGGCAGGGTGGATAAGGAGGCGCTCCTCGCCCTTGTGGATGAAAAAACGGCGCTCGTCTCCGTCGTGCACGTCAACAACGAGACGGGAGCCGTTAACGACATCTTCGCGCTCGCCCGCGCCGTGAAGGCAAAAAATCCGCGTACACTCTTCCATTCGGACGGTGTACAGGCGTTCGGCAAACTTCCCGTGCGGCTCACGGGAGACATCGACCTCTACTCGGTGAGCGCGCACAAGATTGGGGGATTGAAGGGCACGGGCGCGCTCTTCAAGCGAAAAAACCTCAACTTATTGCCGTTTATTTACGGCGGCGGGCAGGAGAGCGGGCTAAGAAGCGGCACGGAAAACGTGTTCGGCGCGATGACCTTTGCCTATGCCGCGGAGAAGAAATTCGCCACGCTTTCGGCGGACGGGCGGCGGCTTTTGAAACTCAGAGAGCGGCTGTGGGAACTTCTCGATAAAGATATTTTTGTTCGCATTTCACCCGAGGACGGGACGCCGTACATCTTGGCGACCTCGGCGGTGGGGATGCGCGGCGAGGTGCTCGTGCGGATGCTGTGGGAGCGCGGCGTCGTCGCGGGGACGGGCAGCGCCTGTTCTTCCCGCCATCGGTTCAGCCGTGTGCTTGCGGCCTGCGGGTACGACGAAAAGACGATGGACGGGGCGCTCCGCTGGAGTTTTTCGCCCGCCACGACGGAGGAGGACGTGGAGCGCGCGGCGGAGATCGCAAACGACGTCGCCGCGACATTCAAGGGGAATTTATGATGGAAAAAGTGGTCATCATCCGCTATGCGGAGATTCATTTGAAGGGCAAAAACAGGGGATATTTCGAGCGCATCTTTATCATCAACCTCGAACGCGCCCTGAAAGGCCTCCGCCACGAACTGCATCGCACGAGCGGACGATACCTCGTGGAGAAATTCGATACGGCGCGCTACGAGGAAGTTATGGAGCGCGTGGGGCGCGTGTTCGGCGTTCACTCCTGCTCGGAAGGGCTGCTCGTGCCAAACGATATGGACAGCATCTTCGAGGCGGCAAAGTGCGTCGCCCCCGCAAGTGGGACGTTCAAAGTGGAGACCCACCGCGCCGACAAGAAGTTTCCCCTGACCTCCATGGAGATCAGCGCGGAGATCGGCGGGCGGCTGCTTGCCCATAACCACGCCCTCAAAGTGGATGTGCATGACCCCGCCGCGCACGTCTATGTAGACATCCGCGAGAACGGCACGGCGCTCGTGTTCGGCTCCTATCGCCCCGGGGCGGGCGGAATGCCCGTCGGCACCGCGGGGACGGGGCTTCTGCTTCTTTCGGGTGGCATCGATTCACCCGTCGCGGGCTACATGATGGCGAAGCGCGGCATGACGGTGGAGCCCCTGCACTTCCACAGTTACCCCTACACCAACGAGGGGGCAAAGGAGAAGGTGAGAGAACTCGCCGCGCTCCTTGCAAAGTACACGCTCGTGGATCGGCTCCGCACCGTGAACGTCGCCCACATTCAGGAGGAGATCCACAAACATTGCGCCGCCGACCTCAACGTGACGCTTTTAAGGCGATTTATGGTGCGCATCGCCGAGCGGATCGCGGGTAAGGTGGGCGCGCAGTGCCTCATCACCGGCGAGAGCCTCGGGCAGGTGGCGAGCCAGACGATGGAGGGGCTGACTTCCTCCAATTCGGTGGCGACGCTTCCCATCCTCCGCCCGCTCATCGGCTTCGACAAGGAGGAGATCATCGAGCGCGCGCGAAGGATCGGCAGTTACGAGACCTCCGTGCTTCCCTATGAGGACTGCTGTACGGTGTTCCTCCCCGAGCATCCCGCCATCCGCCCCAAACTCTCGTATATCGAAGAGGAGGAGGCCAAACTCGACGTGGAAGCCCTCATCGAGGAGGCCATGGGAACGCTCGAATACATCCGCCTCTGACTACCACCAATCGTCGGGGAGCGACGAGGACGCCTCGACGCGCACGGAGGGGAGCGTCACCGTCTTTCCCGCGCGGCTCAAATAGTAGGGCGTGACGGAATAGACGTAACTCTCGCCCGCGCGGACGGAGTTATCGCAGATGAGTTTTTGAAATTTTCCGCTGTAAATCGTGGTTATTTGACCGCGATTTTCTCTTTTTACCACATATGCATAGTACTTTGTCTGACATAGTTCTAGATAAATCGCCCCATTTTTGACGAAAATGCGGGGCGGCGCGATGCTCGGCTCGGAGAAGCGCCTGCACGTCTCCTGCGGGAGCGCGGCGGGGCGGAAGAGTTCGTAGAGGTTTTCTCCCACGGGCGCGGAGGGGTCGGCGAGGACGATCTTATGCTCGTTTTCGTAGGTGAGCCTGTCGTAGGCGACGCGCACGAGGCTGTTACAAGTAGGGAGCGGCGCGGGCGTTTTCCCATCGTACAAGGTGCGAAGCGCACACAGGGCGATGTTGGCGGGCAGCCCTCCGCCCGTCGCGTTTATAGGGGAATTGTCGCGGTTGCCGAGCCACACGGCGACGGTATCCTCGGCGGTGTAGGCGACGGTATAGGCGTCGGTGTTGCCGTCCTTTCCCTCGGCGGTACCCGTCTTGGCGCAGACGGGGAAGGGGAGAGAAGCAAGCCGTTTCGCCGTTCCCTCCTTGGCGGCAGTTTGCAGCATATCGCTTACGAGGGCGCAGGTCTCCTCCGAGAACACCCGCCTGCCCGCATCGCCGTGGCGGTAGAGGGTGCGTCCCTTTTCGTCCTCGACGCGCAAAATACACGCCGAGGGGAAGTATTCCCCGCCGCAGGCAAAGGTGGAATAGGCGTCCGCGAGCGCGGGCAGCGTATACCCCTCGCGCATCCCGCCGAGGGCGAGGGCGAGCGTTCTATCCTCCTCGGCGACGGGAAGCCCCATCTTTTCCATGTAACTTGCCGCACGGTCGCACCCGAGGCTGTTCAGAATGCGCACGGCGGGGATATTCACGCTGTGGGAGAGGGCATACCGCGCGCTCATGTAGCCCCCCGTAGCGCCGCCCGCGTCGTCGGGGGAATAGCCGCCGAAGTCGGCGCGCTCATCCAAAAGGGGCGTGGCGGGGGAGATGAGGTTCTCCTCGATGGCGGGCGCATAGACGAGGAGGGGCTTGATGGTGGAGGCGGGCAGGCGCTTTAACGTGCCGCAGGTCGAGTGCAGCGCCTTGACGGCGTGGGTGCGATGATCGACGATCAGTGCGCAAAAATCGCTCTCCGCCTCGGTTTTTTCCAGCGCATTTTGCAGAGCGGCGTTGTACGCCGTGTAAATTTTCAGCGACCCCAATTCCCCCGTGCGGGCATCGGGGAAGAGGACAGCAAGTTCCTCGTACACGCGGGCGAGGTAGGCGTTTTCGCCGCTCTCGAAGGGGGAAGCGGGCAGGGGCTCGCGCACCGCCGCCGCGTACTCGGAAGTCGTCAAATAGCCCTGTTCCAGCATGAGTTTCAGCACGAAATTGCGCCGCGCAAGGCATTTTTCGGGGTTTTTGAAGGGGGAATAGGTGTTGGGCGACTTGGCGAGGGCGGCGAGCATGGCGCACTCCGCGGGGGTGAGATCTTCCGTATCCTTGCCGAAGTAGTACCTTGCGGCGCTCCCCACGCCGAACGCACTGTGTCCGAAGTAGATGGAATTGACGTAGAGTTCCAAGATCTGCTCCTTCGTGTATCGCCGTTCGAGCGCGCGCGTCAGCTTAAATTCTTTGAGTTTCCGCGCAATGGTCTTATCGCTTGTGAGGTGGGTGTTCTTGATGAGTTGTTGGGAGATGGTGGAAGCCCCCTCGCGGAAGGAAAAACTCGTCAAATTCTTCCACATCGCCTTCATAACGCGCCGATAGTCGATGCCGCCGTGCGCAAAAAAGCGCTTGTCCTCGACGGCGACGAAGGCGTTGGGCAGATAGTCGGGAAGGTTCTCAAAGGCAACGCTCTTTCGCCGCGCCGTCTCCATGGGCGCGCCGCCCCCGTCGTAGATGCGGATGCAAGCCGTATCCAGCGTGAGTTTTTCGGGCTCCAATTTTGCCCCCGCCGTGATGCCGAGGTAGGCAAAGAGGAACGAGAGAGCAAGTACTCCCGCCGAACCGAAGAGAACAAAGAGGACGATCGCCGCGCGTTTCATACGGACAGTATAAGTAATTTACGCAAAAATTTTCGCCTTCACGCGCGCGGAAGTGTTGAAAATACAGTTGGTTTATGATATAATGCAAGTTGGGGGCAAAGGCTATGACACTGCAAGAGATCATTCGAGAAAGTTCACGCATCGTGTTTTTCGGCGGCGCGGGGGTATCCACGGAGAGCGGCATCCCCGATTTCCGCTCGGAGGACGGGCTCTACCGCCAAAAATATTCCGTCCCGCCCGAGACCATTTTGAGCGCGGACTACTTCTATTCGCACACAGTGGAGTTTTACAAGTTTTACCGCGACAAGATGCTGCCCCTCTGGGCGAAGCCTAACGCCGCGCACTTAAAACTTGCCGAACTCGAGAAGAAGGGCAAACTTCTCGCCGTCGTCACGCAGAACATCGACGGTCTGCATCAGGCAGCGGGGAGCAAGAGAGTGTATGAACTTCACGGCAGTGTGCACCGCAATACCTGCCTTTCGTGCGGCAAAAAATATCCCGCCGAATACGTTGCAGAGGGCGAGGGCATCCCGCGCTGTTCGTGCGGGGGGCTCATAAAGCCCGACGTCGTTCTATACGGCGAGCCGCTCGACGGCGAAACGGTGGAGGGCGCGTGTGAAGCCATCGCCGCCGCCGATACCCTCATCGTGGCGGGGACTTCGCTCACCGTGTACCCCGCGGCGGGGTTTGTGAGCCTCTTCCGCGGCAAACACCTCGTGCTCGTCAACCGCAGCGCGACGCCGCTCGACGGGCAGTGCGACCTTGTGCTCCGCGAGAACGTGGGCAAGGTCTTTTCGGAGATCGAGGCATGAACTATCACATCGTCACATACGGCTGCCAGATGAATCTTCACGAGTCGGAGAAGATCGCGGGCGTCCTCAAAGAAAAGGGGTACGACAAGGAGACGCCCATCGAAGAGGCGGACATCATCGTATTCAACACCTGCTGCATCCGCGAGAATGCGGAAAACCACGCATTCGGCAACATCGGCGCGCTCAAACAGCTCAAACGGCAGAAAAAGGGGCTCATCATCGCGGTGGGCGGCTGTATGGTGCAGGAGGAGGGCAAAGCGGCGCTTCTCAAATCCAAATTTCCCTTTATCGACATTTTGTTCGGCACCCATAACCTTGCCGAACTCGGCGAACTCATCGAAAAGAAGCGCGCGGGGCGGCGCAATCTCGTCTCCGTGCCCGAGGCGCGGGCGGAGGTGGAGGACGGAGTTTCGCCCGTCCGCACGAGTTACCCCAACGCATGGGTGAACATCATGTACGGGTGCAACAACTTTTGCTCGTACTGCATCGTGCCCTACGTGCGCGGCAGGGAGCGCTCCCGCAGAATGGACGATGTTCTTTCCGAAGTGCGCGCCCTCGTTGCAGGCGGCTACAAGGAAATTACCCTCCTCGGGCAGAACGTCAACTCCTACCGCGACGAAAACGGGGCGGATTTCCCCGCACTCCTCGATGCCGTCGCCTCCATTGAGGGCAAGTTCCGCGTTCGGTTCATGACGTCGCACCCCAAGGATTTTTCCGAACGGCTCGTCGCCGTCATGAAAAAACACGAAAAAATTTGCAAACACCTGCATTTGCCCGTGCAATCGGGCTCGAGCCGCATCCTCTCGCTCATGAACAGGCGGTATACGCGGGAAAAATACCTCGATGAAATTGCGCTTTTGAGGCGCGAGATCCCCGACTGCGAGGTGACGACGGACTTCATCGTGGGCTTCCCCACCGAAACGGAGGAGGAATTTCAGGAGACCCTCTCCCTCGTGGAGGAGGCCGATCTCGCCTCGGCGTTCATGTTCATCTTCTCGCCCCGCACGGGCACACGGGCGGCTACGATGGAGGGGCAAGTGAGCGAGGAAGTTTCCAGGGACAGGCTCTCCCGCCTCATCGCCCTCGTCAACGAAAAGACGCGCCAAAAGAGCGCAAAGTACGTCGGAAAAACGGTGGAGATCCTCTGCGAGGACTACGACGCCAAGAAGGGGATGTACCTCGGCAGGGACGAATACGGGAGAATGGGGTACTTTGAAAACAGCAAAAACCGCGTGGGTGAGTTTGTCCGCCTCCGCGTGACGAGGGCAAACGGCATTTCGCTCTACGGCGAGGCCGCAGACTGACGGAGGAAATTTATGGCGCTTTCACCGATGATGGAGCATTGGAAAAAGGTCAAGGAAGAATACCCGGGGTGCATCGTATTTTACCGCCTCGGCGATTTTTACGAGATGTTCTTCGAGGACGCCGAGAAGGCGAGCAAGATCCTCGACCTCACGCTTACCGGCAGGGACTGCGGGCTGGAAGCCCGCGCGCCCATGTGCGGCGTTCCCTTCCACGCCGCCGACAGTTACATTCAAAAACTCGTGGAGGCGGGCGAGCGCGTCGCCATCTGCGAACAACTCTCCGACCCTAAGGCGAGCAAGGGAATGGTGGACAGGGATGTCATCCGCGTCGTCTCGGCGGGCACCGTCATCGAGAACGCCATGCTCGATGAGAAGCGGAGCAACTACATCGCCTGCGCCTGCAAGATAAACGGCAGTTATGCGCTCGCTTGGGCGGACATCACGACGGGCGAGTTTGCCGTGGGCGAGGCGGAGAACACCGAGCACCTCTTGTATGCGCTCGTCAATCTCTCCGTCGCCGAGATCATCTGCAACGAGGAACTTTTATTTGAAACCAAGGACTGTGCGGAGGTGCAGCGGGGCGCGCTTCCCGCGTTCTTGTGCTATCTCCCGTGGTCGTTCGGGCGCGCGGCGGCGGAAAAATCGCTCAAAGAGCAGTTCTCCGCCTCTGTGGACGCTTTGGGCATCGCCGATAAGGAGGCCGCTATCTGCGCGGCGGGGGCGCTCCTCGAATACCTCCGCGAGACGCAAAAACACGCCCTCAAAAACATCAACGCCCTCCGCTACACGGAGGAGGGCTCGCGGCTCGTGCTGGATAGCGTAGCCGTGCGCAACCTCGAAATTCTCAAAAACAACGCGGAGGGGAAGAAGTACGGCTCCCTTCTGTGGCTGCTCGATAGAACCAAGACGGGCATGGGCGCCCGCAAACTTGCAAGCGCGCTCATCTCGCCGCTCCACGATAAGAAAGCGATTGAGGAGCGGCTCGACGCGGTGGATGAACTCTTCCGCGCGAGCGTCGTGCGCATCGGCCTTGCCGATATGCTCGCGGGCATCAAGGATATCGAACGCCTCACGGGGCGCATCTCCAACGGCAACTTGCAGCCGCGCGACTGCATTGCGCTCTCCGCGTCTCTTGCCGTCGTGCCCAACCTCAAATTCCAACTCTCGGGGTTTTCCTCCGCGCTCCTCGGGCGCATCGCCGCGGGGCTTGCCGATACCAAGGAAGTCTGTTCGCTCCTCGATGCGGCGATCGCCCCCGACGCGACGACGCTACGGGAGGGCGGCTACATCCGCCGCGGCTACAACAAGGAACTCGACGAACTCAAAGACGTAAAGGATCACAGCAAGGCGCTCCTCGCCGAACTCGAGACCCGCGAGCGCGAAAAGACGGGCATCCGCACCCTCAAAGTGGGCTACAACCGCGTATTCGGCTACTACATCGAGATCAGCAATTCCTTCCGCGACCGCGTCCCTTACTCCTACACGCGCAAGCAGACGCTTGCAAACGGCGAGCGCTACGTAAACGACGAACTCAAGGAACTCGAAGCCAAAATTTTGGGCAGCGACGACAAGGCGCAGCGCCTCGAAGAATATCTCTACTCCGAACTCATGGAGATCCTCGTGCGCAACATCCCCGTGTTTCAGGCGGTGGCGGCGGCGGTCGCCTCGCTCGATTGCCTCGTTTCGCTTGCGACGGTCGCCAAGGAGAATAAGTACGCCCGTCCCCAAATCGTGGAGGAGGGCGCCCTCGAAGTGGAAGAGGGGCGGCACCCCGTGGTGGAGGCCATCTCGCGCGAGCGGTTTGTGCCCAACGACTGTATGCTCGACGGCGGAGACAGCCGCACGATGATCCTCACGGGGCCCAACATGGCGGGCAAGAGCACGTACCTTCGGCAGAACGCCCTCATCGTGCTCATGGCACACATCGGCTCCTTCGTGCCCGCCAAGCGCGCCGTCGTGCCCCTCGTCGATCGCATCTTCACGCGCATCGGGGCGAGCGACAACCTCATTCTCGACAGGAGCACCTTCATGGTGGAGATGACGGAAGTCGCCAGCATTCTGCGCAACGCCACAGCAAAGAGCCTTCTCATTCTGGACGAAGTCGGCCGCGGCACGAGCACGTTCGACGGTCTCTCCATCGCGTGGGCGGTCATCGAGCACCTCACGAAGAACATCCGCGCCAAGACGCTCTTTGCCACGCACTACCACGAACTCACCGAACTCGAAGGCAAACTCGAGGGCGTCAAAAATTATAAAATCAACGCGCGCGAGATCGGCGGAACCATCGTCTTTTTGCGCAAGATCGTGCGGGGCGGGGCTTCTCGCTCCTTCGGCGTGGAAGTCGCCGCGCTCGCGGGCGTCCCCGAAAGTGTCACGTCCCGCGCCAAAGTTATTTTGCGCTCGCTCGAAAGAAACGACCTCGCGGGTCGCCACATTCCAGATGAACCCATCGAGGAGGAGCCCGACGAAATGGAAGAAAAACTCCGCACACAACTTGCGGGCATCAATCCCGATGCACTCTCGCCCTTGCAGGCGCTTGCGCTCCTCGCGGAGTGGAAGGAGAAACTCAAATGATCAACGTCCTCACGCCCGACGTATACAACCGCATCGCCGCGGGCGAGGTGGTAGACCGCCCGTACTCCGTCGTCAAGGAACTCGTGGAGAACGCCATCGATGCGGGCGCCACGGAGATCTCCGTCGAAGTTGAGGGCGGCGGCAAACGCCGCATTGCGGTGACGGACAACGGCTGCGGCATCTTAAAGGAAGACCTGCCGCTCGCCTTCCGTCCCCACGCCACGAGCAAACTCCAAACGGCGGAGGATCTCTTTTCGGTGACAACTTTGGGCTTCCGCGGGGAGGCCATCGCCTCGATTGCCTCCGTCTCCGAGACGGCGATCCTCTCCAACGCAAACGGCGAGGCATATTCTCTTCTCTGCAAGGGCGGCGAACTCGGCGAAATTCGCGCGGCGGCGGGGGCAAAGGGGACGTGCGTCACGGTGGAAAATCTCTTCTACAACACGCCCGCCCGTCTGAAATTCCTGAAATCCGACGCGCAGGAGGAGGGTGACGTCTCCAACATGATGGCGCGCTTTCTTCTCTCCCGCCCCGAAATCGCCTTTACGTACACGGTCAACGGCAAGGTGAAGTACCGCTCCTTCGGGGACGGGCTCAAAGCCGCGCTCGTCGCCGTCTACGGGGCGGGGATCCTCAACGATTGCATCGAAATTTCCGCCGATAAGCACGGCATCAAACTCGCGGGCTTCATCGGAAACCGCAACTTCTCCAAGCCCAACCGCAGTTATCAGAGCCTCTTCGTCAACGGGCGCTACATCGTCAACCAAACGGTGGGTGCGGCGATCTCCAACGCCTACGCCGCCTACCTCATGAAGCGGCAATATCCGTTCTACGTGCTCTTTTTGGACGTTCCGCCCGAGATCGTGGACGTCAACGTGCACCCCAACAAAGCGGATGTGCGCTTTGCGGATAACCAAATCATCTACGGAAGCGTCTACTCCGTCGTCTCCGCCGTTCTCGACGGCAACTCCCGCGCCCTCGAATACGTCGCCCCGCAGTCCCTTCCCAAGCAGTCGCCCGCCGCGCCGCAAATGACGTACGAGGAGGCAAAAAAGGAACTGCAATTCGACGTCTCTCCCTTGGCGGGGAGAACGCCTGCGCCGCGCTTTTTCACGCCGGAGCGAGAGCCCCTCAAATTCGAGGTAAATGCGCCCACGGCGGCCGAAATCGACTACTTCGAGGAGAACAAAAAGTTCCTCTTGGAGCAAGCGCAGGCGCAGCAAGAGCGCGTGGACGTCAAGTCCCTCGAATACAAGGGCGAACTCTTCCGCACCTACCTCATCTATGAGTACGGCGACTGCGCGTACCTCATCGACCAACACGCCGCGCACGAGCGGCTCATCTACGATAGGCTCCGCGAAAAGACGGAGCAGCGCGCCGTCGTCTCCCAGCCCATGCTCATGCCGTACATTCTCGAAGTCAACGCGGCGGAGTATGCCTTCCTCGAGAAGAATTTCGAAGTTCTGCGCGAACTCGGGTTCGAGGCGGGCGCATTCGGCGGCACGAGCATCAAGGTCTCCGCCGTGCCCGCCGACCTCATGGGGCTGGACTTAAAGGCGTTCTTCGGGGAAATTCTCGCCTCGATGGAGAGCCTCCGCGCCATCAAATTGCCCGATCTTTTGAAGGATAAACTCGCCTCCGCGGCTTGCAAGGCGGCGGTCAAGGGCGGGGAGAAGCTGACGGATGGGGAGGCGCGCTCCCTCATCGAGCGCACCGAGGGCGATATGGGGCTCAAATGCCCGCACGGCCGCCCCGTCGCCGTCAAAATCAAGAAGAGCGAGATGGAAAAACTGTTCAAGCGCATCGTATGAGAAAACTTTTGGTCATCTGCGGGGCGACGGCCTCGGGCAAGACGGCGCTCGCCGTGGAGTGCGCAAGGCGGATGGGGGGCGAAATAGTCTCCTGCGACGCCCTGCTCGTCTACCGCGGCCTCAATATCGGCACCGCCAAGCCCACTGAGGAGGAGCGCGGGGGCATTCCGCACCACCTCATCGATGTCGCCGAACCCACGCAAAATTTTTCGGTGAGCGACTTCGAGCGCGCCGCCCTCGAGGCGGTAGAAAGTATCGACGCGCGCGGAAAAGTCCCCATTTTGTGCGGCGGAACGGGGTTCTATCTCAACGCCGTGCTCTTCAAGAGTTCCTTCGGCAGCGCGCCTGCGTCCCGCGAGATCCGCGAAAAATACGAAAAAATAGAGCGGGAAGAGGGCAGGGAGGCGCTCCACGCCCGCCTCGCCGCAGTCGATCCCGAGAGCGCGCGGGCGCTCCATTGTAACGACGTCAAGCGCGTCATTCGCGCGCTGGAGATCTACGAGCAGACGGGAAAGAGAAAGTCCGAGCAAAACGACGGCAAGACGCCGCGCTTTCCCTACGAGGCGTTCGCCTACAACTTCCCGCGGGAGGAACTGTACGCCCGCATCGACCGCCGCGTGGAGCAGATGATAGCGGCGGGGCTCGTGGAGGAAGTGGAGGGGCTTCTAAACGGCGGCGTCCCCGAAAACGCGCAGTGTATGCAGGGCATCGGGTACAAAGAAGTGGTCGAATTTTTGAAAAACGGCTATAATTTAAGTACTATGTCAGACATAATAAAGCAAAATACGCGCAATTATGCCAAAAGGCAGCGTACTTTCTTCAAAAAATTGCCGAATTTGCATTGGATCGAACCGAAATCCATAGCGGCGGCAGCGGAAGAGGTGATGGGAATTTATGAAGGCAGATGAATTGATCATAGAGGCGGAAGAGGCGCTCAAAGCGCAGTTTGCGCGGGCGGACGAGATTTCGCTCTTCAACCAGAAGAAAGTTTTGGAGGCGTTCCGCGCGGAGGAAATTGCCCTTCGCCACTTTGCGCCCTCCACGGGCTACGGCTACGGCGACGAGGGGCGGGAGGCGCTCGGCGCCGTCTACGCGCGCGCATTCGGCGCGGAAAGGGCGCTCGTCTCGCCCGCGCTCCTCTCGGGCACCCACGCGCTTACGGTCGCGCTCTTCGGCGTTTTGCGTCCCGGGGACAGTGTCCTCTGCATCACGGGAATGCCCTACGATACCCTCCGCGGCGTCATTTTCGGCGAGGGGAACGGGTCTTTGAAGGATTTCGGCGTCTCCTTTGACGTCGTCGCGCTCGACGAAAAAGGTAAATGCGACGAAAAGACCGTCGCCGCCCGCCTCAAAGAAAAGCAGTACCGTATGATCTACATTCAGCGCTCGCGCGGGTACGAACTGCGGGATGCCTTCCCCGTCGCCGAAATCGGCAAGATGTGCGAATTTGTGTGCAAAGCGGGCTTTGCGGGGTGCATCTTCGTGGATAACTGCTACGGCGAGTTCGTGGAAAAAGAGGAGCCCACCGAAGTCGGCGCCGACCTCATCGTGGGGAGCCTCATCAAGAACCCCGGGGGCGGGCTCGCTCCCACGGGCGGCTACATCGCGGGCGGCGCAAATTATGTTGCCATGTGCGAAAACCGCCTCACCGCGCCCTCCGTCGGCGGGGAGATCGGCTCGTACGCCTATGGCTATCAGGCATACTTTCAGGGCTTTTTCCTCGCACCGCACGTCGTAGCGCAGGCTGTAAAGGGGGCGCTCCTCATCGGCAAGTGCATGGAAAGTTTGGGCTACGAGAACTTCCCGTCGCTCGAAAAGACCCCCGCGGACATCACCCGCGCCATCCGCTTTCCCTCGGAGAGGGAACTCACCGCGTTCATCCAGTCGGTGCAGGACTCATCTCCCGTCGATAGTTTTGTAAAACTCGAGGCGTGGGATATGCCGGGGTACGATTGCAAAGTCATCATGGCAGCGGGCACGTTCGTGGCGGGAGCAAGTATCGAACTCTCCGCCGATGCGCCCATCCGCGCACCGTATACCGCCTACTTTCAGGGCGGGCTCACCTACGAGCACTGCAAGATCGCCTGCAAAAGCATCCTCGAAAAACTTTTATAAAATAGGGGAACGCAAAGGGGCGGCTCACGGCCGCTCTTTTTTATGGAAATTTTTCCCAAAAACCCTTGACATCCGCCGCGGAGGATGCTATCATGATGATATCAAAATGATATCACAATTCGGAGGCATATCATGCAGGTCAAGGATTTCGATAAAATGACGGAAAAGACGGCGAAGGAGAAGAGCGGTTGGCTGATGCTCGCCGTCACGATCGCCGCGGTCGTCGGCTCCATCGCGCTCTTTGTAGCGGGCGCGGTGTTTCTCGCGGAAAATACGGCGTTCGTTGCGCTCATGGCCGCGGGCGTCGTCGGGCTCGTCGTGGGGCTCACGCTCTTCGGCGGCTTCAAGCTCGTCCAGCCCAACGAGGCGTTCGTCCTCACGCTCTTCGGCAAATATTACGGCACCATCAAGCGCGACGGTTTCTTCTGGGTCAATCCGTTCTGCGCGGCGGTCAATCCCGCCCGCACGGCAACGGCGGGTTTCGCGCGCAAACTCTCCTTGAAGGCGATGACGCTCAACAACGATAAGCAAAAGGTCAACGACGAAGAGGGCAATCCCATCGAGATCTCCGTCGTCGTCATTTGGCGCATTACGAACACCGCAAAGGCGGTATTCAACGTGGATAATTACATGGCGTATCTCTCCACGCAGTGCGATGCCGCCATCCGCCAAGTCGCGCGGCAGTATCCGTACGATGTCTCCACGAACGGCGATGAAACGTCGCTTCGCGGCAGCGCACAGGAGATCGCGGAAGTTCTCCGCGTAGAATTGCAACAGCGCACGGAAATGGCGGGCATCGAAATTTTGGAGGCGCGCATCTCCCACCTTGCGTACGCACCCGAGATCGCCGCTGCCATGCTCCAACGCCAGCAGGCGTCCGCCATCATCGCGGCACGGCAGAAAATTGTGGAAGGGGCGGTCTCCATGGTGGAGATGGCGCTCAACAAACTTTCGGAGGAGAACGTCGTCGAACTCGACGACGAGAGAAAGGCGCAGATGGTCTCCAATCTCCTCGTCGTTCTCTGCGGCAACCGCGACGCCCAGCCCGTCGTCGGCGCCGGGAGCATCTACTGATGGCTTCGGGCGCGGCGCGCCGAAAAAATTTTTGAAGTTTTTGCAAAAAAGTTGGCATATACCCGCCTTGCCCGCCGAAAATCGTGCTACCATTACATTGGAAGGAGCGTGAAGCGCAAAGGAAGGTGCGGCGGAAAGAAAAAAAGCCATTGGCGCGGCTGTGCGCAAACGCCGCGCCGCGGCGTTTGCGCACAGCCGCGTCAATGGCTTTCGGTAAAAAATTCAAAATGAAAAATCTGCTCGGCTACAACATAAAGTCGCAGGACGGAAGATTGGACGGCGAGGAATTCGTCCTCCGCCGCATCGACGGCGCGCTCTCCTCCAAGCAAAAAAATTTGGAAGAGGAGGGGGCGGCGCTCGAAAAAAGTTCCGCCTTTCCGCTGTGGCTCTCCCTTCTGAAATATTTCTTCCTCCTCGCCGGCTGCATCTTGCTCGGTGGCGGGCTCGATGCGCTTTCGGATGACGAGGCGCTCCTCGCCGACATGGAAGCGAACGGGCTTTGGTGGATCATCGGCGCGGGCGCGGCCGCCATTCTCGTCGGGCTTGTGCTCGCACTTTTGGAGTGGCGGAAGGGAAAAATCGTAAAGGGGAGTTCCGCCTTTCTCGATTTTTCCGAGCGGACAAAAAAGTTGAACGCGCAGTCGCGCGAGGCGCTCCGTGTTCCCGAAAACGCCGCGCCGATCGACGTCTTCACCTATCCGTACAAGCCGCGCGCCAATGGGAAGGCGTCCATCTTTGAGCCGCAATATTTTCTCTTGGAAGTTGCGGCATTCCGCGAGGGCGACCTCTTTTGTCTCTCCGACGTCGAGCGGGTGCTCGGCATTCCGCTCGATAAGATAAGGCGGGTGTTGCGCGTGAAAAAGAGCGCGGCGTTTATCGGCTGGAATAAGGAGACGCCGCCCAACAAGCCGCCCTACAAAGTGCGGATCAATCAGTACGGGGTGCACTATGCAAAGCCGATTTATGCCGTGGAAATTGAAGGAAGCGAGGAATTCTACCTCCTTTTCCCGCCCTACGAGTGGGAAAAGATCGCGCCGCTTCTCGGCGATCGGGCGCCAAACATCGAAGAAGTGAAAAGACTTTCGTGAGGCAATATGCAGGAAAATGAAGCAATTGTGAGGGCGGAAAACCTCAAAAAGACGTTCACGCTCTCCAAGAAACAGCAAAAAATCGAAAAGACGGGCGAAAGGCGCCGCGTCGCGGTGGACGGGCTCTCGTTCTCCGCCTACCGCGGAGAAATTTACGGGCTGTTAGGGCCCAACGGCGCGGGCAAGACGACGACGCTACGGATGCTCTCGACGCTCATCCGCCCCGACGCGGGCGACGCGTTTTTGTGCGGGCACTCCATCACGAAGGAGCCGCAGCGCGTCCGCGACGTCATCGGGTTCATGACGAGCGATCTGAAACTCGAGGGCTTCTTCACGCCCGACTATCTCTTCGATTTTTTCGGCGCGATGCACGGCGTAGACAAGGCGACGCTCGCGCGGCGGAAAAAGGAACTTTTCTCCCGCTTCGGCATCGATAAATTTTCCGAGGTGCGGGTGAAAAATCTCTCCACGGGGATGCTGCAAAAAGTTTCGCTCGTCATCTCCATCGTCCACGACCCCGAGGTCGTCATCTTCGACGAGCCGACGAACGGGCTGGACGTCATCACCGCAAAAGTCGTGACCGACTTTTTGGAGGAACTTCGCCGCATGGGGAAGAGCATTCTCCTCTCCACGCACATCTTTTCCCTCGTGGAAAAACTGTGCGACAGGGTGGGCATTCTCCTGAACGGAAAACTCGCCGCGGAGGGGACGCTCGAAGAAGTGGGCAAGGGCGATTTGGAAAAGACGTTTTTTGCGCTCTACGAGAGCGAAGGGGGAAGGCTATGAAATTTTTCGCCCTCATGAAAGAAAAGACGTTTTTCGCCCTCATGAAGGAAGAGACGTTTTTTGCGCTCTACGAGAGCGAAGGGGGAAGGCTATGAAATTTTTCGCCCTCATGAAAAAGGAATTTCACCGCTTTTTCCACGACCCGCGCCTCATCATCACCATGCTCCTCCCCGGGATCATCATCTTTCTTCTATATGGCATTCTCGGCGAGGCATTGAATTCCGAAAAGGAGGCGCGGCAATACCACGTGTACCTTTCGGGAAATTCCGCCGTGACGGCGGTCATCTCCGAGGCGGCGCAGAAGAACGGGGACAGCGTGGAGTGGATGTCCATCGACGACAGGGAGGCGGCAAAGGACGCCGTGCACGATGGCAAGGCGACCGCCGTGCTCGTGTTCAGCGAAAACTTCGACGCGACGGAGGGCGGGAACGTGGATATTTTCTACAACGCCTCCGATGAGACGAGCGCGGCGTTCTATTCGCTTGCAACTTCGGTGCTGAACGTTTACAGGGTGCGCTTCACCGTGACTTCGGAGAGCCTTCTCAACGACGAAGTCGTCGGGATGCAGATTTTGTGCAGCATTTTGCCCCTCCTCATCGTGGCGTTTGTGTTCTCCGCCTGTATGTCCTTAACGCTCGAATCGGTGGCGGGGGAGAAGGAGCGGGGGACGCTTTCCACCATTCTCGTGACCTCCGCCAAGCGCTCGCACATCGCACTCGGGAAGATCGTCCCGCTCGCGTGTATCTCCATGCTCGGCGCGCTCTCGAGTTTCCTCGGGACGGCGCTCTCCATGCCCAAACTCATGGGGCTCTCGCTCAATATGCTTGGGGCGTACGGCTTTTGGAATTACTTTTTCATCCTGCTCCTCATCGTGAGTTTCGTGCCGCTCATCGTGAGCCTTATCGCCGTCGTCTCCACCTACTCGAAGTCGGTGAAGGAGGCCTCCGCCTATACGGGAATGCTGATGATCTTTTCCATCATCCTGACGCTCGTGGCGACCTTTGTGCCCGCGCTCGGCGATTGGACGGTGGCAATCCCCGTCCTCAACGCCGTCGTCGCCATGCAGGGGCTGCTCGCGGGCGCGCTCCCCGTTTGGCAATCGCTCGTGAGCGTGGGCGTCAACCTTGCGTTCACCGCCATTCTCGTGTTTTGCATGACCATGATGCTTTCGGACGAGCGCATCATGTTCGGGAAGTAAACCGCAAAAGGGGACGATATTAAGGATACCGAAAAGACAAAAAACAAGTGCCTTGGTGAGAATAAAATTAGTTAGATAAAATTAGTAAGAAAGAATAATAAGAAAGAATTGGTTAGATAAAATTAGTGATAACAAAATTAGCGAGATAGAATTAGCAAGACAGAATTAGCGAGAAAGAATTAGTGGGATAGAATTGGTGAGAAAGAATTCGTGAAAAAGAGTTAGTGAGAAAGAATTAGCGGGATAGAATTAACGCAATAGAATCAGCGGGAATGGAAAAATGATGAAGGATACCGAAAAGACAAAAAAACAGGTGCCCCTGCGGCTCTCCCCGACGTTGTATGCGGAACTCATGCGATGGGCGGACGAGGACTTTCGTTCGCTCAACGGGCAGATCGAATTTTTGCTCACCGAATGTGTGAAAAAGAGAAAGGGGGAAAAGAAAGATGGATGACAGTATGATAGTTTCCATCGTTGTAATGGGCGTTCTGTTCGCCGCGGTCATCGGCATTTTGGTTTTTGAAATCGTGTGGATCAAAAAGATACAGAAAAAATATATGTACCGCTGGCAGGCGCACGAAATTGTGTTCGAGATCGCGGCGCGGAGTGTGCGGCTCTATGTGGACGGCGATGTGGAGGACGAACTCGGCGCGGACAATATCCGCGTCTGCACTCTCCGCGCCTTTTTGGATGGGGAGGAGATAAAAGCCCGCATGAGAACGCACGGGATGCAGATAGAACTCGATGTGACGGCGGGGAATACGCCGCTCCAACTCCTCGGAACGGGGAAGTGAAAAATCTCGCCAAGCGGCGAGATTTTTTCATGGAGGGAGATATTTGGAACGATATACTCGGTGCGCCGCCCGTCCGCGAAAGCGGACGGGCGGCGCACCTCGGTATGAAGGCTGGATCTTCACTCTTTGGATTTTTCTTTGTTTACGGGTTCGTAGTCATTTTTGGGTGCTTCCTGCTCTACGAGTTCGTAGCCTTTTTTGGGCTTGGGGCGGAAGAGGTCTATCTTATTTCCAAACTTGACGAGCAGGACGAAGGCGACGATGGCGACGGCGGCGACGCACAAAACGACGATCGCCCAAGTATCCAGCGTCTCCGCCTTGACGTGCGACCACAGTTCGTTGATGCGCTCGCTCGTATCGGCATCGAAGTAGTTCATGACGGCGCAGCGCGCGATGACGTCCTCGGGGGGGAACTGCGCGAAGAGTTGGCGCTTTTCGGCGCTGTCCTTCTCGGCGGTGATGACCGTCTGCCCTTCCTCCGCGTCTGCGCCGAGGAAGAAGTAGGTGAGGTCGTAGTCCACCGTCTCTGCGGGCTCATCCTCCGTCTCGGGGTCGAATTCATAGCCGTAGAGCCAATCGGCGTAGTCGAGCATTTCGTTGTACGCTTCCCCGTTTTCGTCCGTAGTATTTTCGCCCGCGATGACGGAGGTGTAGCCGATGTAGTAGCTGTTGCGCTTGGCGCTCTCGGGCATGGACATATAGTTGACGAACGCCTGCGCCGCCTTTTTGGTGCCGCGCTCCTCGACGCCCTTCGTGAGCACCCAGCCGTCGAACCACAAATTGGAGCCCGCCTCGGGGACGAAGTATTCGAGGTACAGATCGTCTTCCTCCGCCTCGTCGAGGGCGTAGACGGCGTCGCCGCTCCACGCGTAGTTGAGCCAAATTTTGCCGCTCACCATATCCGCCTTGCCCGTATCCGTCTCGAAGCCGTAGATGTTCTTCTTCATGTCGAGGAGGGTATCGCCCACGGCGTCCGTGTACTGCTCCGCCGTGCGGTTGAAGATGTCGGTGAGGGCTTGATTGTAGCCGTCGCCCGATTTGTCGAGGGCGAGCAGTTCCTGCTCGTAGGTGAGCCCGAGGGCGGCGAAGTAGGTATCGCGGACGTTATCTTTCGCCGTAATTTTATTGGTGTATTTGTCGCTTACAAAGGTCTGCCAGCCGAGCGCTTCGAGGTCGTCGCGCTCGACGTGCTCGGGGTTGTACACGAAGCCCGTGGTGCCCCACATATAGCCCGCGGCGTATTCGCTCCACTTGTGCGCCGCCTGCTCGCCGTCCTGCGTGACGGTGACCGTGCCGTTTTCAAAGACGTCCCGAATGTAGGGGGAGACGTTGCGGACGTAGTAGTTGTTGGGGTCGGCACTATCGAAGAAGGAGGCGTCGTAGGGGACGATTCTATCCTCGGCGGCGAGTTTCATGATCATGTAGTCGGAGGGGCAGAGAAGGTCGTACTCGTTGCCGAGGACGATCTCATTGTACATATCCTCGTTGGTGCCGAAGGTGGCGTAGTCCACGCGGATGCTCTCATGGTACGTTTCCTCGTACCACTTTTCGAAGTCGTCGAGGATGGGGGGCGCGTCCGAAGCGGAGACGGCGCCCTCGCCCTTTTCCTCCGCGAGGGTATCGTAGAGGTAGGAGCCCTCGCCGCCCTCGTCGATGTACTCCGCCCAACTGTACACTTTGAGGATGACGTCCGCCTGTTTGCCGCCGCACCCGCCGAGAAGGGCGAGCGTGGGGAGCAACATAATTGCCGCCGCAAGGATGCCGAAGATGCGCTTTTTCATTGCTTCGCCTCCTTTTTCCGCAGGGCGGGAAGGTTGGACAGGACGACGAAGAGCACGATGACGAGGAAGATGATGGTGGTGAGCGCCCAGAAGGAGGAGAGGGTCTCCGCCGTGTGGGCGTTGCCGCGCATGGTGGCGTTGAAGACGTACGTGGAGATGGTCTCGAACCCGTTGGGGCGGGTGTAGACGGTGACGATGTAGTCATCGAGCGACAGCGTGATGGCGAGCATGAAGCCCGAGATGACGCCGGGGATGATCTGCGGCAGGACGACCTTCCAGAGCGCCTTGAAGGGGCTCGCGCCGAGATCGAGCGCCGCCTCGTAGAGGGAGCCGTCCATCTGCTTCAACTTGGGGATGACGGAGAGCACCACGAAGGGTGTGCATATGACCATGTGCCCGATGAGCATCGTGAAGTACGACTTGCCGATGCCGACGGCGACAAAGGTGATGGCGAGCGCGAGCGCGGTGACGATCTCGGCATTGATGACGGGGATCTGCGAAGCGCCGTGCAGGAGCGCCTTGGTGCGCTTCTTGCAATAGAACATCCCGAGCGCGCCCAAGGTTCCCAAGACGGTGGAGAGGAGCGCCGCGAGGAAGGCGAGGAGCAGGGTGTTGCCGATCATTTCGAGGATGACGGGGTCGCCGAACAGTTTGGTGTAGTGCTCCAAGGAGAACGAGCCCGTAGTGCCGATGATGTCCGTCGAGAAGAAGGAGTACACGGCGAGGAGCAGGATGGGGGCGTAGAGGAGGAGCAGAATGAGCCCGATGAAGCCCGCTTTGAGGCATTTGATGACGAGTTGCTTGTTCATAGATTTGCCCCCCTTACGTTTTCTTCCGACTTAAAGCCGCCCGTGAGCAGCGTGGAGACGAACACGACGACGAGGAGGACAAGCGCGACCATGGAGCCCATGTGCCAATCGCTGCCGAAGTATTCGTAGATGAACTTGCCGATGATGGTGACCATGGAATTACCCAGCATATCCGAGACGACGTAGTTCGTCATGGACGGCAGAAAGACCATGGTGACGCCGCTCACGATGCCGGGAACGGAGAGGGGAAGGGTGACGCGTGTGAACGCCGTGAAGCCGTTTCCGCCGAGGTCGTAACTCGCCTCGTAGAGGCTGGGGTCTATCTTCATGAGCGTCGTGTAGAGGGGCAGGATCATGAAGGGGAGGAAATCGTACACCATGCCGAACACGGTGTTGAAGTAGTTGGCCTGCCCGAGTAGCCCGATCCAGTTGAAGAGTTCGCGGATGGCGTTGACGCGGAGCACGAAGTTGATCCACATGGGCACGACAAAGAGCATTAAAATGACGTGCTTTTTCTTCATCTTGCTGCGCGCGAGAATGTAGGCGACGGGATAGGCGATGAGAAGGCAGACGACCGTGGTGATGAGCGCGATGACGATGGAGTAGACGATGGTCGAGAGTTTGGTGGGGTCGGAGAAGAACTTGATAAAATTGCCGAAGGAGAAGTGCATATTCCTGTCCGTAAAGGCGTAGACGAGGATGACCGCCATGGGGACGATGACGAAGAAGAGCAGGAATACGGCATAGGGGATGCACAGCGTCTTGCGGGAGAAACGTAACTTCATCTCTTCTTTTCCTCCGTGTTTTTGAGCGTGAGTTTGATCTTCTCCCGCGGGATGATGACGGAGACGTAGTCGTTCTCGTTCCAAAGATCCTCCGTCGCAAAGACGAAATCTTCGTCCTCGTCGCTGTCGCCCGTACGCACGATGACGCGGTAGTGGTCGCCCTTGTAGATGATGGAGATGATGTGCCCCGTGGTGCCGCCCGCATCCTCGTCGTCGCTTATTTCGATGTCGTACAGCCCGACTTCCACCTTGACTTCGGTGCCCGTGAGGTCGAGTTTTTCGCCTGTCGCGGTGATGAGGTAGTCCTCCTCGTCGAGGTGACTCCCGGGGTAGAGTTGGGTGACGTCGCAGTCGAACTCGCCGCCCGCAAACTCCACTTTGTTGGCCTTGTTGATGACGCCGTCGAACACGTTGGTGGTGTACTTCGGCTTCATGAGGTGGATGCCGTCGGGCGCGACGTTGAGCCCGATGGTCTCGCCGACGGCGCGGCTCTCGGTGCTCTGCACGACGACTTCGTACTTGCCAACCTGCACGGTGATTTCATAGTGGATGCCCTTGAAGACGACGGAGATGACTTCGCCCTTCAAAGTTCCCTTGTCGGGGGAGGTCATCTGAATGTCCTCGGGGCGGACGACGACGTCGGCGGGCTCGCCTTCACCGAAATCATCGACGCAGTCAAACATCTTGCCGCAGAATTTTACCTTATGCTTGCCCACGACGGTGCCGTTGAAGATGTTGCTCTCGCCGATGAAGTCGGCAACGAACGTGTTGGCGGGCTCGTTGTAGATGCCCTGCGGGGTGCCGATCTGCTGGACGACGCCATCCGACATGACGACGATGGTATCCGACATGGTGAGCGCCTCCTCCTGATCGTGGGTGACGTAGATGAAGGTGATGCCGAGGCGGCGGTGCATCTCTTTGAGTTCGAGTTGCATCTCCTTGCGCATTTTGAGGTCGAGTGCGCCGAGGGGTTCGTCGAGAAGGAGAATTTCGGGCTCGTTGACGATGGCGCGGGCGATGGCGACGCGCTGTTGCTGTCCGCCCGAGAGGGTGGCGACGGAGCGCTTTTCAAAGCCTTCGAGATCGACGAGCGCGAGCGCCTTTTTCACCTTTTCGGCAATTTCTTTTTTGGAGAGGCGCTCTCTCTTCGTGTATTCTTTGCCGTCCTTGTTACGGTAGGTGTTCTCCACCCGCTTGCATTTGAGCCCGAACGCGATGTTTTCAAAGATATTGAGGTGGGGGAAGAGGGCGTAGCGCTGGAATACCGTGTTGACGGGGCGCTTGTTGGGGGGGAGACGGGAAATATCCTCCCCGTTCAATAAAATTTTGCCGCTCGTGGGCAGGTCGAAGCCCGCGATCATGCGGAGCGTCGTCGTCTTGCCACAGCCCGAGGGCCCGAGGAAGGTGATGAACTCGCCCTTGTTCACGTAAAAACTCACGTGGTCGATGACGAGATTGTCCCCGAAGTATTTGGTGACGTCCTGAAGTTCGATGATGTGTTCCGCCATACCTTTTCTCCTTTTGTGTTTGTTCTCTTAAAAATTGGGGGGCGTGGAGATCCAAATGAACTTGGCTCTGCTCTTGCCCTTGTTGACGATGTAGTGCTCCTTTCCCGCCGTGAAGTAGAAACTCTCGCCCTTCTTTGCGGGGTGGCTCTTGCCGCCCGTGACGACGGCTACTTTTCCCTCGAGGACGTAGCCGAATTCTTCGCCCTCGTGGGGGAAGTCCGCCTGCGTCTGCGCCCCGGCTTCGAGTTCGACGAGCACGGGTTCCATCATGTTCTTCTGCGCGTTGGGAATGACCCACGAAAGCAGCATTCCCTCCGAGCGCTTTTCGATGTACTCGTCCACCGAAAAGACGACTTTTTCCTCCGCTTCCTCGTGGAAGAAGTCGGAAAGGTTGCTGCCGAGGGCGTTGAGAAGATCGACGAGCGTGGCGATGGAGGGGCTCGTCAGGTCGTTTTCGAGTTGCGAAATGTAGCCCTTGGTGAGTTCGCAGCGGTCGGCGAGTTCTTCCTGCGTCAAATTTTTTTGCAGACGCATCTCTTTTATCTTTGCGCCGAGTTCCATTTTTTCCTCCTCGGGTTTAGTATTTGTAAACTTTTTGCCGTTTATTGCGAAACTCTCGCAAAATTAAACGAAAAGTTTAATAAAAATAAACGGAAAACGCGGACAGTATACAATATATAAATAGGAATGTCAACAAGATTGCGGCAGGTGGGGAAGACGGGCGGAAAATGTAATAAAATTGCAAAAAAAGAACCCGCTGTGCATTTTTGAAGGGCGGGGAGGATGGAGACGGGGCAGGGAGGGGCGGAGAGAAGGCGGGGGGAGGGGTTCTACTGTGGGTAGAGACGGATTGGGACGCGAGGGAAAAAGGAGTGATGGGGGGATATGTTGTAAGGGATTAGGAAGAATGAGACAAGAGAGAGGGCGGGACGGGATAAGGTTGGGAGAGGATATAGACGAGGGTATCCGGCAAGGTCGGGGGGGAGAAGGGGATAGAGACGGGACAGGGGGCGTTGGGGGACTGAAATAGAAAGGTTAGGGGAGATAGAAGGGGATAGAGGCGGGACATGGGGCGTTGGGGGACTGAAATAGAAAGGTTAGGGGAGATAGAAGGGGATAGAGGCGGGACATGGGAGGGGGTGTTCTACTGTGGGTAGAGTTGAATTGGGGCGCGAGGGAAAAAGCAGTTGTCGGGGAGGGTATGAAGTAAAAGAAAAAAGGGTTGTTTGGGTGAGATAAGAAAAAGGAGGGTAAAAACGGCAGAAGGCTGTGAGGAGTGGGGCGGAGGAAAAGCGGGGAGGAGATGTCGGGATGAGGTGGGGCGAGAGAGAATGGGAGGGGGAGTACGATAGAAAAAGTATCGAAAAAAAGAACCTACTGCGCAAAGTGCGCGGCGGGAGATGAGAAAATCAATGGCGGAGAGAGGGATATGAGGGCGCGCGGGAATATCCACGAGAAGGGAACAGAAAGGAGAGAGATGAAGAACCCGCCGTGCATTTTCACGGCGGGACGAGGGGCGGACGGGACGAAAGGACGGAGGGAAATCGGGGGACTGAAAAGGAATATCGGGAGAGAACAAAAAGAAAAGCGCCCACGGGGTGGGCGCCTCTGCTGCTGTTGCGTTAGGCGTTGAGGGCGGCAAACTTCTTGGCGAGTTTGGCCTTCTTGTTGTTGGCGTTGTTCTTGTGCAGAATGCCCTTCGACGCCGCGGAATCGATCGCGGAGACGGTGGCGGGGTAGAGGGCGGCCGCCTGTTCTTTCTCGCCCGCGTTGACGGCGGCGAGGAATTTCTTGATCTGCGTTTTCAAAGCCGACTTGATGGCCTTGTTCTCTTCGGTTTTCTTTTCGGTGACGAGCACACGCTTTTTTGCGGATTTGATGTTGGGCACGGTGAATATACTCCTTAAACTTAATAACCTTTGATATTTTAGCATAAAATGCAGTGCTTGTAAACTGTTTTTGCGCCGTAGCGGGAAAAATTTTCGCAAAATTTGCAGGGGAGGGGCGCGACATGGAGGAAAAAAGTGCGCGGATCGGGCTGTTCGACAGCGGCGTGGGCGGGCTCACCGTGCTCCATGCTTGCCGCCGCGCCTTGCCGCAGGCGACGTTTTTTTACTATGGAGACAACGCCCGCGCGCCGTACGGCACCCGAACCGAGGAGGAGGTCACCGCTTTCGTTGCGGAGGGGCTGGAAGTGCTCGCGCGCCATGGGATAGACGCCGCCGTGCTCGCCTGCAACACGGCGACCGCCGTCTGCGCCGAGGCGATGCGGAAAAAATTCGGCTTTCCCATTGTGGGCATGGAGCCCGCCGTAAAGCCCGCCGCGGAAAAGTTCCGCGACATCCTCGTGCTGGCGACGCCGAGGACGGCGGCAAGTGTGCGGCTTGGCGAACTCATTGGGCGGTTTCCGCGGTGCAACATTTCGGTTTGCGCGTTGCCGGGGCTCGCGGGCGCCATTGAAAAATTTCTGACGCAGGGAGAAGGGTTCTCGCTCGCGGAGCATCTGCCGCCCGCAAAGCCCGAGGCCGTCGTGCTCGGCTGTACGCACTACGCGTTCTTCCGCCACGAGATCGGAGCGTACTACGGCGCGCCCGTCTACGACGGCGGAGAGGGGACAGCGCGGTGGCTGAAGAGCGTGATCGGCGCTCTTCGCGGGGAGGCGGAGTGGAGCGAAACTACAAAAACGAACAAAAGTTTGCCATTCAAGTGGAGCGGGGAGCCCGCCAAAGGGGCGGTTTTCCTCGGCAAGTGGGCGCAAATCAACGAAAAAGTATACAAACAAACGTTCGGGACGGGTGATTTTTCCCTATAAATCGCCAAAAAATCGTCTCGGGGGAAAATTTTACCCATTTTATGGAAAAAAATGGAGCAAAGTGGTTGACAGAACCTGAAAAAGGTGCTATAGTGGTTGCACTACGATAAGGAGGGGAATGCTATGGACCTTGAAACCGTGCTCAGTGGTACCGTTTATCATCAACTCGATGATAAAGGGCGTGTGCGCATTCCCTCCAAATTCTTCCCCAAATCCGACGAGAAGGGAGAGGACGACAAGCGGGATTTCACGATGAAGTTCTACTTCATGGCGGGCGCGCAGGGGTGCATCTCCGTGTATTTGAAGGAGGCGCTCGACCGCCGCATCAACGCGATGCGCGAAGTGGGCAGTGCGATGTCTGACGTCGTCCAATACAAGCGCAAGATCCTCGCCTCCATCGAGCCCGTCGTGACGGACAAGCAGGGCAGGGCGGTCATCCCCGCGTCTTTGAGAAACTATGCGAAGATCGCAAAGGAACTCGTTTCGGTGGGCATGGACGACCACTTCGAGATCTGGGCGAAGGAAGAGTACGAGAAACAGGATAGCATCATCAGCTATGACAGAGCATACAGCGAAGTCGGATTCTTCTAATGCGTGGGGCTATCACCGCCCCGTGATGCTCGAAGAAGTCCTCGCGGGATTGAACTTAAAGCGCGGCGGGCTGTACTTCGACGGAACGGTGGGCGGGGGCGGACATTCCTACGCCATCCTCGAGGCCGACCCCACGGTGAGGCTCGTTGCAACGGACAAGGACGACGAGGCGATCAGCGAGGCTGAAAAGCGGCTGAAATGCTTCGAGGGAAGGTACAGGCTCGTCCATACCGACTACAAGCAGTTTGAAAATGCACTTGCGCCCGAGGACAGGTTGGACGGGTTCTTGCTCGACTTCGGGATCTCCTCCCACCAAATCGACGACGGCGCGCGCGGGTTTTCCTACCGCATCGCCGAGGCGCCCCTCGATATGAGAATGGACAGGCGGTCGCCTCTCACGGCGGAGGACGTCGTGAACGGGTACGGCGAGGAGGCGCTCATAAAACTTTTGCGGATGTACGGCGAAGAGCAGTTTGCGCCGTCCATCGTGCGGAACATCGTGCGGGCGCGGGCGAAGGAGCGCATTACGACGTGCGGGGCGCTGAAGGCGCTCGTGGAAGAGGGCATCCCGCCCAAGTTCCGCTCCGCGGCGTGTGCGAGAAAGACCTTCCAGGCCATCCGCATCGAAGTGAACGGAGAACTCGAAGGGCTGGAAGCCTGCATAAGGGGGCTCATCGGGCGGCTGAAAGTGGGCGGAAGGGCGTGTATTCTCACCTTCCATTCGCTGGAAGACCGCATCGTAAAGCAAGTGTTTAGGGATCTTTCCTCCGACTGCGTGTGCCCGAAGAATTTCCCCGTGTGCGTATGCGGGAAGAGAAAGCAACTTGAAATAATCGGGAAAAAACCGCTCACGGCGAGCGAAGAGGAAATAGAGAGCAACCCGCGCAGCAAGAGCGCAAAACTGCGGATCGCGGAAAAAATTGCAGAATGAACGCGCGATCCGTCGAATACTGATAGAAAGGGGTGATAGTTATGTCGAACACAGCCGTTTTGGAACGGGCGCCGATGCAGATGCATACCTCGCTCAAAGATCGTTTGATTTCCCCGGCGGAAGAGGAGCACAAGAGCAGAATTGCGGACAACTTCCGCAGGCTGCGCTTCGACAGCGCCGAGGCCTATAATTCCGCGCGCGACGGCGACCCCGTTGCGGATATTCCCGTGGCAGACGTCGCTGTGGCAGAGCCCGAAGTCGAGGTCTCGCCCGCGGCTTCCCGCATCGCGCAGTACACCCCCGCCCCGTCGCCCGTAGGCAGGAGGGAACTCTTCGAGGGCGTCGTGTACAAGGACGGGAAATTGGAGATGCCCCAGACGGAAGCGGTTTCCGCAGAGGGGACGGTCGCTTCGGCGGCGCCCATCTCCGCCGACGAGGAGGACGCCACGCCCACCCGCCGCACGATGGACACGCTCAACCGCCCCGCCGCCCTGCAGACGCAGGAAGCGGTGCTTGCCCCCGCGGCGACGGTATCTTCCGCGCTCTCCACAAAACTCAAAGTAGCGCTCATCGCCGTGGTCACCGCCATCGTGCTCGCCATCGTGCTCATCTGCGTCAATTCGAGCATCATCCGCTCCATCAACTCGGACATTGCAAGCAGGGAAGCGGAACTCGGCAGCCTCACGCAGGCAACGGAGGCCGTGCGCGAGCAGATCGCCGACCTCACTTCACCCGAGAGCATTGCCGAATGGGCGGCGAAAAACGATATGGTCCGCGGATAAGGCGGGACATCGGAGGAAAACAAAATAAAAAAGACGGATTTCTCATTATCTGTCCTACGAAAGAGGTTATTTGCCGTATTGATGGCGATAACCTTTCTTTTTTGCCTTTTTCTTGCGCGGTTCTTCTATATTCAGGCGATCTGGGAGGACGACCTCAACCTGCGCGCCGTCGATCAGTGGACGCGGGAGATCCCCGTCGTAGCGGGGCGGGGGAAACTCATCGACCGGAACGGCGAAGTGCTCGCCGACAACCGCGCGGCATACAGCGTGTACGCCCGCGCCAACGCCGTGACCGACCCCGAGGGGAGCGCGGCGCTGCTTTCCGAGACGCTCGGGATGTCCTACGAGGGGGTCTACGGAAAGTTGACGGAGAAGGGGCGCTCGGAGGTGACGGTGGCGCGCCGTACTCCAAAGGAGGCGATCCTCGCCCTCGAAGCGCACGATCTTCGGGGAATTTACTTCGCCGAGGACGATATTCGCGTCTATCCGCACGGGGCGCTCGCTTCGCAGGTCATCGGGTTTACGTCGTACGACGGCACGGGCACGACGGGCATAGAGAGGGGGTATGAGGAATACCTCGCGGGCAAGGACGGGGAGATTTTGTTCGAGACCGACCTCGTGGGCGTGGAGATAGAGGACGCGGTGGCGGCGTACGTTCCCGCGACGGACGGCATGAATGTGCGGCTCACCCTCGACTACCGCATTCAGGCGCTCGCCGAGGAGGTGATGGCGCGGGCGCTTGCGACTTCTTCCTCCAAGGCGGCGCGCGCCATTGTGCTCGACCCCACCGATTTTTCCGTGCTCGCCATGGTGAATTTGCCATCGTACGACCTCAACGACATTCCGCGCGACGATATGGCGACCTTGAACGCGCTCTCGCGCAACAGCCTCGTTTCCGACATCTACGAACCGGGCTCTACCTTTAAGATCGTGACCGCGGCGGCGAACATCGAAGAGGGGCTCAGGGGAAATTCTTCCGCGTTGCCGCTCAACTATGTGTTTTCGTCGTCCCGCTCGCGCGTGGTGGACGGCTCGACCATCCGCTGTTGGAGCGACCACAAGAACGGCAAACACGCCAACCAGACGCTCGCCGAGGCCTTGAACAACAGTTGCAACCCGTGCTTTGTGGATATTGCGCTCGCCCTCGGGAAGGAGAAGTTTTACGAATATTTGGGGGCGTTCCGCTTCGGACAGGCGACGGGCATCGACTTTTCGGGGGAATCCATCGGGATGCTTCTTCCCGAGAGCACCGTGAAAAACGGCGACCTTGCGCGCATCGGGTTTGGGCAGACCGTCGCCGTGACGCCGCTCCAACTCGCCTGTGCCGCCGCCGCGGCCGTCAACGGCGGTTACTACTACGCGCCCCGCCTCGTGCAGGAGATCTTTTCGGAGGACGGCATCACGCGCTTCTTCTTAAAGCCAAAACTGCTCGGCCGCACGGTGAGCGAGGAGGCCTCGCGGATCCTCTCCTCCATGCTTGAAGGCGTCGTGCGGGACGGGAGCGGGAAGAAGGCCTTTATCGAAGGGTACCGCGTGGCGGGCAAGACGGGCACCGCGCAAAAGTACGAGGACGGGCACATCGCGCAGGGCAAGTATATTTCGTCGTTCGTGGGGTATTTTCCCGCGAATGCACCCAAGTACCTCGCGCTCGTCATCCTCGACGAACCGCAGGGGAGCTACTATGGGAGCACGGTCGCCGCGCCGTGTGCCGCCGAGATCTTCCGCGGCATCATCGACATCATGAAAATCCAAAAGGCGGAGGGGTAGCCATGAAATTGGAAGCTCTTGCAAAGGAGGCGGGCGGAAGGATACAAGGGGGAAGCGCCGAGATTTCGGGGCTCTGCACGGATAGCCGCGTGGCGGGCGAGGGGGATCTATTTGTTTGCTTTTGCGGGACGCGCGTCGATTCCCACGAATTTGCCTACGAGGCGGAGGCGCGCGGCGCCGCCGCGATCGTCTGCGAGCATGAACTCGACGTCGAGATCCCCCAACTCATCGTGAGGGACGGGCGGCTCGCGCTTGCCGAGATCGCGGCGGCGTTCTACGGGCACCCCGAGCGGAAACTCGCCACGGTGGGCGTCACGGGCACCAACGGAAAGACGACGGTGACGCGGATGCTCTATGAAATTTTTTCCGCCGAGGGAAAGAATGCGGGCGTCATCGGTACGCTCGGTGCGCGGTACGGAAAGGTTGCGGTGGATCCCGCGCTGACGACGCCCGACCCCATCGACCTATTCGCCTTGCTCGCGGAGATGAAGAAAGGAGGGGTGCAGTTTGTCGCTATGGAGGTCTCCGCCCATGCGCTCGCCCTCAAAAAGGAGGCGCCCATCGTGTACGACGCGGCCGTCTTCACCAATCTCACGCAGGATCACCTCGACTTTTTCGGCACGATGGAGGCCTACGGCGCGGCGAAGCGTACGCTCTTTACGGACAAGCGGTGCCGCCTCGCCGTGCTGAACGTGGACGACCCCTTTACGGCGACGCTTACGGGCGGGGTGCGGGCGGTGACGTACGGGCTGGATTCGCCCGCCGATTGCTTCGCCCTACCAGAGGAGGAGAGCGCGGCGGGGACGCGTGTGCTGCTCAATTTGGAGGACGAACTGTGCGAGGCGCAGCTGAAAATGGCGGGCAGGTTCAACGTGTATAATGCGCTCGCGGCGGCGACGGCGGCGCATAGGCTGGGCATCTCCGTAGATGCCATCGCGCGCGGGCTCTCGAATACTACGGTGAGCGGCAGGTTGGAGCGCGTGGGGGCTTTCCGCGGGGCGGATATCTTCGTGGATTTCGCGCATACGCCCGACGGGCTGGAAAAATCGCTTACGGTGCTCCGCGGGTACTGCGCGGGCAAACTCGTGGTGCTCTTCGGGTGCGGCGGCAACCGTGACCGCGAGAAGCGCCCCGTCATGGGGGAGATCGCGGCAAAAAACAGCGATTTCGCCGTGATCACTTCGGACAATCCCCGCTATGAAGACCCCTGCGCCATCATCGGCGAGATCGCCGCGGGCTTTTCCAAGGTCGGCTCGCACTATGCCGCCGTGGAGGAACGGGAACGCGCCATCGAGTATGCGCTCTCCCTTCTCGAACGGGGGGATATTTTGCTCGTGGCGGGCAAGGGAGGGGAGACGACGCAGGAGATCATGGGAATAAAATACGCCTACGATGACAAAGATGTGATAAAAACGCACATCGAGGGACGCGATGCGTAATTTGCTTTTCTGTTTTTTGTCGGCGTTTGCGCTGTCCGCCGCGCTGCTCCTGCTCCTCATTCCGCTGTTGAAGCGGCTGGGCGCGGGGCAAAATATTCTCTCTTACGTAAAGGAGCATATGCAAAAGAGCGGGACGCCCACCATGGGCGGGCTCGCTTTTATCACTGCTGCCGTCATCGCCGCAGCGGTCTTTGCGGAGAGGGACGCCACCTTTCCCGTTGCGCTCGCCGTGGGACTCGGATACCTCGCCGTGGGATTTTTGGACGACCTTCTCAAAAAACTGCGCGGGAAAAATTTGGGGCTCAGACCCTATCAGAAGATCATCTTCCAACTCGCCGTCGCCGTGATGGCGAGCGTCTATTGCTGCCTCAACGGGCTCACGATCCTGCGGATGCCCTATTCCCGCGCGGTGTACGACATCGGTTGGGGGATGCTGCCGCTCGGGGTGCTCGTCTTCGTCGCCACGGTGAACAGCGTCAACCTGACGGACGGGCTCGACGGGCTTGCGGGCTCCGTAAGTGCGGTGTTCTTCTCGGTCATGGGTGCCCTGTTTTTCGTCCAAGGGACAAGCAGTGCGCTCTCCACGCTCTCGATTGCGCTCGTCGGTGCGCTGTGCGCCTTCCTCCTCTTCAACGTCAACCGCGCGAGCATCTTTATGGGGGACACGGGTTCGCTCTCCCTCGGCGGGTTCGCCTCCGTCGTCGCGCTCTTTTCGGGCAATGCCCTCGCCGTGCCCATCGTCGGCGCGACCTTTGTTCTTTCAAGCATATCCGTCATCCTTCAGGTAATATACTATAAAAAAACGGGCAGACGGATCTTTTTGATGGCGCCCATCCATCACCATTTTCAGGAGAAGGGATACACCGAGGCAAAGATCGCCTATGTGTATTCCGCGCTGACGTTGGTGGCGGGGGTAACGCTCCTCATTCCGTTTGTCTGAATTCCCCGACGGGACAACCCGTGGGGAAAAGGAGAGGGATATGCTGTTTTCAAGACAAACTTTTCTCGTTGCGGGGCTCTCCCGTTCGGGGGTCGCCGCGGGTGAATACCTCGCCTCGCAGGGCGCCAAGGTGTACCTCTATGACGACGTGGACGACGAAAACGTCCGCAGCGCCATAGAGCGGCTTTCGGGACTCGGCTGTATTCCCGTGCGGAAGGACGAGCTTACGGAGCGCGCGGGGCTGTGCGATATTCTCGTGCTCTCGCCGGGGATCCCCGTAGACCATCCGCTTCCCGTCTCGTTCAAGCGGGCGGGGAAGCGCATCGTGGGGGAGGCCGAACTCGGCGCACTCGCCCTGCACTGTCCCGTCGTTGCAGTGACGGGCACCAACGGCAAGACGACGACGGTCACCATGCTCGAGTGCATTCTCAAAGCGGCGGGCAAAAATGCCATCGCCTGCGGCAATGTGGGCAGACCCATCACCGCCTGCCTCAAAGAATTGGGCGACGACGGCATCGCCGTTGCCGAAATTTCTTCTTTCCAACTTGAAACGCTCTATTCGCTCCGTCCGCACGTCGCGGTTGTTCTCAACGTGACGGAGGATCACCTCAACCGCCACTACAACATGGAAAACTACATATATTTGAAGTCTCGCATTCTGAAAAATTCTTCGGAGAGCGAATTTGCCGTGCTCAACTATGACGACCCCATCGTGCGCGGGTTCGACGAAAAGACCAAGGCGACGACCATATGGTTCTCCATGAAGGAGAAGGTGGAGGGGGCGTACTTTTCCGAGAATGCGTTTTGGTTCTTCGGGGAGAGAATTTTGTCCGCGGACGAGTTTCCCCTCGACGGCGACCACAACCGCGCCAACGCGCTCGCCGCCATCGCCGCCGCCAAACTCATGGGGACGGGCAATGCCGCCATCGCCGCCGCGCTCAAGACCTTCCGCGGCGTCAAGCACCGTCTCGAAAAGGTGGGAGAATTGAACGGCGTCACCTTTATCGACGACTCCAAGGCGACCAACGTGGATTCCGCCATCAAAGCGATCGGAAGCGTGAAGGGCGAGAGTGTGCTCCTCGTCGGCGGGAAGGACAAGGGGTATACTTACGAACCGCTGTTCGACGCAGTCAAGACGTCGGGCGTCGTACATACCGTCATCTACGGGGAGAACGCGTTCCGCATATTGAGTGCGGCGCTCTCGCGCGGGTATACGTCGGTCACGCTGTGCCGCCCCTTCGACATGGCGGTGCGCGTCGCCTATCTCACGGCGCGGCGCGGGCAAAACGTGCTGCTCTCGCCCGCTTCCGCGAGTTTCGATGCCTTCACGAGTTATGAGGAGCGCGGCAACCGCTTTGCCGAACTCATGACGGTCTTTGCCAAGGAGACGGGGCGCGAAAATGAGATGCCGCGCCTTCCCGCCGCGGGGAGGGAGCGTGAAGAGATCGAGTAGGGCTCGGCGCATGGGGGAGACGTCGGCGGGGGATCTCCCGTTTCTTTTCGCCGTCATTCTGCTCGCGGCGTACGGCGTCGTATGCGTGTATTCCGCGAGCAGTTACAACGCCGAGGTGCAGTACGGCGACGCGCTGTACTTCTTCAAGAAGCAACTCGCGGGATTTCTCCTCGGGCTCGCCGCCATGGTGGGCATTTCCTTCGTCCCGTATGAAAAATTCCGCCGCGCGGGACTGCCTGCGCTCCTCGTCTCGCTCGTCCTTTTGGCGCTCGTCTTTATCCCCGGCGTCGGGCGGAGCAACTACGGCGCGACGCGGTGGATCGGGGTGGGGCCGGTCACCGTGCAGCCCTCCGAACTCGCAAAATACGGGTTTGTGCTGTTTACGGCGGGGTATTTCGCCAAAAATCCTGCACGGATGCGGGGATTTAAGGGGGTTCTGCCCGTGCTCGGCGCGGGGCTCTCCGTGTGCGTTCTCATCATGTTGGAGCCCAATATGTCCGTGACGATGTGCGTGGGCGCCGTCATGATCGGCATGATCTTTTTGGGCGGCGCTTCGTGGAAGACGCTCGCCGCCATCTGCATTCCCGTGCTGTTCGCGGTGCCCGCCCTCATCTTGGCGGAGCCGTACCGCTTGCAACGGCTCTCCGCCTTCATGGATCCGTGGGCGTCGCCCAAAGAGGAGGGGTATCAGCTCATCCAATCGCTGTATGCGCTCGGGAACGGGAATTTATTCGGCGTTGGGCTCTTTCACTCCCGCCAGAAGTACCGCTTTTTGCCCTTCTCCGAGAGCGACTTCATCCTCTCCGTCATCGGCGAAGAGACGGGCTTTTTCGGCGTTTTGTTGCTGTTCGCGGTCATCGGCTTCGTGATTTGGAGAGGCTTTTGCATTGCCAACCGCTGTGATAATTTTTACGGCTATATGCTCGTTTCGGGGATCATGCTCGTCTTTGCGGTGCAGAGCGCCCTCAATGCGCTCGTCGTGAGCGGGTGCATCCCGCCCACGGGGCTGCCGCTCCCGCTCATCTCCGCGGGGAATACTTCGCTCGTCGTCACTATGGCGGCTATGGGGCTCGTTTACGGGGTATCGAGGCACAACGGGAAGGGGAAAATTCATAGGATATACCAATAAATACGGGGCGCCCGACCTTCGGGTTTTTCCGTATTTTTCGAAATACACAAGGAGAATCCTATGGATAAATTTGTGGTGGAGGGAGGGAGACGGCTTGACGGGAGCGTGAACGTACAATCGGCGAAAAATTCCGTGCTGCCGCTCCTTGCAGCCTCTATTTTGACCGAACGGCGCGTCACCATCCGCGAAACGCCCGCAATAGCAGACGTCTCCTGCATGGCGCAGATCCTGCGGGAACTCGGCGCGGAGGTGAGTTTCCGCGGCGACGACGTCACCATCGACAGCGCAAACGCCTGTTCGCACCGCATCTCATCGGCACTGACGAAGGAGTTGCGCTCCTCCGTCTTCATGCTCGGGTCGCTGCTCACCCGCTTTCACCGCGCGGTCATCGCCTATCCCGGGGGATGCGACATCGGGCTTCGACCCATCGACATCCACCTCAACGCCTTGAAGCGGCTCGGGGTGGATATTACCGAGCGGGACGGTTACATATTTTGCGAATGCGAGCGCCTGCGCGGCGCGGAGATCCCCATCGATTTCCCGAGCGTCGGCGCAACGGAGAACATCATGCTTGCCTCGGTGAAGGCGGAGGGGAGGACTCTCGTGCAGGGTGCCGCGAAGGAGCCCGAGATCGTGGACCTGCAAAATTTTCTCAATGCGATGGGGGCGCGTGTCCGCGGCGCGGGGACGGACGTCATCGAGATCGAGGGCGTGAAGACATTGGGCGGCGTGGAATATCTGCCCATCAAAGACCGCATCGAGGCGGGGACATACCTCATTGCGTGTGCCGTTTGCGGCGGAGAAGTAGAGGTGTGCGGCGCAAAGCCCGAAAATGTGGGGTTACTTTTGCACAAATTGCGTGAAAACGGTTGCAAAATCCATATCAAAAATGATAAAATAAGGATAGCAAGTTACGGTCGGCTCAAATGCAACCGCAGGATAGAGACGATGCCCTTCCCGGGCTTTCCCACCGACCTGCAAGCGCAGGTCACCGCGCTCAACAGCGTATGCGAGGGATGCGCGCTCATCGTGGAAAATCTCTTCGAGACGCGCTTCAAGTATGTGCCCGAATTGCAGAAGATGGGCGCGGACATCGAGGTGAAGGGCAGGACTGCATTTGTGCGCGGCGTGAAGGGGCTTCACGGCGCGTCCGTCGTAGCGGGAGATCTGCGCGGCGGGGCGGCGCTCGTCATTGCGGCGCTCGCGGCGGAGGGGACGAGCGAAGTGCTCGACCTTTCGCACATCGACAGGGGCTACTCCGATCTGCGGGGAAAACTCAAAGGGCTCGGCGCGGAGATCAAGCGCGTACGCATTTAGAAGAGGGAGATACCAATGAAAACGAGAGCGATCATCACCACCATAGTTTCGTTTGTGCTCCTCGTCGCGGTCGTCGCGGCGGGGCTCAATGCGATCTTTACAATCACTCTCGTGGAGAGCGAATTTTCCGTGTGCTCGGAGGCGGGCAAGCGGGACGCCGAGGCGCTCAAAGCCGAACTCGACAAATTCGTGGGCGACAGCACGACCTTCCTCGATGTAGACGATGTGAATGAGACGGTCGAAAAATACCCGTGCTTCCGCGTGGAGGCGGTGGAGAAGTCCTTCCCCAAGACGTTGAAGGTGAAGGTCTCCGAGCGCAAGGAATTTTTCGCCGTGAAGAATGGGGAAAACTACGCCGTGTTGGACGAGGAGGGCATCTACCTCTACGACGGCGCGAACACCAACCGCTTGGGCGGCGTGAACGTCGTGCTCGAAGGGTTCGACATTGCACTCGAAAAGGGCAGCCGCGCGACGGGCGAATACATCGACGAAGCACTCACGATGTTCTCCGTCTTTTCCGAACTTCTTCCCGGGGTGCGCGCGAATGTCGTCTCGCTTCGCCTCGCGCACAACATCGGGCAGAACACGAAGGAAAATACCTTCTTCGTCGTCACCATGCGCGAGGGCGTGAAGATCGCCATCGCCAATCCCGCGGAGAACATCGCCCTGAAGGCGCGCGCCGCCTTTACCGATGAGACCTACGGATACCTCTCGCCCAACTTCTCCGATAGGGAGAAAATGTACGGCAGTATCACCGTGAGCGGAAACGATGCGAACGTAGACCGCCGCGACGACCTGCCCATCAAGGAGGCATAAACCGCTTCGGCGGAGCACATGGCACCCATGTCCGCGGTCGGCCGCGGGAGAAAGCGTCCTTCGGGCGCTTTTTTGTTGTTCCGAAGGGGAAAATATTTTCGCATTGTAGGTTTGTCAAACATATGAGACGGATGAGAGCGAAAAAAGATCAGTGCAGGACGCCGTCGGTGAGATAGTCTGA
>CANRAR010000008.1 GCA_947628675.1 uncultured Clostridia bacterium
GTCTGCGAGAGCCTATCCTCGAAGGATCCCGAAGAACGAAGTCCGTCTTGCCCCCTCCTCGGAGGGGGCAGGGGGGGGGTGGGGCTATCCCCCTCCCCGCGGTTTCGCCGTGGGGAGGGGGACACAGGGGGTGGGGCATCCCAAGTCCCCCCGCGCGCGAAAAAAAGGGCGGCAAAAAGCCGTCCCCTTTTGCTTATTTGCGAAGTTCCAGAGCCGCAATAACGGCGCGGTAGCGCTCAATGTCCTTGGCTTTCAAATAGTCCAAAAGGCCGCGGCGCTTGCCGACCATCTTCAAAAGTCCGCGTCTCGAGTGGTTGTCCTGCTTGTGCACTTTGAGGTGCTCATTGAGGTGGTTGATGCGTTCGGTGAGGAGCGCGATCTGCACTTCGGGAGACCCGGTGTCGCCCTCATGGGCGGCGAACTTTTTGATGATTTCCTGCTTATCCATTTGCGTTTATCCTCCTATGGAAATTGTCGCGTAACGCCAAGAGATGCGTGGAGAGCGCAATTCCTCGCGTACGTCGAGAACAAGGATAGCATATTCGGGAAAGTTTGTCAAAGATTTTTGCGCCCCCTCACCGATTTTCGCGCAAAAATATTTTCGCGCCCCTTCTTGCTCCCCCCCATTTACAGCGCGCCGCCGCGCTTCTTCTTACTTGCCCTCCCCCTGCGCAAGGGGGAGGGGTGGGGGAGGGGGTACGCCCTTCTATTCGCCCCGCCCCCTATACAGCGCGCCGCCGCGGCTCGAAGAGCCGCGGCGGCGAACATAATAATTTTTTTTATTTAGATGACCGCAAACATTATCACAAAAAACAGTGTAAGTCCAACAAGTAGCCCACCGAAAAGGGCAAACGCTTTTATATAACTTTTTTTTGTAGCCGAACTCAATGCCTCCGACAAACAGTTTTCCATTTGTTGCGTACTGTACTTACCGCCGTCGGGAGCCGTATCGGGTCTCTCTAAAACGACCGTCCATTTATAGGAAAACCCGACTCTTCCCCATTCGGAACCTCTCGTCGTGCTCAACACTTTCCACCCGGCAGAGACAATTTTTCCCAAAACGACATTCAGATCGTTTTGCGAAGCCCGTACTGTAATGACCCGTTGCATTATGACTTCCCTCCATTTTCCTCTTCATTATATCTAACCAACGGTTAGAAGTCAAGCAAAAACTAACTGATAGTTATATTTTTTCAATCGGAGAGAAAACTGATATGGTAGAAATGATAAAAGAGCGGCTCAAAGAGGAGATCAAGGCGAGCGGGCTGACGACGGTGGAAATTGCGCGGCGCGTGGGAATTTCGCCCGAAATGGTCACGCAGTACATGACGACAAAAAAATTGCCCAAACTCGATACCTTTGCGCGGCTGTGCAAGGAACTCGACCTCTCCGCCGACTACATTTTAGGCTTAAAAAACGCATGAAAAAATCTCCGTAACCGCGGAGATTTTTTATTGTTCCCCCTTCATTGCTCCTTCGCCACGCCCCCTCTTGCCGAACCCCGCGCATTATCCCCCACTCCTCATACCGAACCCGTGCCGCGCTCATCGGGCGCGGCTTCGCCGTAGGCGGTGGTGGGGGTCGCCCCCATATTCCCCCCCCCGCTCAATCCCATATAAAATCCCCTTTCCCTCCTGTCCCCGCTCTATCCTATATAAAATCCCCCTCCCCGCGCGCAAAGCGAGCGGGGAGGGGGACGCAGGGGGCCTTCCTTGTGGCTTTCGGGAAAGGCGACCTATGATTTGTGGAGCCTTTCTCCGCAATGAGGGGTAAAAAATTTTTTTTGATTTTTTTCAAAAAGTTTGGCACATATCCCCGAAAGCGGAAAAATTTTGTGGTACCATTACATTGTGAAGAGAAAAAAGAGCAAAAAATGTGCGCGGCGGTTGAAAAAAAGCCCCCTGCTGCGCCACCCCGCGCGCACCATTCGCATACTAAGCGCGGCACGAGCGCATAGCGCGAAGTAGCGCGGCAGCAGCCGCAAGAGCGGCGGCGGCAGCGCGCGGCGCAGCAGGGGGCTTAAAAGGAAAATATTTTATTTTATTGAGCGAAAAGTTTGTCTTTTTCTTGAATAATTTTTTCGATTTTTTGAAGATAGGTCGGGAGGTCTTTGGGGCTTCCGTAGCGCTCGATGCGCTCCTCCTTCGCAAATAATTTTTTGGAAATAGCATTTGCGCCGACTGCGAGATTATCCGAAATTTCCTCCATGACGTCCACATTGTAAATGCAGGCCTTATTTGGTTTCGTCCAGCCGACATTTTCGTGCGCGCCCGCCATGTATTTTTGGCGATACAAATAATACGGCTCGTACCCCGCGGCGGTCAGTTTTTCGCGCGAGTAGGAAATCATTTCGGAGAGCAAGCCGTCTTGAAGCCGTGCCGTCTCCTCTTTGAGGCGCGCGCCCTTTTTGAGGCACAGCGTGTGCACGGTGATGTTCTCGGGCGAAAGCGAAATTGCGGCGTCGATGCTTTTTTCAAATTCTTCGAGGCTCTCGTCGGTGAGCCCCGCGATGAGGTCGCAGTTGACGTCGAACTTGAACGGCTTTGCCATTTCAAAGGCGCGGTAGAGATCGGCGGCGGTGTGCTTGCGGCCGATTTTTTCCAGCGTCTTATCCGAAAAACTCTGCGCGTTGATGCAGATGCGCGTGACGCCGGATTTTTTGCAAATTTCCAATTTTTCTTCGGTGAAGGTATCCGGTCTGCCCGCCTCGACCGTGTACTCGCATCCGTTTGTGCGGAGCGGCGCGACGGCTTTCAAAACGCGCTCCAATTCTTCGGCTTCCAAGGCGAACGGCGTTCCGCCGCCGATGTAGACGGAGCGCAAATTTTTGATGCGCGGCGCGGCGGCTGCAAGTTCGCGCTCGAGCGCTTCGAGGTAGGCGGGCATGAATTTGCGGGTGGCGGCGATGGGCGCGGTGATAAACGAGCAATACGCGCACTTGGTGGGGCAAAACGGGAGCGAGACAAACAAGTCGCAGCCGTCCGCGCCGCGCCCGTAGACGCCCTTCTGCCCCTCCAAAACGCGTTCTACGAGGGCGATGTTCTCCTCGGAGACGCCCAATTTTTCAAACATGGGGGCGAAATTTCCGCTCCTTTCGAGTTCCTTGTAGGCGAGGCGCGTGGGGCGGATGCCCGTGAGCGATCCCCACGGCAAAGTTTTTTGAAAGCGCGCGGAGAGCAAATTGTAAAGCGCGAGTTTTGCGTAGCGCTTTACAAGGCTCTTCTCCTCGAGCGGGGTACGGGCGGCGTTCTCGTCGCAAAAAGAAAAAGCCTCCTCCCCGATGCGGAAGAAATTTTCAAAGTGCGCGCCCACCGTAACTTCGTGGAAAATTTCCAAGTCCTCCGCGCCCTCAAAGAGGCGGACGACATCCATGAGTTCGGGCTCCAACCATTTACATGAGGAAGTCAGCATTTTCTCTCTCCCGTTGCAGGGTGGTATCTTCGCCGTGCCCCGCGTAGACAAGATAGTCCCCCTCCAAATTCAGCAGCGTTTTGAGGCTTTGGCGCATCGCCCTCTCGCTCCCCGTGGGAAGATCCGTCCTGCCATGGTCGCCCGCAAAGAGCGTATCGCCCGTGAAGAGGGCGTTCTCCACTTGGAACGTGCAACTGCCCGCGGTGTGCCCCGGGGTGGCGATGACGCGGAATTTGATGCCGAAAACTGACAGCGTTTGCGCATTTTTGAAGGTGAAGTCGATTTGGAAGGGTGGGACGGGCGCGCCGAATTCCTGCCCCAAATTATGAAAGAGCGCGGTCTCGCGCTCCTCTTCGAGGCACCCCACCTTCGCGCCCGCGCGCTGCAGCGCGGCGCACCCGCCGATGTGGTCGAAGTGGCCGTGCGTGAGGAGGACATGGGTCACGGTGAGCCCGCGCTTTTGCGCCTCTTCGAGGATGCGGGGCCGGGCGGGGTCGATGGCGACCGCCGTCTTCCCGTCCGCGGTGACGAGGTACGAGTTCGCGGCAAAGCCGATGGGGAGAATTTTATAGATGGTCATACGATGGAATTAGGGCGTACCCCCTCCCCTACCCCTCCCCCTTACGCAGAGGGAGGGCAAGAAGCAAGGAAAACCGCACGGGGGGGGATATGCCCCACCCCCGCCCCTACGGGGCACCCCCTCCCGAGAGGGGGCAAGAAAGGAAGGCTCCCAAGAGGGGGCAAAGTGAGGGGTCAGTTGCTTAATCGGCGGACGGCGAGGATGCGGGGCTGGGCGGAAATTTTGCCGATGAGCCCTTCGATCTGCTGGCGGCTCCGGAGGGAGACGGTGACCTCGACGACGGCATCGCCCTGCTTTTCGTACCTGCCATTGATGGACGTGATGTTGAGTTTCATTTCGCTCACCGACTGCGAGATGGCGGAGAGCGCCGCGCCCTGCTCCTCGGCGTAGACGACGATGGCCGCCTTGAACTGCGCCTCCACTTCGTGCTCTGTCCACTCGGCGGGCTGCAATCTATCGGGTTCGGCGTTCTTCAAGTTGGGGCAGTCCTTCCTGTGGACGACGATGCCCCTGCCGCGCGTGACGTAGCCGATGATGTCATCGCCCGGGACGGGCGAACAGCAGCCCGCAAACGACACGAGGAGCCCCGCCATGCCCTTGATGGTGACGGCGCCCTTGGCGTTCTTCTCCTTGAAGGGCTGCAGCGTGACGACGGCGGGCGACTCGCGCTTGAAGAAATCGACGAGTTTGAAGAAGACCTGATTGACGGAGATGGCGCCGTAGCCGATGGCGGAGAACATCTCCTCCTGCGTATCGAAGGAGAGTTTTTCCGAGACCTTGGCGAAACTCTCGGGCGTGAGAAGTTCTGAAAGCGTATATCCCTTTTTCTTGGCGGCCTCCTCCAAGAGGCTCTTGCCGAGGCGGATATTCTCCTCCTTCATCGCCTTCTTGTAGAACGCCTTTATCTTGGCGCGCGCCGACGGGGATTTGACGAATTTCAGCCAATCGCGCGAGGGCCCCTTGCTCGAAGGCGAGGTGATGATCTCGACGACGTCGCCGAGTTCGAGTTGCGAATTGAGGGGTACGATCTTGCCGTTCACCTTGGCGCCCGTGCACTTGTTGCCCACCTCCGAGTGGATGGCGTAGGCGAAATCGACGGGCGTTGCGCCGACGGGAAGGGATATTACCTTGCTGTGCGGCGTGAACACCAAAAGTTCGGTGCTGTAGAGTTCCTCTTTGACGGAATTGAGGAATTCCTTGGAATCGCGGATGCCGCCCTGCAGTTCCATCATCTCCCTGATCCATGCGATGCGCATATCGAGGGAGGTCTCCTCGTCGCGGTGCTCCTTGTACTTCCAGTGCGCGGCGATACCGTACTCCGCCGTGCGGTGCATCTCCTCCGTCCGTATCTGAATTTCAAAGGGCTGCCCGAAGTTGGTGACGACCGTCGTGTGGAGCGACTGGTACATATTGGGCTTGGGGGTGGCGATGTAATCCTTGATGCGCCCCGGGACGGGCTTCCACTCCTTATGGATCTTGCCGAGGACTTCGTAGCACTCGTCCACCGTGTCCACGATGACGCGGACTGCCGTGAGGTCGTAGATCTGGTCGAGCGTCTTATCCTTCTCCTTCATCTTTTTATAGATGGAATAGAAGTGCTTGGGGCGCCCGAATACCTCGCCCGAAATGTTGCTTTCGGTTAAAATGGCGTTGATCTGCGCGACGACGAAATCGACGAAACGCGTTCTCTCATCGAGTTTTTGATGGATGTTCTCGACGAGAAATTCAAACGCCGCGGGGTCGAGATATTTGAGGCACAAGTCCTCGAGTTCGCACTTGATCTGGCTGATGCCGAGCCGCCCCGCGATGGGCGCATAGATATCCAAGGTCTCGCGCGCCATGCGCTGCTGGCGCTCCGCCGAGAGGAAGTTGAGCGAGCGCATATTGTGGAGACGGTCGGCGAGTTTGATGATGATGACGCGGATGTCCTTCGCCATGGCGAGGAAAATTTTGCGGAAGTTCTCCGCCTCCTCTTCCTCGTGCGACTTGAACACGAACCGATCGAGGTTGGTGACGCCCGAGACGAGGGACAACACTTCGTCGCCGAACTCGCGGCGGATGTCCTCCTCGGTGGCGGGGGTATCCTCGATGACGTCGTGAAGGAGCGCGCCCGCGATGGTCTCGGCGTCCAAGCCGAGTTCCACCAGAATTTCGGCGACGGCACAGGGGTGGATGAAGTAGGGCTCCCCCGAGGCGCGCTTTTGGTTCTTGTGCGCGTTCTCGGCAAAATCGTATGCGCGGAGGAGCATATTGCGGTCGTCGCCCGTGTAATATTCGTAGATCTTCATGAGAATGGCTTCCATGTTTGCCTCCTATGCCTCCTCTTGAAGCCGCACGACGGCGCTGTACAGCGCGGAGCGGGTGAGTTCGGTTTTGACCCCGCGGAAGATGCGGAGCCTGCCGTTCTCCCGCGCGACGAGCCCCAATTCCTCGAACACGGCGAGGGCGAACACCGTCTGCTTCTCTTCGAGCCCCAATCTCGCCGCCGAACGGGCGAGTTCGGCGTACGTATCGCCCTCGAGGGAGGCATTGCGGATGGCGGAAAAGATGCCTAAAAGCCCCGTGCGCGAGGTATCCAGCCCGAGAAGGGCGCGGTAGCCGCACACCCCCTCCGCGACGAGGACGCGCGCCTTGCCCGTGACCGCCTCCTCCGCGGGGGGCTCATCGAGATAGACGACCTCGCGAAAGCCCGAAAGGTCGCACCCCGTCTCGGGCGCGTACAACAAAATATTGGCGGCGCTCCCCGACGAGGGGTGGAATACGTCGATGGGGAGCCCCTGTGCGGCGGGGAATTTTTCCAGCGTGGCGCGGTCGTGGAAGACGGCGCACAGCCCGTAGGCGCACGAGACGACCTTCTCTTCGATGAATGTGTTGAGCGCCCCGGCGGCGACGTGCTCCGCCCGCAGGGGACGGTTGCCCGAGCAAAGGAGCAGGCTCTCGAACGCCTCCTCTTCGCCCCCCTTCTCGCCCTCGGCGAGCGCGGCGCGCACGAAGCCCTTCAAATATTCCTTGCCCTTGAAGCGGGAGAGGTTTAATTCGAACACGAGCTGTTTTTTGACGTCGCTCTTCAGAAGTTTGAGGTCGGAGGCGCCGTTGAAATACATGAACGGGATGCCGTCCGACGAAAACGAGACGTGGGGCGACAGCGGACGGAGGAGGGATGCTTCGAGCGCTCCCGTCTCCACCGCAAAGAGCGGCCGACGGTTGCCCACCCCGAAGGGTTCGAGCAGGTTGAGTTCGCGCGCGACCCGCTCGAAATCGTCGGAGATCTCGCAGACGGGGAGCGACGGCGTGAAATCTTCCCGCGCGTAGCGGGAGGCGATGTATGCGTTGAGGGCGGACTTGAATGCCTCAAACTTGTCGGCGCGCACGTTGATGCCCGCCGCCTGCGCGTGGCCGCCGAATTCTTCAATGTATTCGGAGCAATTCTTCAATGCTTCGAAGATGTTGACGCTCTCGATGGAGCGGGCGCTGCCCTTGAGCATATCGCCGTGGCGCACGAAGAGAAGCGCGGGACGGGCGTATTCCTCGGCGATGCGCGCCGCCACGATGCCCACGAAGCCCGCGTTCCACTTTTCCGCCGCGAGGGTGACGACGCTATCGAAGGCGCCCTCCTCGCGGATGAGAGACTGCGCCTGCGCGTGGAGTTCGTCGCAGCAGCGCTGGCGCTCGGAATTGTAGAGGTTGAGTTTTTCGGCGAGGACGGAGATCTCCTCCTCGTTTTCCGCGGTGAACATTTTGAGGGCGGTGCGCGCATCCCCCATCCTGCCCGCGGCGTTGATGCGCGGGGCGACGGTGAAGGCGAGCGTCTGCGCGTTTACTTCCCGCTCCCCCATGAGCGCGGAAAATGCAAGACGGGGCGAAGTTTGGATGAGTTTTAAGCCCTCGGCGACGATGTCGCGGTTCTCGCCGAGGAGGGGAACGCTGTCCGCCACCGTGGAGAGGGCGGCGAAGTCCAAAAGGTCGTACGCCTTCTCGCCGATGAGCGCGCAGGCGAGTTTGAAGGCGACGCCCGCGCCGCAGAGATTATCGTAGGGGTAGTCGTCCTTGAACTTGGGGTTGACGGTGATGCAGTCGGGGAGGCGCTCGGGGAGTTCGTGGTGGTCGGTGACGATGACGTAGGCGCCCTGCTGCTTGATGTATTCCACTTCCTCCGCGTTGGAGATGCCGCAGTCCACCGTGATGATGAGATCGGGCAGGAATTCATCGAAAATTTTGTCGAGGGCGGCGACGGACATCCCATAGCCGTCCGTGCGCTCGGGGACGAAGAGGTAGGGCTCGATGCCGAAGCGCTTCAAGGCGCGGGACAGGATGGCGCAGGCGCCGATGCCGTCGGCATCGTAGTCGCCGTACACCGCGACGCGCCACTCCTCCTCACGGGCGCGCTTCACGAGTTCTGCCGCCTCCTTCATGCCCTGCATGAGGAAGGGCGAGAGGAAGCGCTCGCGCGAGGGGTGCAAGAATGCCCGCATCTTCTCCGCCGTATCCTGCCCGCGCGCGAAAAGCAGGCTCGCCGTCGTCTCCGTGATGGAGAGTTCGGCGGCAAGGGCGCGCACGGTCTTTAATTGTTCGGGCGAAAATTCGTATTCGCGGACAAGTTTTTTCATGACTTTTCCATTATCGAAAACGGCGGGAAGTACCCGCCGTCTTTGTTCTTGGTCGATTAAGTTTCGGGGGTCGAAGGGTCGGCCTCGGCTTCGGCGGCCTTTTCCGCTTTCTTCTTGCCGAAGTAGCGGGGCTTGTGCTTTGCCGCAAACTTATCGAACGCCGCCTTCACGGGAATGTGCAGGGAAGGCCCGAGCAGCAGCGAGGAATACGCGGCGACCGCAACGGGAAGCACGGCGGGCATCAGGAACAGCCTGACGCCGGCTGCCGCAATGCCGCCCGCGATGGCGAAGATCGCAATGCCCGCGGCGGCGAGGATGACGATCTTTTTCCAGCTCCCCTCCCACGCGTAGGCGACCGCATCCGCGGCATCGAGGGAGCGGAGGGCGGGATCCTGCTTCGCATCGCGCAGTTTCATGCAATGAAGCAGCCAGAACACGAGCGAGAACACCGCCGCGATCGTGGCGAAGAGGAGCGGCGCATAGAAGTAGGTGGGAATGCGGGTGATCGCAAACAGCGAGAGCGTGAATGCCGCATCGTGCGCGGCAAGGCACAGCCCCGTGACCGCACAGCCCACGCCGAAGCGGACGCCGATGTAGATGAGACCGACGACGACGCCCACCGTTAAGGCGACGGCGCCGCGCCAAATGGACTCGTAATAGAGGCCGCCGAGGCTCTCCACCGCGTGGGACTCGACGCGGATCTCCGCGCCGCTCAAAAGTTCCGCTGCAGCGATGTCCGCGGTAATTTTATCCTGTACGGAGGTGAGCGCCTCCGCGGAGGTATCGGCGGGAAGAGTGTAGGAGAGGTACGCCATATCCAACGTGGAATCGTAGCCCTCGTTCTCATCGAGCACTTTGACGCCGCCGAGCGCGCCGTCGCAAATGCTTTCGAGTTTTTCCACCTTCTCGGGAGAAATTTGCACCGAGACATCGTACCGCACTTCCACGAGATAACTCTTTTCGCGGTCGGGCGAGGTGTTGAACCCGAGAATGCACATTAAGATGATGCCGGCAATGATGACGGCGGCGGAGATCGCAAGCCAAACGGGCAGAAGTTTGAAGGGACGTTTAGTCTTCATCGTCTTCCACCTCCTTCCTCTTGAAATTGCAGAATTTGCCCTGCTTTGTGGTGAAGCGCATCATGATCATCCACATGAACCTGCCGATGGCAAGGACGCTGATGCCCGAGAACAGCGAGCAGAGCCCGAGCATGAAGGCAAAGCCCGAAAGGTGGGTGAGCGCGATGGCGTAGGTGATGAACGAGACGCCCGCGACGACGATGTGAAGATCGAAGATGTGCCAGAAAGTGCTCTTATAGGCGTTCTTGACGGCGGCGGACATCGTTTTGCCTGCGACGTATTCCTTCCGCGCGCGCTCATAGACGAACGCCTGCGAGGCGGAAAGAAGCAGAGACGCGAGGAGCACCGCCGCGAACGTGTACGCGGAGACGGTGATGAACGAGAGGCTCCACATACAGAGGAGCGTGACGAGCAGGAAGAAGAGGTACGTGTACAGGTGGACGAAGCCCAAGAGCCCGTACCGTACGAAGAAGAACGCCATCATGAGGACGAACAGGACGCCGAATGCGATATACATATAGACGAGCGCACTGTCGCCGTAGAGGGCGCGCATCGTGACGACGGAATCGAGGTTGAGGGAGAAGTCGCCGTCGTAGACGTCGGACGCGGGCGTCGCGGCGTTCGCGGTGGTATCGATGAGAATGGCGAGCGCCTCTGCCGCCTCCGCCGAGAACGGGCTCGAGGGATTGCTGATGTAGAGGCTGTCGTCCTCGACCGCCGAGGTGATGGAGAGCGAGATGACGGTGTTTTCGCCGACCTTGAAGAACAGCGTTCCCGAACCGCTCGAAGCGACATCCGCCGTGCGGGCGGCGAGACGTTCCTGCCCCGCGGAGGTGAAGTTGATGACGACGTAGTGCGTTCCTGCGCCGTCGGTCGCCGTGGAGGCGCCCTTCACGTATTCGCCGATGCTCTTGCCCGTGGCGGGGAGCGCCGTCGTAGCCGAGGCTTCATCCGAACCGAACTGCACTTCGAGATCGCCCATGTTGGCGAACAGGCTGAACGTGGAGGCATATGCGCCCGCCGTGGAAGCCGCCTGCGGCACAAAGACGCGCAGGGCGTAGCCATCGGCAACGTCGAGGCGGAAGCCTTCGATGTTCATGCGCTCGTAGCGCTCGGTGAGCCTGTCCTTCGCGTAGTTGAACTTATTGACGAATTCTTCCGTGACCTTCCCCTCTGCATCGAGGTTTTCTTCGGCATCGAAGCAAAGATTGCCGATCTGCGTATAGCGCTCGGCGTACTCCGTCTTCTCCTTGCCCTCTTGCATACTGTTGAGATTGTCGCGGAACTCCGCCGCGGAGATGACGCCCTCCGGGTACAGCGTGGCGAGATACCCGCCGCCGCGGTACGAATCGTTGGCGCCGTACTCCACGCCGAGGTTGGCATCCTTATCGATCCATGTGACCACGGGGTCGAACTGCGTGATGCTTCCTCCTCCGGCGGGCAACGCCACGAAACAAATGAAGCTCAAAGCGGCGATGATGAGGGTGGCAAGCGCCAGACAGATCGCCGATTTTACCTTTCCCATTGTCTCCTCCTATCCTGACACGCGGGCCATGCCCGCATAGAATATTTCCTGACGGAAAAACTCACTCTTTACATTATATAAGAAAGGCGCGCGGCAGTCAAGCCGAAACGCCCTTTTTTTCGCATTTTTTCGCTTAATTTTCGCGCGATTTCCGCTCCGCCAAGATGTGCATCGCGCACTCGATGCGCTTTTTCATCATCGCGCACGTCATGGCGTACGGCTCGTTGACGTCGCCGTTATAGTGATAATTGTTGGCGCTGCACCCGCCCGAGCAAATAAATTTGGCGAAACAGTCCTCGCACTTCTTGCGCGTGAAGAGGCAGTTGGTGGCGAATTGTTCTCGCAAATCCGCCCGCTCGATGCCCGTAAACACGCTGCCCATGCGCCAAGCCTTCTCCCCCGCGAACTGGTGGCAGGGGTAGAGGTCGCCGTTCGGAAGCACCGAAAAGTACTCGTTGCCCGCGCCGCAAGCCGAGACGCGCTTTTGAAGGCAGGGCCCGCCCTCTAAATCGACGTTGAAGTGGAAGAAGTTGAAGCCCCTCCCCTCCGCCTCGCGCTTTAAGTACTCGTCGCAGAGCCTTTCGTACTCGCCCTCGATCTGCGGGAGGTGCTCCTCCCTTATTGCAAGGTCGGGGATCTCGGTGACGACGGGCTCCATGGAGAGGGAATCGAAGCCCTCGTCGGCGAGGAACAGGACGTCCCGCGAGAAATCGAGGTTCTTCGCCGTGAACGTGCCGCGGACGTAGTAGTGCTTGTCCCCTCTTATTTTGACGAACTTTTTGATCTTTTCGATGACGGCATCGAAACTCCCCTTGCCGTTTACGGTCTTTCTGACGGCGTCGTGCACCTCGGGGCGGCCGTCGAGGGAGAGGACGACGTTTTCCATCTCCTCGTTGAGAAAGTCCGCCTTCTCGCCGTCCAAAAGGAGGCCGTTGGTCGTCGTGGTGAAGAGGAAGGTCTTGCCGTGCTTTTTTCCCTCTTCCTTGGCGTAGAGCACCGTCTCTTTGAGGACGTCGAAATTCATGAGGGGCTCGCCGCCGAAGAAGTCCATTTCGAGGACTTTTCTCTTTCCGCTCTCGCGGATGAGGAAATCGACCGCCGCCTTGGCGACAGCAAGCGGCATCATCTCGCGCGCGGCGTGGTAGGCGCCCTCGTCCGCAAAGCAGTACTTGCAGCGGAGGTTGCAGTCGTGGCAGACGTGCAGGCACAGCGCCTTTATTTCGTGCGATTTGATGGGGCGCGCCTGCGTTTCGGGGGCGCCGAGCAGCCCCGCCTCTTTGAGGTGCGCGATCTCGGCGAGTTCTTCGTCGGACATAGGGACGGGCTCGCCGCCGAGGTAGCGCGCAGTCTTTTCATCGCACTCGTGCAGGCTTCCGCTGCCCGTATCGTAGACGTAAAATTTTTCGTGATAGGTAAAAATGTGCAGCATTTTTTTGCGAAATCACGGCAAAAGAGCGGCGGAACACCGCCGCTCGCCGTAAAGTTACGAAATTATTTCTTTTCGATCTTCTGTTCGCGCGTGATGCGCTCGCAGGACTGGTTGCCCACCGTGCAACTCGTCTTGCAGGCGGATTGGCAGGTGCTCCTGCATTCGCCGCAGCCTGTGATTTTCTTTTCGGCGGGTTTTGCGATCGTCTTGATCATAGGAATTCCTCTCTGAAAGTTTTTCTTCATTATACTATACGCCGCGCGAATTTGCAAGCGTTTTTTTATGCTTTGCGCAATTTCGCTCCCAAAAGCGCACCGCCCGCCCCGAGCACCGCGCAGACGAGAAGTTCCAGAAGGAAGAGCGCGGAGACGGAGGCTCCCCCGCCGATGATGGCAAAGACGGCGAGCGTGAGAAAAGCCGACAAAATTCCAGCCGCGACGCCCTTAAAAAGAGCCTTCTCGCGGCGGATGAAGATCATGGAAAAGAGAAAGACGCCCGAGCACTTCACCACCCAATTGACCGCCGTGACGACGCCCTGCGGCGGCGCATACGCGCGGATGAACACCGCGGCGAGCGCGAGCGCCAAGAGACTGTAGATCGTGACCGCGAACACCGCCTTAAAGACTTCCCACGCGGCGCGCTTCCAAAATGCTTTCTCCATAGAAAAACCTCCGCAACCCAACCTATGGGTATGCGGAGGAAGTTCGCGTTATGCCTTATTCCTGCTTTTCTTCGGGTTCCTCGGCGGGAGCGGGCTCCTCGGCGGGGGCTTCGGGCTCTGCGGGTGCTTCGGAGGGCTCCGTCGCTGCGGGCGCTTCGCCGCGCTTGGCGGCCTCCTTCGCCTCTTTTTCCGCACGGCGGCGGGCTTCCGCCTCCTCGCGCGCGATCTGCGTGGGCCCCTTGGCATCCGTCTGATAGATGCACTCCTTATCCACCTTGACATACGACTTGCCCGATTGCTCAGTGCCCGTCTCGATGACGATGGTATCGTCGTCGCACACTTCCTTGACGATGCCGCAGATGCCGCCCGTCGTCTTTACCTTGTTGCCGGGCTGAATGGCTTCGATCTGCTCGATATACTCCTGACGGCGCTGTTTGTTCTTCCTGCCCGAAAAGACGAAGTACACGACAAAGAGTACGACGATGAGGCCAAGGACGATCCAAATACCGTATTTCGAGAACCAGCTGGTTTCTCCTTCCGCTAACAAATTCCAAATCATAATCTCATCTCCTTTTGCATTTATCATAACCGCTTTTGACGATTTTGGCAAGCAATTTTAGGGCGATTTTTGCCATGTTCTGCCAATTTCATGCTTCTCCCGCCGCGCGGGGCGTGGGCGTTTCCCCCGAACGGGCGAAATATTCGCGGGCGAACTCTTTGACGTAGCCGCCGAGAATGCTCTCCCGCAGCCCCTTCATGAGGCTATGGAGGTAGGAAATATTGTGGAGCGTGAGGAGCATGGCGCCCGTCATCTCCCCTACGTTGACGAGGTGCCTTAGGTACGCCTTGGTGTAATTTTGGCAGCAGTAGCAGTCGCAGGCGGGGTCGAGCGGGGTGAAATCTTCCTTATATTTTCCGTTGCGGACGACGACCTTGCCCTGCGAGGTGAGCGCCGTGCCGTTGCGGGCGACGCGGGTGGCGAGGACGCAGTCGAACATATCCACGCCGCGAAGGACACCCTCGACGAGGCAGTCGGGCGAGCCCACCCCCATGAGATAGCGGGGGACGTCGGTGGGCAGTTTGGGCTGCATGAAGTCGAGAAGTTCGTACATGAGCGACTTGGGCTCCCCCACCGAGAGCCCGCCGATGGCGATGCCGTGCTTCACAAAGGGAAGGCAGCGGGCAAGGCTCTCCTCGCGCAAGTCCTTATAAAAATTGCCCTGCACGATGGGGAAGAGCGCCTGCGCGGGGTTGCTGTGCGCGTTGTAGCAGCGCTCGAGCCACTTTGCGGTGCGCTCCATGGCGAGTTTTGCCTCTGCGTGGGTGTAGCCGTACTCGGAGCACTGGTCGAACGCCATGATGATGTCCGAGCCCAAGTTGTGCTGGATCTCCATGGCGCGCTCGGGGGTGAACATATGGCGGCTTCCGTCCACATGGGAGGAGAATTTGACGCCCTCGTCGGTGATGTTGTTGAGCGAGGACAGCGAAAACACCTGAAAGCCGCCGCTATCCGTGAGGATGGGCCTATCCCAATTCATGAACTTGTGAAGCCCCCCGGCGCGGGCGATGAGTTCGTCCCCCGGGCGCATGGCGAGGTGATAGGTGTTGGAGAGAATGATCTGCGAGCCGATGGCTTTGAGGCGGTCGGGAAGGATGCCCTTGACCGTCGCCTGTGTGCCGACGGGCATATAGACGGGCGTCAGAATATCGCCGTGCGGCGTGTGCAGAATGCCTGCGCGCGCGCCCGTTTCGGGGTCGGTCTTTTGAATTTCAAAGGAAAAATAGGTGTTGTTCATGATGCGGAAAGCAAAATTAAAATAAATCGGAATGGGAGCCCGTTCGCAATAGATACAAGATGATTTGCTCGCTGTTCTTGCGATAGACGAGTAGCCAATCCGGTTCGATATGGCACTCGCGGAACCCGCCGTAATTGCCCGTCAGTTCGTGGTCTCTGTACTTTGCGTCGAGTTTTTCATCATTCGAGAGCAATTCGACAACGGCAAACAATTTATCGAGGTTCTTGCCTTGTTTTTGCACAAGTTTAATATCTTTTTTGAACTTTGTGGTAAAAAATACTTCGTATTTCATACGCCGAGTGCCTTTTTCAACGAAGCGATGTCGCGGTATCCCGTATATTTTTCCGGGTGTTCTTCCATGCTTTTGACCTCTTCCATCGCCGATAAAGTATCACGGTTCGAGACTCCTCGCGCGACCTCGAAGGGGATCCCCTGTTCCGCCAACGCCTTTTTCAGATAAATGTTGATCGCGGTGGACAAATCCATGCCCAAATCGGCAAACAGTTCCTGTGCTTGCTTTTTTACTTCCGCATCGATGGTGATATTGGTAGATACTTTCGCCATTTTATTGCCCCTCCCTTTGGCACTATTCTAACATATTATATGAGAAATGTCAATATGTTATGCGCATAAATTATACGTTTTTATATAAATTGTGTGACATACGTGAGCGTTGTAAAAAGAAAAACGACCCTCTTCAGGAGGAAACAAGACGAGGGCGAGGAGCCCCACCTCCCAAGAGGGGCGACAACGGACTTCGCTCTTCGGGATTCTTCACCCCTTCCCGTGCCCTGCCCCTGTGGGGGCAGGGCACGGGAAGGGGTGAAGAATGACGCGGTGAGACGAGCGCGGGGCGGAATGACGCGGGGAACGAGGGAGCAGCGCGAGTTATAAGAACAGGCAGGCATCGCCGAAGGAGAAAAAGCGATACTTATTTTCCACGGCGACCCTGTATATCTCGAGAATTTCTTCGCGGGAACAGAGGCAGGAGACGAGCATTAAAAGAGTGCTCTCGGGGAGGTGAAAGTTGGTGATGAGGGCATCGCAACACTTCATCTTATAGGGCGGATACAGGAAGATGCTCGTATCGCCCCTTTCCGCGCGGACGGTGCCGTCGGGATTTGCGACCGTCTCCAAGGTGCGCACCGATGTGGTGCCCACGCAGACGATGCGCCGCCCCTCTTTTTTGGCGCGGTTAATGGCGTTTGCCGCCTCCTCGCTCACCTCGTAATACTCGCTGTGCATGACGTGCTTTTCGACGTCGTCCACCTTGACGGGGCGGAAGGTACCCAGCCCGACGTGGAGGAGAACTTCGACGATCTCCACCCCGTTTTCGCGCAATGTATTGAGAAGTTCGGGGGTGAAGTGCAGCCCCGCCGTGGGAGCCGCCGCCGAGCCGTTCTCCCTCGAGTACACCGTTTGATAGCGTTCGGGGTCCTTGAGTTTTTCGTGGATGTAGGGCGGCAGGGGCATGACGCCCGCGCGGGATAAAACGTCCTCGAACGCCCCCTCGTACAAAAATTTTACGACGCGCTCGCCCGTTTCGGTGACGCCCTCGATGCGGGCGGAAAGTTCGCTGTTGATGAAAAGTTGTGCCCCCGTTCTGCACTTTTTGCCCGGTTTTACGAGGCATTCCCACACGTCGAGGTCGCGCCGCTTCAAGAGGAGCAGTTCGGCCTTGCCGCCGTGCGCCGTGGTGGCGAAGAGGCGCGCGGGAAGCACCCGCGTACGGTTGAGAACGAGCACGTCGCCCGCACGGAGATACTCCGTGATGTCGCGGAAGATCCTATGCTCGATCTGCTTGCTGTCGCGGTGGTAGACGAGGAGGCGCGCGCTATCCCGCGGTTCGGCGGGCGTCTGGGCGATGCGTTCCTCGGGGAGGTCGTAGAAAAAGTCGGAGGTTTTCATGGCGTGGTGTTGGGCTTGGGGCGTACCCCCTCCCCTACCCCTCCCCCTTACGCAGGGGGAGGGCAAGTAACTGCCTATCCCAACCAAGGGTAAAGGGCAAGTCGGGAGCGCGGGGAAGCCAAGATTCACTCGCCCGCGAAACGGGCTCGGAATGAGGAGCGGGAAAATCAGTCGTCGAAGACGGAGAGCTGTTTTTTGGCGGATTCGGGGATCTTCATGCCCATGTGCTCGTAGGCGCCTTTGAGGCAAATTCTGCCGCGCGGCGTACGGGCGAGGAAGCCGAGCTGGATGAGGTAGGGCTCGTAGACATCCAAGATGGTGTTGACGTCTTCATTGATGGTGGCGGCGAGCGTCTCCAAGCCCGCGGGCCCGCCGTTGAATTTTTCGATGAGGGCGCGGAGGAGGTTTCTATCCGTCTCGTCCAGCCCGAGTTCGTCGATCTCCATGCGGCGGAGCGCCTCGTCGGCGTCGGCACGGGAGATTTTCTTGCTGCCGCGCACGGCGGAAAAATCGCGCACCCGCTTCAAAAGGCGGTTGGCGATGCGGGGCGTACCGCGCGACCTTCTCGCAATTTCGTAACTCCCCTCCTCCTCGACGGCGATGCCGAGGGTGCGCGCCGAGCGGGTGACGATCTTTTGCAGTTCCACGGGGGTGTACATATCGAGGCGGCACATGATGCCGAACCTATCCCGAAGCGGCGAGGAGAGCATCCCCGCGCGGGTAGTCGCCCCGATGAGGGTGAACTTTTTGAGGGGCAGGCGGATGTTGCGCGCCATGGGTCCCTTGCCCACGATGATGTCGAGGGCGTAGTCCTCCATGGCGGAGTAGAGCGTCTCCTCCACGACGTGGTTGAGGCGGTGAATTTCATCGATGAAAAGCACTTCGCCGTCGTTGAGGTTGGAGAGGATGGCGGCGAGATCCCCCTGCCGCTCGATGGCGGGCCCCGAGGTGAGTTTTATCTGGGTGCCCATGGTGTTTGCGATGATGTGGGCGAGCGTCGTCTTCCCCAGCCCGGGAGGCCCGTACAGAAGGACGTGGTCGAGCGCCTCCCCGCGCGCCTTGGCGGCGTTCATGTACACGGTGAGATTTTGCTTGATCTTATCCTGCCCGACGTATTCCTCCATCGTCTTGGGGCGGAGGATGTTTTCTTCGACGTCGTAATCCGTCTTGGTGGAGGACAGAAGATTGCCCTCGTCAAATTCTTCGTCAAACATATGCGTGTTTCCTCAAATGACCGCTTTTTCGGCTCACATTCCCCGAAGCGCAACCGAGATGATCTCCTCGACCGACGTTGCGCCCGCGCTCTTTGCGCGTTCGACGGCGCGCGCGCTCTCCTGCTTGGTGAAGCCCAGCCCCATGAGTGCGGCGACGGCGTCGTCCTCCTCCGCGGAGGGCGGCGGGGCGACCGTCTTGGCGGGGGCTGCCGAAGAGCCGAGAAGTTCGTCCGCCGAAATTTTGCCGTGCAGTTCCAAGATGATGCGCTCTGCCGTCTTTTTGCCGACGCCCTTGACCGCGGAAAGACGCTTGCTATCCGCGAGGGCAATGGCCTCGGAGACCTCGGAGGGACGCATGGACGAGAGAATGGCGATGGCACTCTTCGCCCCCACGCCCTGCACGGAGGTGAGCTTTAAGAAGAGTTCCTTCTCCGTGGGGTCGGCAAAGCCGAAGAGCGAGACGCCGCCCTCCTTGACCTGCAAGTAGGTGTAGACTTCCCCCTCTTCGCCCGCCTTGACGCCCGAGAGCCGCGAGAACGCCGCGCCCGAGCAGACGACTTCGTACCCCACGCCGTTCACTTCGAGAAGAACGTACTCGGGGGCGAGATATTTTACCTTTCCCTTTAAGTAACCGATCATGATGTTTCCTCTTATCTGACGCCGAACATCCCCGAAAACCTGCTCGTGAACGCGTGGCAGAGGGCGACCGCGAGGGCATCTGCCGCGTCGTCGGGGCGGGGAATTTCTTTGAGACGGAGGTGCGAGGCGACGATGCGCTGCATCTGCTGTTTGTCCGCGCCACCATACCCCGTGAGCGCCTGTTTTATCTGATTTGGCGTGTATTCGAAAATCTTGCCGCAACGCTTGTTGCACGTGAGGAGCATGACCCCGCGCGCATGGGCGACGGCGATGCCCGTCGTCACGTTCTTGGAGAAGAAGAGTTCCTCCATTGCCGCCTCGTCGGGGTGGAATTTATCGAACAGGGCGTTGACGCCCTCCTCCAACATACACAGGCGGACGGGGAAACTCTCGCTCGCGGGCGTCTTGACCGCCCCGTAATCGACGGCGCGGCAGTTGCCCCGCGCGTCCTTTTCGACGACCCCGTACCCCATCGTGCCGTAGCCCGGGTCGAGCCCCAAGATAATCATACGTTCATTTTACAAAAAACCGCGCCGCTTGTCAAGACATTCGGCGGGGAAAAAGCGCCGCCCGCGCATTTGGGACGGGTCTGCCGCCGCGAAACGCTTGCTTTTTCCCGCAAAAAAGTGTACGATAGAAGAAAAACCAATGAGGCGCGTATGAAACTTTGGCAAGGCAGGTTCGAGAAACCCATTTCGGCGGATGCGGATGCGTTCAACGAGTCGCTCTCCTTCGATCGAAAACTGTGGCAGGTCGATATCGAGGCCTCTGTTGCCCATGCGACGATGCTGAAAACGTGCGGCATCGTGCCCGCAGAGGATGCGGATAAAATACTCGGCGGACTGGAAGCCATCAAAGCGGACATCGCAAGCGGCGCGCTCGCCGTAGAGGGCGCGGAGGACATTCACTCCTTCGTGGAGGGGGAACTCGTAAAGCGCATCGGCGATGCGGGCAAAAAGTTGCACACGGCGCGCTCCCGCAACGACCAGGTCGCCACCGATATGCGCCTGTATGTGCGAAAGAGCGCGGACGGCGCCATTGCGCTTTTGAAGGGGCTCGTGGAGACCCTCGTCTCCCGCGCCAAGGAGGGCGCGCGGTACGTGATGCCGGGCTTCACCCACCTTCGCAAGGCGCAGCCCATCAACTGCGCGCAGTACTTCAACGCCTACTCCGAGATGTTTTTGCGGGATATGGACAGGTTTGCGGCGTGTAGAAAGCGCCTCAACGTGATGCCCCTCGGGAGCGCGGCGCTCGCGGGCACTTCTTACCCCATCGACCGCGGGATCACGCAGCGTTTGCTCGGTTTTGATGAAATTTCCGAAAATTCCCTCGACGCCGTCTCCGACAGGGACTTCGTGGCGGAGTATCTTTTCTGCGCCTCGCTCGCCCTTGCGCACCTCTCGCGGCTGTGCGAGGACACCATTTTGTACACCTCCGACGAGTTCGGCTATTGGAACATTCCCGACGAGTATTCGACGGGCTCCTCCATTATGCCGCAGAAGAAAAACCCCGACCTGCCCGAACTCGTGCGCGGCAAGACGGGGCGGGTGTACGGGCACCTCGTGGGCATTCTCACGACGATCAAGGGCTTGCCCCTCGCCTACAACAAGGACTTGCAGGAGGACAAGGAGGCATTCTTCGACGCCGAGGAGACCCTCTTTTCCTGCCTCTCCATCTATACCGCGCTCATGAAGAAGATCACGCTCAATGTAAGCGCGATGTTTGAGGCGGCGGGCGGAGGATTTTCCACGGCGACCGACGTTGCCGACTACCTCGCAAAGCGCGGCGTTCCCTTCCGCGACGCCCATGCCGCGACGGGAAAACTCGTGCGCTACTGCCTTGAAAACGGCAAGGCGCTGACCGATTTGACGCTCGAAGAGTTCCGCGCCGTAAATACGGCGTTTGAGGAGGACGTGCTCTCCGCCGTAACGACGCGTTCCTCTGCCGAGGGCAGGAATTCGGTGGGCGGCTCCTCGCACAGAGCCGCCATGCGGGGCATCTCTGCGGTGCGGCGCAGGCTCAAACGCTTTTGACAAGGGGGGAGCGCGCCGCGTTCCCTTTTTGTATATTTATGCGAAAACACCCCCAATGGCTTGACATATCGGGGAAAATCTTATACAATTATAAAACACTAACATTATAAGGAGACGCGCGCATGAAAAGAAGCGGAGCGGAGATCCTCATCGAATGTCTCAAAGAACAGGGCGTTACGACCGTGTTCGGGTACCCCGGCGGATCCGTCCTCGATATTTACGACGCCCTCTACCGCGACGGGAGCATCGACCACATCGTGACGGCGCATGAACAGGGCGCCGCCCACGCCGCCGACGGCTACGCACGGGCTTCGGGAAGGACGGGCGTCGTCATTGCGACGAGCGGCCCCGGGGCTACCAACCTCGTGACGGGCATTGCGACGGCGTTTATGGATTCCGTGCCCGTCGTCGCCATCACGGGCAACGTGGGCGCGAAGTTTTTGGGGCGCGATTCCTTCCAAGAGATCGATATTACGGGCATCACGATGCCCATTACCAAGCATAACTTCATCGTAAAGACGGTGGAGGAACTCGCCCCCGCCGTGCGCGCCGCCTTCCAGATCGCAAACGCGGGGAGAAAGGGTCCCGTGCTCGTGGATATTCTGAAGAATGTGCAGGTGGCGGAGTGCGACTTCGAGCCGCAGACGCCCGCCCTTCCTGCACACAAGCCCGTGCCGCGGGAGGCGCTTTCGGGCGCGGTCGAGGCGCTGAAAACCGCCAAACGTCCCCTCATCATGGTGGGCGGCGGCGCCATTGCCTCGGGTGCGGAGGAGGAAGTTCTGCGCCTCGCGGAGACGCTCCGCGCGCCCGTTGCGAGCACCCTCATGGGGCTGGGCGCGTTCCCCGCTTCCCACCCCCTCTTCATGGGCATGATGGGGATGCACGGCTCGGAGACCGCCGCAAAGGCGGTTTTGAGAAGCGACCTCATCCTCGCCGTAGGCACACGCTTTTCCGACCGCGTCGCCCTCGACCGCGATACCTTCGCCGCGAAGAAGACCGTCATTCAAATCGACATCGACGACGCGGAGATCGACAAGAACGTGTTCGTGCAGCACTCCGTGCTCGGCGACGTGAAGGAGACATTAAAGACGCTCCTGCCTATGCTCTCCCCCGTGGAGGCGCGCCCCTTTGCCGACATGATGGCGCGGATGCGCGCGCAAGAGAAAAACCGTCGCAAACACTACGAACTCGGGCATAAAATTCTTGCGGAGGCCGCCCGCCTCGCGCCGAAGGATACCGTGGTGGCGACCGACGTCGGGCAACACCAGATGTGGACGGCGCAAATTTATCCCTTTGAAAAACCGCGGATGCTGCTCACGAGCGGCGGGCTCGGTACGATGGGCTTCGGCATGGGCGCCGCCATCGGCGCGGCGTGTGCCACGGGAAAGCACATCTTGCTTGTGACGGGCGACGGCTCCTTCAACATGAACTTAAACGAACTCTCCACCGCAGTGACGCGGGGGCTTCCCCTCACCATTCTCCTCATGAACAACCGAGCGCTCGGTATGGTGCGGCAGTGGCAGAAACTCTTCTACGGGCACCGCTTTTCGCAGACCGTGGTGGAGAAAAAGACGGACTATGTGAAGTTTGCCGAGAGTTTCGGGGCGACGGGGCTTTGTATTTCCAAGGAGAAAGACATCGTGCCCGTTCTCAAAAAGGCGTTCTCCATCTCCGCGCCCGTCCTCGTGGACTGCCGCATCTCGGAGGACGAAAACGTGTTGCCCATGATAAAACCCGGGGCGACGTACGATACCATCATCACCAAATGGGAGGAAAAATAATATGGAAAACCCCACCAAGTACACGATCAGCGCGCTCGTCGCCAACAAGAGCGGCGTCTTAACGCGCGTTGCCGCCCTCTTTGCGCGGCGCGGCTACAACATCGAATCGCTCTCCGTCTGCGCGACGGAAAACGGCGAGTTCTCCCGCATGACCATCGTCTTAAAGGGCGACGCCTACATTCTCGCCCAGATGATGAAGCAGATGGATAAGCTCATCGACGTCAAGAAGATTAAGTGCGTAGAGGACGAGGCGGTACTGCGCGAACTCATGCTCGTGAAGGTGAAGACCAACGCCGAGACGCGCACCCAAATTTTCGAGATCAGCCAAATTTTCCGCGCGAACGTGGTGGACGCTTCCCCCGAGGCGACTATCTTGGAACTCACGGGCAAGCCCTCCAAACTCGACGGATTTGTGAATATGCTCCTGCCCTACGGCGTGATGGAACTCGCCCGCACGGGCGTGACCGCCATCTCCCGCGGCAATGTGTGCATCGGCGACGAAACCGACTATAAGGAAAAAGTATAATGAGCATCTTTTCAAACGGCGCAAATATGGCGGCGCAACGCTCGCTTTTGCGGGCGCTCGGCTGGACGGAATCTGAAATACAAAAGCCCATTGTGGGCGTCATCTCGGCGCAGAGCGACATTATTCCGGGGCATATGCACCTTGAAGAACTTGCGCGCGCCGTCTCCGAAGGGGTACTTGCGGCGGGCGGGAAGCCCGTCATCGTCCCCTGCATCGGCGTGTGCGACGGCATCGCCATGGGGCACGAGGGCATGAAATATTCCCTCCCCTCCCGCGAGATCATCGCCGACAGTGTGGAGATCCTCGCGCGGGCTCACGCCTTCGACGCCCTCGTTCTCATCGGCAACTGCGATAAAATTATCCCCGGAATGCTCCTCGGCGCGGTGCGCGTGAATGTGCCAGCGGCGTTTATTTCGGGCGGCCCCATGCTCGCAGGGCACAAGGACGAGGGGAAACTCTCCCTCTCCTCCATGTTCGAGGCGGTGGGCGCGTACACCTCGGGGAAGATAGACGAAAACGAACTTTTGCGCTACGAATGTGCGGCGTGTCCCTCGTGCGGGTCGTGCTCGGGGATGTTCACCGCCAACTCCATGAACTGCCTCTTAGAGGCGCTCGGTATGGCGCTTCCCCATAACGGGACGCTCCCCGCCGTCTACTCCGCCCGCCTCGCCCTTGCAAAGCGCACGGGGGAAGCGGTGATGAATTTGCTGCAAAAGGACATCCGCCCGCGCGACATTCTGACGCCCAAGGCGCTCAAAAACGCCGTGCGCGTGGATATGGCGATCGGCGCAAGTTCCAACTCCGTACTTCACCTTCTGGCGCTTGCGAGCGAGTTGGGGCTCCCTAAGGCGGAATTTTCCATTGACACGATGAACGAAATTTCCCGCGTGACGCCCAATTTGTGCCGCCTTGCCCCCGCGGGCGAGCAGTACATCGAGGAACTCGACGAGGCGGGCGGCGTCTCTGCCGTCATCAAGTCGCTCATCGACGCGGGGCTCTTTGAGGGCGACGCGCTCACCGTTTCGGGCGTTTCCCAAGAGGAGCGCACCGCGGGCGCCAAGGCCGACGCGCGGCTCATTCGCCACATCTCCGACCCCTATTCGCCCTACGGCGGGCTCGCCGTGCTGCACGGCAACCTTGCAAGCGAGGGCGCCGTCGTCAAAAAGAGCGCCGTCGCACCCGAGATGTACCGCCACAGCGGCCCCGCGCGGGTGTTCGACAGCGAGGAAGAGGCGATGGCTGCCATTTCGGGCAATCAAATTCATCACGGCGACGTCGTCGTCATCCGCTATGAAGGCCCCAAGGGCGGCCCCGGGATGCGCGAGATGCTCTCCCCCACCGCCTCTCTTGTGGGCGCGGGGCTGGGAAGTTCGGTCGCCCTCATCACGGACGGCAGGTTCTCGGGCGCGACGCGGGGCGCCGCCATCGGGCACGTCTGCCCCGAAGCCGCGGCGGGCGGCGTCATCGGCGTCGTGAAGGAAGGCGACATCATCGACATCGACCTCGACGCGGGCACAGTCAACTTGCGCGTACCCGAGAAAGAAATCGCGGCGCGGCTCGCCTCCTTCGTCCCCAAGGAAAAGCCAGTGACGGGATACTTGAAGCGCTACCGCGCGCAGGTGACTTCTGCCTCCGACGGCGCGGTGTTCAAAAACTGAAAGGAGAATGACCATGGGAATGACCATGACGCAAAAAATTCTCGCCGCCCACGCGGGACTTCCCTTTGTGGAGGCGGGACAACTCATCGAGGCCGAGTTAGACCTCGCGCTCGCCAACGACATCACGGCTCCTGTCGCCGTGGGCGAGGTGGAAAAGGCGGGTGGGTGCGTGAAGTGCCGCGAGAAGATCGCGCTCGTGATGGATCACTTCACCCCCAACAAGGATATTAAAGCGGCGGAGCAGGTCAAACGCACCCGCGACTTTGCCGAAAAAGAGGGCATCGTCCACTTCTACGACGTGGGCGAGATGGGCATCGAACACGCCCTCCTGCCCGAGAAGGGGCTCGTGGGCGCGGGCGACTGCGTCATCGGCGCGGACAGCCACACCTGCACCTACGGCGCGCTCGGGGCGTTCTCCACGGGCGTGGGCTCCACCGACCTCGCCGCCGCCATGCTCACGCAGAAGTGCTGGTTCAAGGTGCCCGCCGCCATCAAGATAGTGCTTACGGGCGCCCTTCCCAAGTATGTGACGGGGAAGGATCTCATTCTGCACATCATCGGGCGCATCGGCGTGGACGGCGCGCTCTACAAGAGCATGGAATTTACGGGTGACGGCGTTGCTTCTCTTTCGATAGACGACCGCTTCACCGTGTGCAATATGGCCATTGAGGCGGGCGCGAAAAACGGCATCTTCCCCGCGGACGAGACCGCCCTCGCCTACATGAAGGGACGGTTCTTGCGCGAGCCGAAAATTTACAAGGCAGACGCGGATGCCGACTACGAGAGCACGATAGAAATTGATCTCTCCGCGTTGAAGCCCACCGTCTCCTTCCCCCATCTGCCCGAAAACACCAAAACGCTGTGGGAAAACATCCCCATTCAGCAGGTCGTCATCGGCTCGTGCACCAACGGGCGCATCTCCGACCTTCGGCAGGCGGCGGAAATTTTGCAGGGCAGAAAGGTACATAAGGGCGTACGGTGCATCGTCATTCCCGCCACGCAGGACGTCTATTTACAGGCGATGCGGGAAGGTCTATTGGAAACGTTTATTCGGGCGGGCGCGGTCGTCTCCACCCCCACCTGCGGCCCCTGCCTCGGCGGGCATATGGGCATCTTGGCGGCGGGAGAAAAATGCGTTTCCACCACCAACCGCAACTTTGTGGGACGCATGGGGCACGTGACGAGCGAAATTTACCTCGCCTCGCCATACACGGCGGCGGCAAGCGCGGTTTTAGGCCGCCTTGCGACCGCGGAGGAGGTACTTTCATGACCGTAAAGGGAACTGTTCATAAATTCGGCAACGACGTGGATACCGACGTCATCATTCCCGCTCGCTACCTCAACACGAGCGTAGAGAAGGAACTCGCCGCGCACTGCATGGAGGACATCGACCCCGACTTTATCCATAAGGTAAAGGCGGGCGACATCATCGTTGCGGGGGACAACTTCGGCTGCGGCTCCTCGCGTGAGCACGCCCCCATTGCCATCAAGGCGAGCGGCGTCTCGCTCGTCATCGCCAATACCTTTGCGCGCATCTTCTACCGCAACGCCATCAACATCGGGCTGCCCATTCTGGAATGCCCCGAGGCGGCGCGGGAGATCAAAGCGGGAGACGTCGTCTCCTGTGACCTTGCAAAGGGCGTCATCTCGGACGAGACGACGGGCAAAACGTACTCCGCCCAGCCCTTCCCGCCCTTCATCCAGCGCATCATCGACGCGGGCGGGCTTCTGAAATCGCTCAAATAAGGAGAGACCATGCATAGACACATCGCAGTTTTGGCGGGCGACGGCATCGGGCCCGAAATTACGGGCGGCGCCATTTTCGTCCTCGAAGCCGTAGCGAAGAAATACAGCCACGAATTTTCCTTTGAACACCTCCTCATCGGCGGGTGCGCCTACGACGAATGCGGCGAGCCCCTCCCCGCGCACACGGTGGAGCGGTGCCTGAAATCGGACAGTGTTCTGCTCGGTGCCGTCGGCGGGGCGGCGGATTGCGCGTGGAACAAACTTCCGCCCGAAAAGCGCCCCGAGGCGGGGCTGCTCGGCATCCGCAAGGCGATGGGGCTGTACTCCAACATCCGCCCCGCAAAGTTGTGGAAGGCGCTCGCGGACGCCTCCCCCCTCAAAAAAGCGCTCGTGGAAAACGGCGTGGAAATTATCATCGTGCGGGAACTGACGGGCGGCATCTACTTCGGCGAGCGCGGCACGTGCACCGACGCACAGATGGGCGAGACCGCATGGGACACCGAAAAGTACTCCGTATGCGAGATCGAGCGCATCACCCGCATTGCCTGTGAACTCGCGCGAAAACGCTCCAAAAAGGTCATCTCCGTGGATAAGGCCAATGTTCTCGCCACTTCCCGCCTGTGGAGAAGGACGGCTCACGCCTACGCCGAAAAATACTATCCCGACGTTACCATCGAGGATATGCTCGTGGATAACGCCGCGATGCAAATTGTAAAGAACCCCGCGCAGTTCGACGTGGTACTCACCTCCAATATGTTCGGCGACATCTTGGCGGACGAGGCAGCGCAGGTGACGGGCTCCATCGGGATGCTCGCCTCCTCCTCTTTGGGCGACGGCACCCGCGGGCTGTACGAGCCCATCCACGGCTCCGCGCCCGACATCGCGGGCAAGGACATCGCCAACCCCATTGCCACCATTCTCTCCGCCGCCATGATGCTGCGCGACTCGTTCGGGCTCACCGAGGAGTGCGCCGCCGTGGAGCGCGCCGTGGAGAAGACGCTCGCCGAGGGCTACCGCACGGCGGACATCTTCACGGAAGGCATGAAGAAGGTGGGCTGCCGCGAGATGGCGCGGCTCATCGCGGAGCGCATATGATTGCGGAAAACGTAAAAACTCTCCTCAATGAACTTGCCGCGGGCAATGGCTTCGGGGAGAAGGTCACCCTCGTCGCCGCTACCAAGACGCGGACGCCCGAGGAGATCAACGAGGCGATTTCGGCGGGCATTTCCGACATCGGCGAGAACAAGGTACAGGAATTCCGCGACAAATACGACCTCGTACACGGCGCAAACCGCCACTTTATCGGGCACTTGCAGACCAATAAAATTAAATACCTCGTGGGAAAGACGCACCTCATCCACTCGGTGGACCGCGACGAACTCGCCGCGGAACTTGCGCGGCGCTGTGAGATTTCGGGCGTCACGCAGGATATTCTCATTCAGATCAACATCGGCTGTGAGGACTCGAAGGGCGGCTATCCCCTCGAAGAGGGCTACGCGGCATACAAAAAAATCGCCACCATGGAGGGGCTAAAAGTGCGCGGCTTTATGGCGATGCTCCCCCTCTCGGACGATTTCGCCCTCCTCGCTTCCCTGTGCGACAGGATGCGCGCCCTCTTTGAAAAGGCGCGGGACGGGGATGAAAACATCGCCCATCTCTCCATGGGCATGAGCGGCGATTGGCGGCTCTGCCTCGAGCACGGCTCCAACATGATCCGCCTCGGCACGGCGATTTTCGGCGCGCGCGACTATTCCAAATAAAAATCCGCATACTTCTTTCGGGAGAACATCATGCCTTCGAGCATCACACACGAACTTATAGCAGAAGCGGCCAAGCAAAAACTGCCGCAAACGTTACAGGAGGAGGTAGACCTCGCGCCCGACTATTTTTACCTCGGCGCGCAGGGGCCCGACCTCTTTTTCTTCTACAAGCCGACGGGCAAAAAAGAATACAATTGGGGCAAGACGCTGCATAGAAAGCAACTCTACGAGTGGTACTGTGCCCTTCTCGAGGGGCTCAAAACGCGCGAAGGCGAAGAACTTAATAAGTGCCGCGCATACGCCCTCGGGTTTTGCACCCATTTGGAGGCCGACGTCGCCTTCCACCCCTTTGTGTACACCTATTTGGAGGAGACGGGCGCGCCCAAGCGCTTCCACCAGCAGATGGAGAACGATTGGGACGCAGTCTTTTTGAAGGCGGTACGCGGCGAGAGCGCGTACGGCTACCAATTCCCCTTCGACTGCAAGAAGATCGCGCACGAGGGGGTGCTCTTCCCCTACCTCCGCGACGCCGCCGAAGCCCTTGGCCGCCGCCCCGTGACAAAGGGCGCATTCAATCGCGGCCTGCGCTTTTTTATGTGGTTCCAGCACCACTTCCACAAAAGGCACTTCCGCTACTTGAAGCCCTTCGTGCCAAAACTTTACCTGCGCGATGAGTGCGACCCCTCCGAACTCGGCGGCGAAGAGTTTTTTGCGCGCTCGGGTGGAAAGGCGCACACGGCGCAGGGGCTCTTCGCGCTTGCCGCAGACAACGCGGCCGCCCTCATGGAGACTTTCGCTTCCGCCCTCGAAACGGGCACACCGCTCTCCCGCGAACAGTTCGGGCGGCACCTTCTGACGGGCGAACCCATGGAACAATAAAGTAAACGCAAACGCTTCCCACTACCGGGAAGCGTTTTTCGTCGAACATGAAAATAACGGCCTTACATAAATTTCATAGGTCGCCCCGTCATAGGCGCAGTTGGATTTTGATATTCCCCAATTCCGACGGCTCCAATTTCGCCATACCTGCCGCATATTGGCGCGACTCTCCCAAAAACGTCTCCGAACTGATTTTCGTCAGCGCCCGAAAAACTTCGCCCTGCGAGATAGCGCCCTGCTCCATTGCGAATAGTAAAACTTGCTTGGGGTAGAGCATGAGAAAATTGTTGGTGGCGATCATATCGCTCTTGTTCCAAATAAAGCGGAAGAAACTGCCTCCGTTATTCCTTGCAATGTAGGTGCAATAGAACGGCGCGGGCGCGCGGCATTCCTGTTTGTACCAAATTTTTCTCTTTTTGACCAAATATCTTTCCCGCACCCCCAAATCTTCGCCGTACAATAGGTAGGAATACAGGTTCGGATATTTGATTTTTATTTCCGGGAGCGGTAAGTTTGTATCCAACACAAATCTCTTGTTTTTGATGACGGGAAACCCGTCGGCGCCGTTTTCTATGACCGTTTGATCCAAGTCGCGCCGATTCGCCAAAATGGGCGTGAAGCATTCGATGGGCAACCCGCGTTTTTCGATTTCTTCCCGCGTCAGAATAAAGTATCGGTTATCCCCCGTTGCGATGCCGCGCTTAATGGAAAAATAATCGGACAGCGTACAAGCATCTTCCCCCGAGGAAGAATTATCCATAAATATTTTCGTCCATTTCGAGCGATCGTCCAACGCTTCGGACGGCACCGTTTTGCTTATCTCAGGTGCGCCCATACGGTTTCCGTACGTAAACAGAACGTCCTCCCGCGCATCGGGGTTCCTCTTGCGATATACGACAACGCAGGAGGAGACGGTCGCCCCGGGGAACAACGAACTGCTTTGCGTATTATACAAATGCACTTGCAGGAGTTGTACGCGGTGCGTAAAATAAAATTTGAGCGCCTGTCCGTAGTTCACATCCAAAATTTCGGCGGGAAGGAGCCAAACGGCGATGCCGTCCTCTTTCAGCCATCGGTCAGCCAACAGGATAAAATAACAGTGCAGCCCCGCATAGCGATCGAGCGATATGCCGAGTTCCTCCCGAATGCGGAGTGCCATTCGCTCCTTTTCCTCTGCTGGGATCAAATGGTGGCGCGTATAGGGCGGATTGGTCAGGATCAGGTCATACTGCTCGGGGATCATCCTCGTAAAATCGCCATGGAGGACGTCCGCAGACGGGCATTCGGAGAGGAGGGAGCCATCGAGTTCCACGCCGCAAAACTTGGAATAATGAACGTCGGCAACTTTGAGCGCATCCAAAAAAGCGCCCTTCCCAAATGCCGGCTCGAGAATGGAGATCGCGCCGTCTTTATATCGGGTACGCGTCGCTTGCACAATATCTTTTGCAAGATCGGGGGGCGTAAAGTATTGCCCCAACAGTTTTTCTTTGCGAACGGTCATATCCCCAACAACTCCAAATCGCCGATCCTGTGCTCCCAGACCCAATCGATGCCCTCTGCGGCTTCATATCCCAAATATCCCGAATCGAAATATCCGCACAGGAAAAGATACAGCGTACAATCTTTCCCAAAGGTATTTCTGAGTTGTGCGGCTTTTATGGCCTCTTCCTTCCTGCGCTTGTTGGTATTGGTGAAATCCCCCGCCGACTTGCATTCGATAAAAACGGGCGTCGCCGCTTGGGGCGCATTCTTCCTCTTTATGACGACGTCAACGGGAATGTTTACCGTATCCCCAATGGGCGCATCCGTCAGATTCGCTTTCACGTTGAAGCGGAAGGTGAACGTACCCTGCGCCATCTTCTCGATGGAGATATGCCTGTCCGCCACTTTTTGATAGCCCTTTTGCGACAAAAATTCCTCTATCCGCGCCAATTGGCGTTGTTCTTGGGCGTTTCGGATGATGGGGTTCGCCATGGCGCCGCACAGTCTGTCGGCAACAACGGACGACGCGCGGAACAACTCCTTTTCCGTCGGGGCGCTTCCGTTTCGGAGCCACGGGAAAATATCGAAATCGATCAACTTTTGAATGACGGCGGCAATGGCCTCTAAATTGGCATAGACGGCCGCCTTTTTCATCTTGGGCGGACAGCCGCCCGTCTCTTCAACGGTACTCAAAAAGGATCTGTTCAAATGTCCCAGCCCCGTAAGCCTGTCGCGCGCCAAGGGCGGGATCGTGCACATCCGCAAAATGGCGATCGCCTCGGGATTTTGCAATAATTTTTGCGGGGTGATCTCCGTTAAGTCGTTCAATTCCTCCAGAGATTCGAGCACAGCCTTTGCCGTATGCGCCCGCGTATCACGATATGCTTTCGGCGCGAAATTGATAAACCATTCGTTATAAAAATCGACGGAGACCTCGATATCCTTTTTCCATTGTAAAACTTTATCGGCATTGATCATGTTCAACTTGATCCTCTTTCGGAATATGGGGAGCGTATGCGCGTTCGCCGTGAAAATATCACGATGATTCTATCTTTTTTCTTAATAAATGTCAAGAACGGGGGAAAATGCCCTATCGGGAAGCGTTTTTGGAATAGATACAGCCGCAGTAGTTTTGGCGGTACAAGTTGTACTCGCGGGAGAGTTCCACCGAGCGCAGGTACCCGCCCCGCTTCTTGAAATCGGTGGGAAGGTACAAAACGCCCACCTCCTCTTGGAGCCGAGATCCGATCTCGTTGATGCGTCTTGCGTCCTTCAACGGGGAGAGGGTCAAAGTCGTAGCAAAGTAGTCGTACCCGCGCGCCTTAGCCTCCTTTGCCGTGCGGGAAAGGCGGAGTTCAAAGCACCGTGTGCACCGCGCGCCGCCCTCCTTCTCGCCCTCGTAGCCGCGGGCAATGGCGGCAAATTCCTCGGGCGCATAGTCGCAGTCGAGAAAATCGGCGAGCCCCGTCTCCTCTAAAAAGCGCATCTGCTCCCCCTTGCGGCGGAGATACTCCTCCTCGCTGTCGAGATTGGGGTTGTAGTAAAAGACGGTGGTCTTGATCTTCGGCGCGACCTCTTCGAGGCAGTACGAAGAGCACGGCGCACAGCAACTGTGGAGAAGCAGTCTCTTCCCCGCGGCGCTCTCCAATATCTCCTGCATCACCCTGTCGTAATTGACCGCATTCATACGCAAACTATAACACGCCCCGCCCGAAAAGTCAATCGGGCGGGGCAAAGTCCTGCAAATTTTATGCTTTTCCTTCGATCATCTTCAAAAAATATGCGTGAACGCGCAGGTCGTCCGTGAGTTCGGGGTGAAATGCGGTGGCAAGCATATGTCCCTGCCGCGCGGCGACGACCTTTCCGTCCACCGTCCCAAGCGTCTCCGCCGCCCCGGCCTCTTCGATATACGGCGCGCGGATAAAGACGGCGGGGAATTTGCCGATGCCCTTCAACTCCACACCGGCGCGGAAGGAGCCGAGTTGCCGCCCGTAGGCATTGCGGCGCACGGCGACGTCCATCGTACCGATATAGACGTTTTCGTCGTTCGTGAGCCGTTTGGCGAGTAGAATGAGCCCCGCGCAGGTGCCGAACACGGGAAGCCCGCCCTCGATCGCCTCTTTCAGCGGCGTGAGGAGCCCCTCCTCGCGCAACAGTTTCCCCTGCACAGTGGACTCTCCCCCGGGCAAAATGACTCCGTCGAACGCGTCCGTGAAGTCGGCGCGGCGGCGGATCTCGGTGCACTCCGCGCCCAGCGCGGCAAACGCCCGCTCGTGCTCGATAAACGCCCCCTGCAGGGCGAAGATGCCGATTCTCATTTCCCGCGTTCCGCCATGAGGAGGGCGATCTCCTGCTCGTTGATGCCCACCATCGCCTCGCCTAAATCCTCGGAGAGCGTAGCGAGCACGGCGGGGTCGTTGTAATTTGTGACCGCCTGCACGATGGCGCGGGCGCGCTTTGCGGGATTCCCCGACTTGAAGATGCCGCTCCCGACGAACACGCCCTCCGCGCCGAGTTGCATCATGAGCGCGGCGTCCGCGGGGGTGGCAACGCCCCCTGCCGCAAAGTTGACGACGGGCAATTTCCCGTTTTCGTGCACAAAAGCGACGAGTTCATAGGGAACGCTCAACTTTTTCGCTTCCTCATAGAGTTCGTCCTCCCGCATGGAGACGATCGCGCGGATCTCCGCATTCATCATGCGCATATGGCGAACGGCCTGCACGACGTCGCCCGTGCCCGGTTCGCCCTTCGTGCGGATCATGGAAGCCCCCTCCGCAATGCGGCGGAGTGCCTCGCCGAGATCCCGCGCGCCGCACACAAACGGCACGTCGAACTTGGTCTTATCGACATGATATTTATCGTCGGCGGGCGAGAGCACCTCGCTCTCGTCGATGTAGTCGATACCGATCGCCTGCAAGATCTGCGCCTCGGCGATGTGCCCTATCCGGCACTTCGCCATGACGGGAATGGAGACCGCATTTTGAATTTCCTTGATCATCTTGGGGTCGGACATACGCGCCACCCCGCCCGCCGCGCGAATATCCGCGGGAATGCGCTCCAAGGCCATGACGGCGCAGGCGCCCGCCTCCTCCGCGATCTTCGCCTGTGCGGGCGTCGTGACATCCATGATGACGCCGCCTTTGAGCATCTGCGCCAAATTTTTATTGAGTTCCCAGCGAGAATTTTGTTGCATGGTTTTGCCTCCCAAAATTTCCTCATATTTTAGCCTCTCCCGACGGGGAGGGAAACAAATTTCAATATATTTAATTTACTTTTTGAAGTAATTGTTGAGCGCCGCGGTGAGCGCGCGGATGGAGGCGACGGTAATATCGGTGTGTTCGCCCGCGCCCCAATAGAGTTTGCCGCCCGTCTCGATGCCCACGTAGGAGATGGCTGCCGCCCCCGAGCCCTTGGAGAGCGCGTGTTGTTCGTACGTCTGAATGGTGTACTGTACGCCGAAATGCGCCTTTAAGGCGTTGGAAACAGCGTCCAAACGCCCGTTGCCCGTCGCAGTGACAACTTGGCTCTTTCCGCCCTCGATGACCTCCACGATGGCGGTAATGCCGTTCTCCTGCCTGTAATGCACCTCGCCGAGGCGGAAATGTTCGGCGGGCTCGAGGAACTTCTCGCGGAACACGCCGTAGATCTCCTCGGGCTTCAGCTCCTTGTGCGAGACGTCGGAGACGTGCTTCACTGCGTAGCCAGTGGCCTCCTTGAGCCCCGCGGGAAGGCGCAGGCCGTACGCCCTTTCCAGAACGTACCCAACGCCGCCCTTGCCCGACTGCGAATTGATGCGGATGACGTCCGAATCGTACTCCCTGCCCACGTCCTTGGGGTCGATGGGAAGGTAGGGCACATCCCACACGGTGCGGCCTGTCTCCTCGCGGAAGCGCATCCCCTTGGCGATGGCGTCCTGATGGGAGCCCGAAAACGCCGCAAACACGAGTTCGCCCGCATACGGCTGGCGGGGGGAAACTTTCAGCCCCGTAAACCGCTCGTACGCCGAGACGACGGCGGGCATATCCGAGAAGTCCAGCCCCGTCTCTACGCCCTGCGAGAAGAGGTTCATAGCGACGGTCACAATGTCGCAGTTGCCCGTCCGTTCGCCGTTGCCGAAGAGCGTCCCCTCCACGCGGTCGGCGCCCGCGAGCAACCCGAACTCCGCGGAGGCAACCCCCGTGCCCCTGTCGTTATGCGGGTGCAGGGAGAGCGCCACGTTCCCGCGGTAGAGCATATGTTTGTGCAAATATTCCACCTGCTGCGCGTAGACGTGCGGCATGGCGTTCTCCACCGTGGCGGGGAGATTGATGATGGCCTTCCGATCCGCCGTCGGCTTCCAAATGTCCAAAACGGCATTGACGACTTCAAGCGCGTATTCGGGCTCTGTGCCCGTGAAACTCTCGGGCGAGTACTCAAAGCGGTACTTCTCGCCCGCCTCGTCGGTGAGCTCTCTGAGAAGAAGCGCGCCGTCCGTGGCAATCTTCTTGATGTCCTCGCGCGATTTTCTGAAAACCTGCTCGCGCTGGGCGACGGAGGTGGAATTATAGACGTGCACGACGACGTTTTTCGCCCCCTTCACCGCCTCAAAGGTGCGGCGGATGATGTGCTCGCGCGCCTGCGTCAAGACCTGCACGGTGACGTCCGCGGGGATGCGTTCCTCCTCGATGAGGGAGCGCAGGAAGGCGTACTCCGTCTCGCTCGCGGCGGGGAAGCCAACTTCGATCTCCTTGAAGCCGAGTTTTACGAGGAGGTCGAAAAATTCCAGTTTGGTCGCAAGATCCATGGGCTCCACGAGGGCTTGGTTGCCGTCGCGCAGATCCACACTGCACCAGACGGGCGCGCGCTCCACGACGCACTTCTGTGCCCAGTCCATGCACGGCTCGGGGGGTAAAATAAACTGCCTGCGATACTTTTCCATACCATCCTCCAAAATAAATAACCGCGCCTCATCAAGAGACGCGGAAAAACGCGCGGTACCACTCTTTTTGCGGGAAAACCCGCCATCTCAAACCCATAACGGGGGCGCCGCCCTTCCCTACACAGCCATGCCTTCGGGAAAGCCGCTCCGCGGCGAGTTCGCCCCCTTCTCCGTGCCGCCTTCCACCGACCGGCGGCTCTCTGTGCCGAAAAATGGGGTTACTGCTCCGCATCTCTGCGTTTTATAGCCCTATCCTACCATATCCGCGGAAAAAAGGCAAACGATTTTGCGCGGAAAACTGCGCCTGTTCGCATTTCCACGGAAAAAGGGGCTCTTTTATTCCTCGTCGGGCTCCAAACTTGCCGCCTCGTCCGCGTCCTCGAAGTCCTCGTACTGCGCGGTGAACTCGGCAAACACCTCGTCGAGGAGCGCGTCGTCCTCGATGGTCTCGAGGTGCTCATCCTCCCCCTCGCCGACGATGTGATAGATGGCGACCTCCTCGCCCTCCTCATCGTCCTCGGCCTCGGCTTCTTCGGCTTCCTTCACCTGCGTGAGGGCAACATACCACTCGTTTTTGTACTCGAACGTCATGAGATGCTCGAAGCGGAAGGTGTTGCCGTCGTCGTCGATGAGTTCGATAATGTTGTCGTCCTCGTAATCGTTGTTTTCTTCCTTCATTTCCCCTTTCATATCCTGCCTCCTTTTGCTCTTTGCAAGGTATCCTTCGAGAATGTACGTCGCCGCAAGGGAATCCACCGCCTTCTTGCGCTTGTCCTTTTTGGCGGAGATCCCCGATGCCGCAAGGTCGCGCCGCGCCTCTAAGGTGGTGTAGCGCTCATCCTCGCACACGACGGGAACGTCCGCCTCCTTCTCCAAGGCGTCGATGAAGCGTCGGGTCTTTTCCGTCTGTACGCTCTCGGTGCCGTCGGCGTTTACGGGCAGCCCGCACACGATAACTTGTGCGCCCCGCTCCCGCGCGATGGCGGCGACCGCCTTCACGTCCTCGGAGAAATTCCCCACGCGGAAGTAGGTCTCCCCCGGCACGGCGTAACTGCCGAAGGGGTCGGAGTAGGCGACGCCCACCCGCCTGTCGCCGATGTCGAACGCGACGATCCTCGTTTCCATGCTTGCATTATAGCATACCCGCCGCCATTTTGCAAGATTTTTACGGGATCCGCGAATGGTTCTCGCGCAGAACGCGGGGTATTTCATTTGCTGACATACCCTGATTGTCAGAGATGGCGCACAAGTGTGCTCAAAGTTCGCCTGCCGATCACGCATTTGTTACTTTCTATCCGTCATCGGCTTTCAATACTCCTCGCTTGCCGCAAGTTCGACATATTCTTTTAACTTCTTTTGAAGCAGCTTTTTATCGATGAGTTTGAGTTTATACTCAGAGACCATTGTCGGCGAAAGCGAACGGCTCAATGCGTACTCCACCACCTCATCGTCCTTCTTCGCGCAGAGAATGACGCCGACGCTCGGATTTTCATTCGGCTTTTTCACATCGCGGTCGAGCGCCTCAAGATACAAATTCATTTTGCCGACGTATTCGGGCTTAAACTCATCGATTTTGAGTTCAAATGCCACAAGACAGGACAGCCCGCGGTGATAAAATAGCAGGTCGATGAAATAGTCGTGTCCGCCCACCTGCAGGCGGTATTCCTCGCCGACGAATGAAAAGTCCCTGCCGATTTCCAAAATGAAGTTTTTCAAATTATCGATGATCGACTTCTGCAAATCCTTCTCGCTGACCGATTCGGGGACGTCGAGGAATTCCAACGTATAGGTATCAAGAAACACATTGGACGTACTTTGCTTTGCCTCGGCGATCGCGGGCGTCATCGGCTTTTGCGAGAGCATATAGCGCTCATAATAGGCGCTGTCTATTTGACGGGCAAGTTCGCGTTTTGAATATCTTTCCTTTGCGCAAAGCGCCATATAGAAATATCTCTCTTCGGGTGATTTGCAAGACGACATGATGATGAGATGGTTCGTCCAACTCAATTGTGTCACCAGTGGTGACACTTTTTCATCCTCGCCGTAGAGTTCGTAGAATTGCCGCATACGGTACAGCCCGCGGCGGGTAAACCCTTTCAGCTCGGGATAGTTTTTCGCAAAGAAGTCGGCGAGCCCTTCCACATAGGCATCACCGTAAGCCGCGTCGCGGGAGTTTTCGGATACATATTTGCCGATTTGCAAATACATTCCGATGAGTTCCTCGTTCACCTTATAAAACGCGCGTTCCCGCGCCGATTGAACGATCTTTACAATTTCGGAATAACTCTTATCGGGTACCATCTTTTCTCACTCCTCGGCTTCCATGATTTCCATAATGTCGGGAACATCGCGCTTCAAAAACCTTGCATATCTTCAATAGGATGCCGCTCAACGATCATTGGCTATATAATAATAGCACCGTTCCCAAGCAAATGCAATCATAAATCCAAAATTCAGACCCTCATTTAAAAAACAAAAGAGCGGTCGGCGCATTGCGCCGACCGCCTTTTTGTTACTTCTCTGCTTTCTTTTCTTTCTTGCCGCTCTCCTTGGGCTCCATCTGCTTGAGGCAAGCGTCCATCTTCTCATCGACCTTTTCCATGATCTCCGATTGGCTCTTCTTCACGAGCGAACGCGCCTTGTAGCTGTTGGCAACGATGAGCGCGCCGCCCACCATGCCAAAGAGAAGTCCGAGACAAAACAGTTTTTCCATAGTTTCCTCCGAACGGTTCTCCCGTCGCTTTCAGTTTGTGAAAGCATACGCGCGTTATTCGCCCCGCTCCCTGCGTAATTTTTCCAACTCGGCTTTCAGTGCGGCGTTCTCCCTGCGCAGTTCCTCCGAAAGCCGCGCGTAGAGCATATCGATCTCCCGCTCCAACTTGCGCTGCAAAAAGCTCTTTTCCTCGGGAATGCCCGCCTCGCGCGCAAACTTCGCCACCCGTTCGGGCTGTTTTTTGAGAAGATTGCGGTACTTGTTCTGAATGCGTAGCATCTGCTTTTCGTCGCCGCCCGCCACGTTGATAATGGCGCGCCGCACCGAGAGCCCCTTGCTCTTCTCCGCGAGCACCTTTTTCAGCATCTCGTCCGTCTCCTCCTCGGTGAAGGGTCTGATGGTCTCCGCATGGAGATCCTTCCCCTCCAGAATGCGCTCCACGCGCGAATCGTCGCGCTTCTTTAAGAGGGCGTAGTAGTAATTCCGCACGCTCCCCTTGGCGCGGCTGTGCTCTTTGCCGTACGTCTCAAAGAGATAGGAGAGCGTCTTCCCCGCGTTTTTGCCCGTGTAGATGTATTCGATGAGCCCCGTCGCCTCTTCTTCCGTGTAGCCGTTGATTTTGTTCATAGCGTCACCTCGGCAAAATTGTTGACATAATTTTATCGCATTATACATTGATAACAGTATGCGGGTATATTTTTTGTCGGAAAAGCGGGGCGCGCTCACGGTGGGCGGCGCATATTTCGGCGTGGTGGACGGCTTCGAGCGTTCCGCCGAGGTGGATCCCGCCGATGGTCTCTATTGCGAATGCGCGGCGATCGGCTATGTTCCCGTCCGCTTCCGCTTCGACGAGGAATTCCTCTTCTCCCCGCCGCCCCACGTCAAACTCTACTTCTCGGGCGGCGACGTCGCCGTCTACCTTCACGACTACGTGCGCGACGACCCCGCCCTCCGCGTCATTTGGCAGGAGCGGGTCGCGGGCTCCCGTCTCACGCTGTGTATGCAGGGACGGCTGACGCTCAACCTCGAGAACGAGACGGGCTTCCACCTCATTCCCCTCCCCGAGGCGCTGGAACCGTGCAAGCCGTGCGCCTGTTGCGGCGGCATCCTCCTCGAGACGGAGGAGCGCTTCCTGCTCCTCTCGCGGGACGGAGAAATTTGGGCGCAGGGCGAGGGCAAAGTGCTCGAAAGGGGCGAAACGCTTCAAGCCGAGGTGCGCATCTTCGATAGCGTCGGGCACACCGCCCTCTGCACGTGGAAGGGCGCGGAACTCCTTTCGTGCACCCTCCGCTCCTCCCGCGCGCCCACCGAAGCGACGTTCGCCCTCGCCTTTTTGGAGAGCGCCCTCATCGGCGCGGACGTCGAGCCCTACCTCTGCGACGCGTTGAAGCCCAAAGCGGCGGTGCTCAAGGGCTTCCTCGGCGACTTCGAGGAGGTAGTGCCGACGGACGATCCCCGCCGCGTGGGGCTCGTCTACCGCCGCAGGGAGCGCGTCTTCGAGGTGCGCACCTTCCGCGTGGACGTCGAAGACGGAAAAGTCACCAACATCACGGAGCAGTGATCCCCACATACCGCCCCGCGCACCTTGGCTCCCCCCTTGGAGAGAGTTTCCGCGCAGCGAGTGATGGGGTGTACTCCTCACAAACACCTTCTACGAATAATTATCCCCACGTAGAACGCATCCCCCCCTCATACCGCCCCCGCTCTCCCGCCGCCGACGCTTTGCGTCGGCGGCGGGAGAGCGGGGCGGGTATCTTCCCTAAACGTAAAGCGGACGCCCATGGGCGTCCGCTTTTTCACTGCGTTAGTTTTCGGTATTTTAATATTTGTTGACCTTCACCGACGTCACATAGATGGGCATATCGAGCGGCGTGTTGAAGTCCTCCGCCTCGACGGCATTCAACCGCAACGCCTCAAAGTCGTCGTCGCCCTTCTGCACGAGGCTGAAGAGATACAGCGGCTTCTGCGGGAATTCCTCGTAGGGCGTCGTAAACGATTTATCCTCCCCGAGCCCCTCGGAATAGGTGTTGATGGCGTCGATGAGCGGCACCAATTGCCCTTCGTAGTCCTTGGTCTGTCCGATCACGGCGTAGAGTTCGTTGCGTTCGTCGTTGCTCACCCCGAGGAAGGTATAGAAGAGGCTCGTCGTACTGTTGTAGAGGTACGATTTCTTGTCCATCTTCTCGCCGTCGTTGCCCTTCCCGCCGTCCGCGCGCTCCACGTTTACGTCGTAGGTGAAATTCTTATAGTCGTTGTAGTACATGGCAAGCGAGCCCTGCGAGTGGAACAACGTGCTCCGCTCGGGGCCGCGCCCCGCCTTGGGGAATTCGCCCACCACCGTATAGAGCGGGGTCGTCCCGTCCGTCTTGAACACCGTCTGCGTAAACGCGTCGTGCTCCTTTTCATACTCCTTCACAAAGGAGAAGTAATCCTTCTCGGTGAGCACCCCGTCCTCGATGGTGTACCCACCGCCATAGAGGAAGTTCGAATCGTAGTTATGGATGACGGTTCCGTCGTAGAATTTTGCGTCGGCGAGTTCGATAAAGTGTTGCACCGTCTCGGGCGCGTTCTCGCGCGAAAGCACGTACTCCACCTCGTAGTCGTTTCCGTTGAAGGAATAGGTAATGGTGATCTCGGGATGATCGCTCGTGCAGGCCGCAAACATACACACGGCGCCCGCGCCGATGACGGCGGCGGTGAGAGCCGCGGCAAAGCGGCGTACTGATTTCTTTTTCACGGGAATATCCTCCTGCTTGTTACCCCTCTATTGTACGCGCAAACGCGCCTTTCGTCAAGCGGTTTACGCATTTTGGGGCGAAATTTCCGCATTCCGCGTAAATAGAGAAGGCCCCGACGCGTACGGCGGGGCCGAAAAGTTCTCTCCTTATTTGAGTTCCGCGGTCGCGCCGGCTTCCTTGAGCTTGGCAAGAGCGGCCTCTGCGTCCGCCTTGGGCACGGCTTCCTTGAGGACGCCGAGCGCCTCGACGGCCTTCTTGGCTTCGGCAAGGCCGAGACCGGTAAATTCGCGCACCGCCTTGATGACGGCGATCTTGTTGGCGCCGAAATCCTTGAGGACGATATCGAACTCCGTCTTTTCCTCTTCCTGGGGAGCGGCCTCGGCAGCGCCTGCGCCTGCACCGGCAACGGCAACGGGAGCGGCGGCGGAAACGCCGAACTCCTCTTCGAGCGCCTTCACAAGGTCGTTGAGTTCGACCACGGTCATCGCCTTTACTTCTTCAATGAGCTTCTGAACATCCATTTTTTTACCCTCCGATAATTTTTAAGATTTTTGGTCTGCGATCGCCTTCAACACGTAGGCGAAATTCGCAATGGGCGCCTGCAAGCACCCGAGCATTCTTGCAATGAGCACTTCTCTCGACGGGATGGCGGCGAGTTTCTTCACGCCCTCCGCATCGACATACGCGCCGCCGACATACGCGCTCTTCGGAACGAGTTTTTCCGCGAGAGCGGGATTTTCCTTCACCGACTTTGCGATGATGGAGCAGCCGCTCGTCTCGTCCGGGCAGAACACAAACGCCGTGGCGCCGTTGAGGTCGCCGTCGAACCCCTCCACGCCGAGTTCGTTGAACGCCTTGCGCACGAGGGTGTTTTTATACACCTTGTATTCGCACTGCGCCTCTTGGAACTTTCTGCGGAGAGCCGTCGATTCGGCAACCGTCAGGCGGTCGTAATGGGTGAGAACAACCGACTTGCTCGCGTTGATCTTCGCCTTGATCTCTTCTACGACGACCTTTTTGGCTTCCAGATTTTCCGACATATTTACCTCCGTAGCGCTTTCGCGCCGATTAGCGGGAACGCCCGCGGGCGCGCCCATAAGAAAACTCCGCACCGCAGAACGGCACGGAGTTCGGCAAAACCTTGCTGAATTCCCACCTCGACGGGAGATTGAGCCTTGCGGCGCCCGTTGTCTGCGGCAGACGTCCATCTTTCGATGAACAAGTTCATTATACAGGGTAGCGGAACTTTCGTCAAGCGATTTTGAGGGAAATTCCGCGCCCCTTTTTTACATTCTCGTGTAGGCGACCTTCACGCCGGGGCTCATCGTGGAAGCGAGCGTCACGCTCTTGATGTATTGCCCCTTCGCGGCGGCGGGCTTGGCCTTGACGATGGCGTCCATGAGGGCGTTGAAGTTGTCGAGCAATTTCTCCTGCCCGAAACTCTTCTTGCCGATGGGGCAGTGGATGATGGCGGTCTTATCGAGACGGTACTCCACTTTACCTGCCTTTACTTCCTGCACGGCTCTTGCAACGTCCATCGTGACGGTACCCGACTTGGGGTTGGGCATGAGACCCTTGGGGCCGAGCAAACGCCCGATGCGGCCGACGACGCCCATCATGTCGGGGGTCGTGATCATCACGTCGAACCCGAACCAGTTCTCGGTCTGGATCTTCTGCACCATCTCCTCGGCACCGACGAAATCCGCGCCCGCGGCCTGTGCCGCATCCGCCCTTTCGCCCTTGGCGATGACGAGAACCGTCTTCGTCTTGCCCGTGCCGTGCGGGAGCACCAACACGCCGCGGACCTGCTGGTCTGCCTGCCTCGGGTCGATGCCGAGGCGCACGTGCAGTTCCACCGTTTCGTCGAACTTCGCCTTGGCGTTGGCAATGACGAGGTTCATCGCTTCGCCCGCATCGTACGCGCGGGTCTTGTCGTAGGATTTGAGACTTTCAATATATTTCTTACCCATGATCTCGCCTCCTTATTCCTCAACGGTGATGCCCATGCTGCGCGCCGTGCCCTTGATCATGCTCATCGCGCTCTCGAGCGACGTGCAGTTGAGATCGGGCATCTTGGTCTTGGCGATCTCCTCGACCTGCGCCTTGGTGAGTTTGCCGACCTTCGTCTTGTTGGGAACGGCGGAAGCCGTCTCGATGCCGAGCGCCTTCTTGATGAGAACGGGCGCGGGCGGCGTCTTCAAGACGAACGTGAACGAGCGGTCCTGATAGATGGTCATCACGACGGGGATGATGAGCCCCTCCTGATGCGCCGTCTTTGCATTGAATTCCTTGGTAAAGCCGGGGATGTTGATCCCGTGCGGGCCGAGCGTAGAACCTACGGGCGGGCCGGGGGTGGCTTTGCCGGCGGGAAGTTGCAGTTTTACGACTGCGGTTACCTTCTTTGCCATAAAAGTTACTCCTTATTTGTGGTTTTTTCGGCGGCATGAAAGATTTACCGCCTCCCACTTCGTCGCCGCGCCGTCGAAACAAACTTCGCTTTGAGCATTTCCCGCAAGCGGAAAATGCAATTTCGCTCCGTTGTTTCTCCTCTTCCCAAAAAATCTTTGCTGCGCAAATCTTTTTCGGGAGCCCTATTAAGGGTGCCGTTGCGGCGATGATTTCCTTAATTTTACTCTTCGTCCTTGCTGACTTCCACCGCGTCGGGGGCGATCTTGGTCATCTGGATGTACTCCACCTCGACGTCCTGCGCCCTGCCGAACATGGTAATGGTGACTTTGGCGCGCTGCGTCTCGTCGTTGGCTTCGCGGATGGTGCCGAGGAAGCCCTCCAAAGGGCCGTTGTCGATGGTCACCCGGTCGCCCGCCTTGAAATCGGCGTCCGTCACGTAGTCCTCGAGGCGCATCTTGCGGATCTCATCCTCCTTCATGGGGATGGGGCGTCCCTGCGGGCCCACAAAGCCCGTCACGCCGCGGGTGTTGGTCACGAGGTACCACAGTTGGTTGGAATAGATCATCTTGATAAAGACATAGCAAGGCAGAAGTTTGCGTTCCACGACTTTCTTCTTACCGTTTGCCTTTTCCTCGATGGTCTGCTCGGTGGGGATCTTCACGTCGGCGATCTGGTCGCTCAGGTTGTTGTTCTCGATGAGGCGGAACAGGCTCTCCCGAACCATCGCCTCATACCCGGAATATGTGTGAAGGATATACCACTTGGGCTCGGTGTCTACGGATGCCATGCCGCGTTATACCTCACTTCCCAAAGATGTCAAAAGTTCCAAAAGCTCGCCGAACCCATAGTTGACGCCCGTCACGAGCACGGTAAAGATGAGGACGACCACAAGCACCACGCCCGTTGCTTTGAGCGCCTTGGGCAGCGTCGGCCACGTCACGCGTTTGAGTTCGGAAAACGTCTCCTTGAGTTTCCTGCCCATGCGCACGAAAATGTTGGGCTTCTTGTTTTTATCCGCCTTTTTTTCGGCTTTGGGCGCACCCTTTGCGACCTTTTCGGCTCTTTCGGCTTTTACGTTTTGTTCAGGCGCCTCGCTCTCCGCGATGGGAGCCTTGTCTTTCTTCGCCATGATTTTTCTCCGATGCGCAAAAGCGCTTACTTGGATTCCTTGTGCACCGTGTGTTTTTTGCAGACGGGGCAGTACTTTTTGAGTTCGAGACGGTCGGGATCGTTGCGCTTGTTTTTGAAACTATCGTAGTTGCGGTTTTTGCACTCGGTGCATTCAAACGTGACCTTCATTCTCGTGGATTTGACAGCCATTGTGAGAAAACTCCATACAAAAAAATTACACCCCACATTTGGTGTGTAAGCAAAGTTTACCATAAAGGCAACGGCTTGTCAACCGATTTTGAAAGGAAATTGCGGAAATGCACAGAAAAAGCATAATTTTTCCCTTATCCTGCCCCCTCTTGGGAGGGGGATCAAGGGGGTGGGGGTCTGCCCCCTCGCAACTCCCGCCTACCCGCCCCTTCTCGGAAGTCTCCCTTGCGGCTTTCGGGAAAAGCGCCATATGATTTATGGAGCCTCTTTGCAATGGAGACGGGAAAGCGGCGGTTTATTTTAATCTTCCTGCTCGTAGTAGTAGGAGTAGTCGATCCCCTTCATAAACACTTCGCGGTCGGCTATCTTATCGGTCAAAGCGGTTTTCAACAAATTTTTGATGTCGGTTCCGTCGGCTACGCTCCGCTTCATTGCGTTCAAATATTCTCGTTTGTCGATCATGCTCCAATCGACGCAAACCGATAAATTTTTCTTCAACATCATATCCAGCCAAATGCGCGTACTTCTGCCGTTCCCCTCGCGGAACGGATGCGCAACATTCATCTCGATATATTTATCCACGATTTCCTCAAACGTGCGTTCGGGCATTTTTTCAATGCTTTTCAGCGTATCCTGCAAATACATTGCGGGGGCGAACGCAAATCCGCCTTTTGCGATGTTCACCGTTCTGATTTGCCCTGCAAAATCGTATAATCCGCCGAAGAGATAGGAATGAATTTGTTGCAGCCCCTTCACCGTTCCGGCCTCGATCGCATCCGGCAGGGTGCTTTCAAACAGCGCATACGCCTTTTGCTTGCTCTTGCCGTCAACAGTATCGTCCGCGCGGGTAAACCAAGCGATGAATTTCGCGCCCACCTTGGCGGGAAACTCGGCGGCGAGCAAAAGAATACCGTCCGCGTCGAGGGCGTCGGATAGATACCGTTTTCCGTCTTTTGCGGTCAATTTCAGTTGGGTAGTGGCACTAACCAACTGACTGTTTTCCCGTCTTAATTTTGCTTTGAGATACTTCCAATAATTGCGGTTTTTTTCATAGGAAGGTTCACCGCGGATCGCCGCAATGATATCCAGAACGCTGAAATACCACTTGTTCTGCGCGTCATTCCAAACCGCGCGAACGGGGATATCGTCAAAAAAACGTATCGAGGTTTTTATCAACGCAAACTCCTCCCGTGAAATTTCCGGCGTTCTTATCGGATACCGCCCACCGTGAGCGGCTTTGAGAATATTATACCATTTTTTAGACGGAAAAGCAAGATATATTTGGATCGATCGCAGCGGACTTTTCCCGCTTGGGGTTCCGCGTCATTCTGACCCCCCTCCCGTGCCACCTATCCCGCGTCATTCTGACCCCCCTCCCGCGCCCTGCCCCCTGTGGGGGCAGGGCGCGGGAGGGGGTGAAGAATCCCGAACAACGAAGTCCACTCCCCCATTCCGTCCTACGCGTCATTCTACCCCCTCCTCCTGTGGAGGAGGGGGGTAAGGGGGGAGGAGGGCGGGCGGGTAGACGGCACGTTTGGGGCGGGTGGGACGAATTGCGGGCGGGGCGGGTGCGAAAGTGCAGAAAAAGACCCGCGGAAACCGTGGGTCTTTTTCTGTTCACTCACTCGAAGTGAGATTGGGGTTGTAGTTCAGCCATTGCGCTTATCAGTCTGCCCAATACCAGCCGAAGGTAGTAATCGTAGCACCCGCCTCGGTGATTTCTGCTCCGTCAAGCACAAATCCGATCTCGTAGCTGTCAGCCGTGCCGCCGGTAAGTTCGAGTTTCAGAACCTGATCATCCGTGGTCTGCGCGTCGTCAGAGCCGAACACCGTAACAGTGACGGTAAGCTTGCCGTCGTCGGTGTACTCAACCAAGCATTCGAACTTAGCGGTCTTTTTCAGAGTGATATAAGCATTAGCTGCTGCATCATCCTCAGGGTTCTCATCGGTGGGGTTACCCATGAAGCCGGGGGTCAATGTACCGCCATGCGTACCGTAATTCCAGCCGCCGGCCGCATTGGTCTGCGCACAGTCGCCCGCCGGACGGAAGCACAAATCCTTCCCGTCAAACCCAAAGATGTGCGTCATGAGACCGTTCCATGTACCCACGCCGCCGTCGGAGTAGGTAGCCGTCAACTTAACGCTCTTGCCCTTCTCTACCGTGTACCTGTTCGTCTCATAAGGATCGACCCAATGCTTGAAGTCGGCCTTTGCGAGCGTACTGTCGTTACTGCCATACACGGCACCGCAGTATTCACAGGTATCCTCTTGATCGGGGTGAGTGCAGACAACTCCGCAGGAGCAGACGCCATTGGTGTACTCATGGATGTCGTTCTCGATGGGTGCAAATTCCTGACACTGTGTGCACTTGTGGGTGGTCGCATCGTAGGTGTGTTCGTGCTCTTGCATATCGCCACAGTACTTGCACTTCTTATTCTCATACACGTGCGTATGGTTGGGATTGATTGCACCGCAGACCGTGCAGAGTGCATCCGTGTTCTCGCCGACCGTACCGTAGGTGTGGGTCGCCGTGCGGCTATTCGCAGTGCGATCACCAATCGTATGCGAATTCTGCGTACGAGGATCGGTATACGTATCATTGGTATACTTCGAGTTCTCGGCAACATAGTTGCTGTAGAGTTTCGCAACGCCGCTATCATCCGTCACCTGAGGAAGAACAATGGAATCCTTCACAGTCCATTCACCCGTGGACGGGACATTGTTAGACCAACTGCTTCCGATAATGAGACCAGTACGCTGTACAAGTCTGAGGAACAGCTCGACAAACTTCTCAGCAGGTTGACCCGCAATGGTATCCGAATACTCTATCATCAAAACGTCGTTCATGTACCACTTCACGCCTACGTTGGGCTCAATTACAATTGCCACGAAGCCATGATACTGAGTGAACGAATCCCAAACGCCGCTACCGCCGGTTTGGTTCTGAGACGGGAACGCATTGGCTGTACCGAGTGCATCCCAAAGTTCCTTTTCTACGGGCGTCAAAGCCGTATCCGTATCTTTCCAAGCCAAGTCGATGTTGGGCATCTGGATACGAATATCGCCGAGACCTGTTGCCATGGCGACCTTATTCCAATCGCTCGTGCCGACTGCATCCATCCAGAAGGTATAGGTCAAACCGGTCGTAAGGAGATCCTTGTTCTGGAACAGCGCGGGAGCAATGTAGGTGCCTTCACCGTCCGCAGATGCGCCATACTTTCTGATTGCGCCGCAGACCGTGCAGTAGTACAAGCCGTTCGACGGTTCGCTGCTCCACGTATGACTCGTTGTGACCACAATATCGTAGAAGAATGTGATGCCGCCATTCGAGTAAGTCTTAGCCTTCAAGCCGACTTCCGTGCAGGAGGCCGTCGTGACTTGTTGTGACGTACCGCTGAGCGAGGATTTGGCTACCGTTGCAATCTTACGATCCGTGCCGACCGTATAGATATTGGTCTCATCGGCGCCGATCTGGAAGCCGTACGCGCCGTCGATTTCAACAGCGGAGAGGTCGAAGGTGATGGCAAGCATCGTGGAATTGCCGAACCGCGACCACACAACTTTGCCCTTTGCGGTGAGAACGTTGGAGTTCACAAACACCGCTTCGCCCGCGTTGTTGACTTTCGCAGAAACGTTGTAGTTGTTGAAGGGAACATCCGCATCGCCTTTGTTTACGTTGAGCGTAAGCTCCGCAGTATCGCCCATACCGACCGTCTTCTTGACGAACGTAAGGGAGTTGCCCTCTGCAACGATATAGTAGTCTCCGACTATCACGTCTCCTTCAGCGGCTTCGCCCGGGATATTGATCGGGTCGATTTCGACCTCTGCAATCATACCGCCGCCCGCCGTGCGGAGAGCGATGGTGTACCCGTTGACCTGCTTGGTGAGATCCGCCGCGGGAACGGTGAGCGTCACGGAGGTGGCGGTCGCGGTCTTCACGGTGAGGTCGCCGAGGGTCTGACCCTGTGCAAGGCTGCCCCAATCAAGGGATGCCTCGCCGAGCCACAACTTCGCGTCTGCGGGAACCGAGCCGCCGCTGACGGTAAGGATCACATCGCCGCCGAGGATATCCGTCGTGCCGGCCGACATGGTGATGTCGGTAAGCCTGAGGTTGCCGAGGTCGATGACGACGTCACCCTGCGTGGTATTCATATTGGTGTTCGCAAAGTCGAGCATGAAGAGCGTGTTCGCCTCGCTGTAAGGGATGACGACTTTGATC
>CANRAR010000009.1 GCA_947628675.1 uncultured Clostridia bacterium
ACTTGCATGTGTTAAGCACGCCGCCAGCGTTCATCCTGAGCCAGAATCAAACTCTTAAGTTCAATTGTTTAGAATCGGCGCAGGCTAATGCGCCGATGGCTCTAACGAAAATCGTTATCTTTGCTGACTTTGTTTTGAGTACTATTTGATGCTCAAAAAATTGACAGAAACTGCTTTTTGTGTTACAAAAAATCGTTTCTTTCTTATTCGATTTTTAATCTTCGTAAACCGAACGACAGTTCGGGCTGCCCTTCTTCGCAGAGGGAACTTAACCATTATATCATGGATGCGGTTCCGTGTCAAGCAGTTTTGGCGATATTTTTATAAACGCCCTTTTTCCTCGGACAGCTTGTTCATTCTATCACAATGATTTTGGGTTGTCAACTGTTTTGAAGGCTTTTTTTCGGAATTTTTTGCGGTTTTTTGCGGAATTTTTGTCGGTTTTTTGCACCCACAAGATGTTGTGTTTTGCCATGATTTATGATACAATGGAATAGAAATTATACCTGCTTTTTCGGGAGAATTCGATGAAAATTTTGCGGATCGCGTGTTGCATTCTTTCCTGTTTGTGCCTCGCCGCGCTCGTTCCCATCGCTATCTTTTTCGAGTGGTGGTGCCTCTTGTGCGTTTTGGGGGCGCTCGTGTTCGGCGGGCTGATGTTTCTCTTCATCCGCCTCGGGGAGCCCAAGCCCGCGCCGCGCACCGACTTTATGAAGACCGACGAGGAGAATGCGGAGATTTTGAAGGAACGGGAAAAGCGCGAACAAAATAGCGATGACCGCAAATAAACATTACATTATTATATAGAGCGCCGCCCGCGCAAAAAGCGCGGGCGGCGCTATTATGATTTGCTTAAATCCGGTTGGTGCTGTTCATGTGGAGCGCCATGCCGCTCCGAACGCCCATCGCCGTCACCGTGAGCCCCGCCATACCGGCGGCATCGTGCCACGCGGGCATCACCACCCCGCGGTACGTTTCGCCGTCGAGCGTGAGGTCGATATACCGCACGCCGTACATCCGCCACGTGCCCGTGTAGGCGCCGTCCACCGTGCCGTCGGTGTGCAGGCGAACGCGCTTTGCCTCCGCCGTGCCCACCCCCTGCGTGAACACGACGGCCTCGAAATTGCCCGCCGTGATGCCCATGAGGTCGTCCTCGGAGACATCCTGGATCTCCTCGCCCGCGTAGCGGTTGGCGTTCATCACAGGCCAACCGTCTGCGTTGAAATCGTACTGCCCCAAATACAGATAGTGGAAGTTGTTGGAGCGCGTGAGACCCTTCTCCGCAAAATAATTGGTGCGGCAGTGGTAGGAGATGAGGTTGACGCCGCGCGACGTCGTGAACATATCGTTGTGCCCGGGGCAGAAGAAATCGACGGGGTCGTCCTCCCAGCGGAAGGAGCCGAGCATCTTGTTGCCCGTGCCGATGTCCGTGGAGCAGATGAGGGTGTTGCCGTTGACGTCCACATAGGGCCCCTCGGGGCGCTCGCTCCTGCCGCAGCGCATATTGTACGCCGACGAAAGGGAGCCGTATGAGCACATCAAATAGTAGTAATTTTTGCGCGTCCAGCCGTTCTTCCCGAGCACCTTGACGCCCTCGTGATAGTGCACGACGCCGCCCTCCAACGAGCCGCTCGCAAGCCGTGTGCCGTAGTACTCTCCGAATGTGCGCTTGCCCGAAGCGAAATCAGCGTAACCCATCTCCTCCTTGCGCCTGCCCGTGGCGGGATCGAGTTCAATGAGGTAGATGCCGAGCCCGTAGGAGCCGTAGACGAGAAACATTCTGCCCTCGGCGAAGAACACCTGCGGGTCTATGGCGTTGGGAGTGCGCCAACCGGCGGGCGACTGCACGAGGAGCGCCTCCGAAACGAACCCGCCGTCGGGACGTTCGGACTTCGCCAATCCGATACACGACTTGGAGCCGCCGAAATAGCCCGTCAGGCAGTAGTAAAGCCAGAATTTTCCGTCCGTCCCCCTGACGCAGTGTGGCGCCCAAAAGGACATATTGCCATCCGTGCGGGTGCAGACGCCGTAGCCCACTTCACTCACGGGCGTGACGCACCAATCGTACGCCGCCTGCAAGTTGCCGTGCGCCGCATCGCCCTTGTGCGCCCTGTAGAGCGCCGCCGCGCCCTCCATGTGGAACGCCGTGCCGTAGTATTCCCAGTGGAGCAGGTCGTCACTCACGCGGATCTGGTAGCCGCCCGGCGCGCCGAAGGTGTCGGTGGAAAACGCATAGAAACGGCCTTCCCACTCGAGAAGGGAGGGATCGTGCGCACAGCCCTCCTGCCAGCCGGAATAGTCGGGCGAGCGCATTTGCAGACGGTTAAAATGCGGATTTTTGGGATATTTTAACGCCATATTTTCCCCCTTTTTGAAAAGCAAGCCCTTTACGCGATGCGCAAAGGGCTTGGTAAAACGCTGTTGTTATGCTTCTCTCGGACTGATCGCCCAAAGGCTGCCGCCCTGTTTGGCATCCGTAAGGGACGAGATCGCCGTGATCGCAAAGACGGGCTTTTGATTTGCGAATGCCTTTGTATACGAATCCCAACCGGGGACGATGACGCCCTTGTATTCCACCTCGTCGATGGTGATCGTCACATAGAAACTATCCTTGATCGACCACGTTCCCTTTTCCGTCGTGCCTTGCTTGACTTTGCCGTCCGCGGAGAGGGTGTAGTTGACAGAGGCAACGGGCTTCGCCGTGATGCCCTGCGAATGGACGACAATCTGATAATCGCCCGCGGCCTCCTCCTGCGTGATAAGGCCGAACTTTTCGCCGACATAGAAGGTGGGAGACATGACGGGCCAACCGTCCTCATTAAAGAAGAGCTGGCTGACGCGGATGCTGTGACCCGACGTAACGCCTGCTTTTTTCTCGTCGTCCGCAGTAAACGTGCCCTGCCTGCGCGCATGATAGATGACAAACCAACGGCCGTCCTCCGACTGCACGACGGAGTTGTGCCCCATAGCGGCGTAGCCCTGTTCGGTGCCCTGCAATGCGAACTTGTAACTGCCGGCGACCTTGTTTCCTCCGCTGCCGTTGCTCTTGACATCCGTCATGAGTTGTCCCGTGACGTCCTCGTAGGGGCCGTCCGGATTCTTGCTGCGGGCGATACGCATATTGTAACTGTACATAAGCGCGCCGTAGGACGTCATGAGATAATAGTACTCGTTGAGCGGATTGTAGAACACGAACGGCCCTTCGACGTTGTTGCCCGTCGCCCAAATGTTCTTGCCGAACGCCTTCCCCGCCTCGGGTGTTTCCTTGGGAAGTCCCCAGTTTTCGCCGCTGTTTTCGAGTTCAACGATAAAGATGCCGCCAAACGTGGAGCCGTAGACCATCCAAAGCCCGCCGTCTTTATCCGTGAAGAGCTCGGGGTCGATGGCATTGGATTTGCCGCTGCCGTCGGAGGAGAACAGGATCTTATTGTTGGTGTACGGCCCCAAAACGTTATCCGACTCGACGCGGGCAATCGCCGATTTGCTACTGCCGAAGTAGCTGGTAAGCGAATAATACATATAGTACTTGCCGTCGTGATAATTGACGTCGGGCGCCCACGTTGTGGTGATGGGGTCATTATTCATTTCCGGATTGACAAGATCGACAGTATCCTTGATCGCCATGGGCCATTGTGTGCCGTTCTTGGTGTATGCTTCCGTGCCGTAGAGCTTTTTCCACTCGTTATCCTTTACTTCCTGTTTCCATTCGACCAAATTCTCGGAGGAGGCAACGGCATAGTGCGTACCGAAGGCGTAGTACGTCTCGCTGGCTTCATCGTAGAATACGGAGGGATCGTGCACCGACGCGACGGAACCGGAATTCTGCCTGCCGTTAATATAGTTGTCGTAAAGTTGAGCGTCGATTTCATCGGGAAACGCATAATTTTCCGTGGGGACAAGAGAGCCTTTGGCTTCCGGCCCCTTCGGCGGCTCCTCTTCTTTTCCGCCGCAAGCGGCAAGCGCGGCAACGGAAAACGCCATGACCGCCGCTAAACTCAAACAAAATACTTTTTTGTGTTTCATAAAAATCCCCCTTATAAAATGGCTATTCTCATTATAAAACATTTTGTGGGAGATTTCAAGACTTCTCGGAAAATTTTTTGGCGTCGGCGGGAAAATTGCGCCCTTCCACGCTTAGGCGGCAGACGGTATCGGAAGGGAGTGAAGGCGTGAAAGCGGTGAATACGCGGGGAAAAGTGGGGGGGGGTGGTGAAGGATACGCTTCCACCGCGGGGAGCATGAGAGGGGAATAATAGGGTAAAAAGGGAACAAAAAAACGCAGCCGCGGAGGCTGCGCTTTTTTATTGGAAATTTTATTCCTTGGAACCCGTAAGCATCAAGGAACCGATGATGAGTTTTTGGAAGCACCCGAACAAGATGAGGACGGGCAAGACGCACAACACCGACGATGCAATGACAGGGCCGAGGTGGTTGTTGACCGAATAGGCGTTGTTCATGAGGTACATCGCGTGAGGCAGGTTGATCCACTCGCTGCCCGGATCGATGAAGATGAACGAACCCATGTAGTTGTTCCAGCAACCCATGAAGGACAGAAGTCCCTGCGCCATGATGGCGGGCATCGAAAGGGGAAGGACAAATCCGCAGAAGATGCGGAAGTATCCCGCGCCGTCGATCTTCGCCGCCTCAATGATGGAGGTAGGCATACCGAACAGGAACTGCCTGATGAAGAATGCCGTCATGATGGAGCCGAATAGCCCGGGTACGACCATGACCGACCAGTTATCGACCATTTGAAGGTCGGTATACATGGCGAGCTGGGTAGACATGATGGCGGGCCCGGGAACCATGACCGCCGCGAGCAGGAAGAAGAACACGACGTTCCTGCCGATCCACTGGATCTTCGCAAAGGAGAATGCGGCGGAGGCGGAGGTGATGACGCCCACGACGACGGGCACGATGGAATAGATGAGGTTGTTGAGAACGGCGCGCCAGTAGGACATCTTGTCACTCAAAATGGAGACCAGTGCCTTGGTCATGCCGCGCGAAAACGTTTCGCTGTAGTTGTAGAACGGGCCTACGGCTTCAGCGGTAAACGTGCTGTACTCCGGCCACCAAATGAGCGATTGAAGGGAGCCCTGCCCTTCCGTCGTGTTGGTGAAGGCAAAGGAGCCCGCGAGCATCCACCAGAAGGGATACACCATGAGGAAGGCGCCGAAGAGAAGCACGATGTACGTGACGATGTCGCCGACGAGTTTTGCGCGCTTCTTGCTCGCGCGGTGCGTCTTGGAGGAAATTCCGAAGAACGCCAACACTGCGCCAAACGCATAGCGGATGGGAGAATACTGTTTCGAATCGTCCTCGACGGGTGCGGGCGCGGGTGCGACTGCTTCTTCCGTTTCGGGAGCTGTAATCATTTCGTTATCCATTATTCTTCCTCCTTAATCCTTCTTCCTCGAATCAAGCCAGAACTGGAAGAGCGTCATGAAGAAGATGATGATGGCAAGGAACATACCGTACGCAGCACCGGCGGAAGGCATTGTGTTGCCGCCTTCGCTGGGAGGCGTGAGGCCGTTCTTCCAGATGAGGGAAACGTAACCCGAGGTGTTGGAGATCGTGGTGAGCGACTTGTCGTCCGGCCAGAACAGGACGGGCTCTGCGTAGATCTGCATACCGCCGATGACGGACGTGACGATGTTGTAGAAAATGACGGGATAGAGATCGGGCATCGTCACTTTCCAGAAGATCGTCCAACCGCTTGCACCGTCGATCTGCGCGGCTTCCTTGGTCGCCGCATTGACGCCCGACAAGCCTGCGACATACAAGATGATGGTACCGCCGAGGCCTTTCCAGACCGACATGATGACGACGACGCTCTTTTGTATGATGCCTTGGCACCAATACTCCGTACACATGAATACCGCTTGCGAATTGCCACCGGAGACTTTATTCCATGTGAGGTGGTCACCCAGCCAGTTCAGATCGGAACCGAACAGCGAGTTGATGACGCCCTGTGCATCAAAGAGCAACTTGAACGTATAGACGACGGCGATGGTACTCGCAACGCAGGGAACGTAGTAAAGCACACGGAACAGGTTGCCGCCCTTGATATCGCGGGACATACAGACCGCGAAGAACATCGAGAGCACCATACCGATCGGGATACCGATCATGTAGAACACGGTGTTGAAGAGGTAGGCTCCCATGACGTTCATCATGATCGGGTTGCCTGCCGCATCCACGGCGCCCATGTTGCCCGTCTGCGTAAAGATCTGTTTATACCATACAAACGGATCGGAATAGGCTTCTCCCATGATGAGCAGACCGTCTTCGGTTTCCCCGACGATGGGTCTCGTCGTCGCTATATGGGACGAATAATTGCCGAGGTACTCCATGAGCGACTCGGTGCCGGTGCCGATCGAAAATCTCGTAAACGAGAGCAGAACCGCCATAATGAGCGCGGAATACACGAACCACACCGTGCCCACGATAAGCGGAATGCAGAAGACCCAGCCCCAAATGTTATCTTGCAGCTTCGCCTGATTGATGGGCTTGCGCTTTTTCTTGGGGGGGACAACTTCTTCCGTTGTCTCGACCACGGCGGCAGAATCTTCTACGACAGTAGGTTCTTCCGCGACCGCCGTAATGTTCTCTTCCATTTATCTTCCTCCTTTTCTTTGTTTCTGCCGAACGGCTTCCCATATCCCCGCGGGGATATGGGAACCGCCCGTGTTTCAATCCACGATCACTCGAGGCTCATCTCTTCCTGCATCGCGCTTCTGAGATTGGTGTACGCTTCACTTGCCTGCGTCATGCAGAAGACGAAAGGCGTCAAGAACTGCGAGTCGGTATAACCGCCCTTCGTGTTCCACTTCAAGATGTTCTCATCCTTCAAATTCAAAGTGTTGGTGCCATTCTTGAGCGGACGTGCACGGTAGTAGGCAAGCATATTATCCGGCTTGTTGCGCGCATCGTGAGGATCGAGCCACGTATCTCTGTAGGTATACATGGAGGAGTCGCGCACGGAGTTGAGGCCGTACTGCATTCTGATGAGAAGGTCGAAGTCCTTCTCGGTGAAGGCGACCATGCGCAAAACTTTCATTGCAAAGCTGTAACGGGAAGTAGCGGTCGTATCCGCCTCGGCGAAGCTCTCTTTATCCAACTTGGTGTCCGCAAAGTCGGGATCGTACTTTACGGGCTGGCCGTTGACCGTCTTGCCTGCGAGGAACTGCGCAACCGTCTGGCTGCCGTTGCCATTATAGGCCGCATTACCCATCTCTTTGGCGATCGCATAGTACTGATCCCAAACATCGTTTCCTTCGGCGTCGCCCTCGGGGGTGATCATATCCTTGAAGGAGCCCGTCGTCTTATACTCGTCGGACTGGTAGCCGAGGAGTTCCTTGCACTGGGACACGAAGTTGGGAAGCTGCGCGCCGCCGTAGGTGAGGGAGATCTGAGGCTTCTTATCGATGGTGAGTGCGGCGCAGAGGGACGCTGCGGCTCTCGTTCTATCGTTGACATCGCCGCCGATCTTCTGCCCTTCGAGCGCCTTATAGGTGACCGCGTAGGCGACGGAGTCCATACGGGCGCCCCACTTATCCTGACGGCAGACCTGGTTGGCGATGATGTCGGCCTCGCTGTAAACTTTGAGGCCGCTGCTCAGCGCCTGGGCATTTGCTCCCTTTTCCACATTTCTGCCGGTCGCGGCATTCTCGTAGTTGGAATACGTGACCATGTTGTAGTTCGCATCCTTGATGGAGGAATACAACGCGTATCTTTCGGCAACGGGAGTGGGCATCTGCCCGAATTCAAAGTATTGCCGATCGGTCTCGTTACGGGTGGCGGCATCCCACGTGCCCGCGCCGTAGAAGAGCGAACGACCCTCACGGAAGTAACCCCAGCCGGAGCTTTCCTTGGTCAAATCATCTGAATCGTTGGGGTTGGAGTTCCAATCGGAGCCGATGGCGAGGAAGGCTGCATACGTCTCGATGAACTTCTCGCTGTTGAGACCGTACTGAACATCGACCTCGTCTTTCTGCCCGTTCAAACGGAGTTTCTGCGTCTTCTCGGTCGTATGGCCGGCAATAGCTCTCCAATTGTCCTGCGAAACGGTGTCGATGTTTTGAGCCGCAAGGAGCGTATCACGTGCCTCCTTATTGTCACCGGAGATGCAGAGCGCATTCGCGCTGTTGATGAGGTTGGCGTCGTTGGAATAGAGCCAAGGCAGGAGGTACATCTGCGCGCCATCCTGTGCGCCACCCTCGTACTGCTCGCCGCCGTACACTGTGCGGTATTTGCCCGAGGATGCCACAACGCCGCCCATCGATTCGTCGGTGCCGTCCCAATGGAAGGTGTTGAGGTAGTAGGTGAGCGACCACATCAGCGCGCCGTACTCCGCATAGGTATACGTGATGTGACCCTTTGCGGTGTTGTAGGGCGCGTTTTCATCTTTGGGCGCGTCCGTAGGCATATCGAACATCTCGTCCGGATAGCCGGGAAGCGTCACGGTGTAACCGTCGTTGTTCGTGAACGTATACGTCATTACCGCAATGGGATCGCCTGCAGCGAGCGCCGCGTCATAAGACGACCACATATAGAAGTTGAACGGCTTGATCTTGACGGGGATGCCGATGTTGATGATGTTCGCGGCATCGTTTTCGCTGAACCCGTTCCCGCTGACCGCATAGCGGATGACGGGCTCCGAGCCATTATTGCCTGTAGTATTACCAGTGGCCGCAGTGTATTGCAGGTTCTTATCGTTGCCCTCTGTAGTCTTCGTGCCCTTGCTGTTGGAACTCGTATCGCCCTTCGCCGCCCAAATACTGCGCGTCTCATTGACTTTGGTGTTTTCGTACTTGTTTTTCATCTCATCGGAGAAGAAACGGTGGTTGTAGCCCATGGAGAAGTTGGAATAGTCCTTGGGAAGACCATAGAGCCCGACCTTTTCGCCGGAATCGGTCAGGAAGGCCTTCTGGGCATCGTTGTACGAAATGTGCTGACCCATCGTATAAGCATTGTCGCTGTAGGCGGTCTTGCTCGTATCGTAGCCGTAGTAATTGAGCGCATCGGGCCAAATATCCTTCACGTTATTGACGAGGTTGGAATCGGCCGAGATAAACTCCGTAAGGTCGATGACCTTTTGCGATTTCGCATAAGCGTTCACGTTGCGGGGCGCGATATAGATGACGTCGCCGACGGTGTTCTTCGAGAACATATCCGCAAGCGTGGTGAAATATGTCGCCTTATCCGTCTCGTTCTTGATATCGACCGTGTAGCTGGTACCGTTAGCCGCATTGTACGAATCCGCCCATTCTTTGGCGATCTTTTCGTTGGTCGCCTTATCCGCAGGACCGGAGAACATATTGACGGTGATCGTGTTCAGATCGCCGCCGCCGCCGCAGCCGGCCGCCGTCATTGCGATCCCGCCTACGAGAACCGCAGAAAGAGCGACGAGCGCGGCGCTTTTGAGAGCCTTGCTTTTCTTCATTCCTCTTACCTCTTTTTATAAAGATTTGGCACATGGACGGGCGCTTTCGGCACAAATTGGGGGAAAATGTACGCAAAAAGGCAACTTGCCGCCCGAATTCCTCCGAGGGAAAGTTGCCAAATAAAAAGAAAAACGCCCAAACCATCTACGCCGCCGACCTTCGGCAAAACGCGCAAATAATTACAGGACGTACCTCTTCTTCATGACTTTTCCCCCATCGTCATTCTATGTACTGTAATAAATATAGCACACGCAAAATGCTTTGTCAATGGGATTGGGAAAATTTTTTTGTGAAATTTTTACTTTTTTTTCGCGTTTTTTGGGCAATTTCACCAAAAAAGCGACCTTTTTTCCGAATGAAACGCCCTATAAATACTATATTTTGTAAACGAATCCGCCGCCCGACGCTAAATGTTGCGGAAGCGGCGGGAATGCCGCTACATGGAGGGCGTAAGGCGGAAATAATAGAAGGTTTCGTCCTCCCCGCAGGGCAAAAATCCCGCGGCGAGCAGCATTTTGCGCGAGCGGACGTTTTCGCGGTAGCACTTGCTCTCGAGCGTCTCGATATCCAATTTGAGGAAGGCGTACTCGGCGACGGCGCGCACGGCCTCCCGTGCGTAGCCCTTGCCTTCCTCCTCGGGAAGCAGCCGCACCCCCACCTCTGCCTCGTCGTGATACCCGAAGCGGTGCAGGACGACTTCGCCCACGAGCCTCCCCTCCGCATAGATGCCGAGCGGCATCTCGCGCTTTTCCCTGAAGTCCTCGCGCGCGCACATTATATAATAGATGTCCTGCGGGGGCTCGGCGGCCGTGAAATCGCTCCGCCAATCGTACCCCCACCAGCGGTTGCGCTCCACATCCGAGGCGAGCCGCGCGTAGGCTTTTATGTCGGCATCCGAAAGTTCCGCGATCGCAAGCCGCGGCGTCACGAATGCGGGCGGGCGGGAGATGCGTTCGATGGCGCGCTTGGGGGATAAATTGTACTTATCGACGAGTTCGGCGGGACGGTATTGCAGTTTGGACTTGCGGAGCCCCGCGTCGCCTGCGTCGTCCATGCGGTTGAGGTAGACGATCCCCTCCGTGCAAAAGGCGCGCGCAAATTCCTGTGCGACGGTGGGATAGACGCCCTCGTAGCCGCGGAGCGCCTTCTCCACGTGCACGACGAGCATATCGCCGCACCGCTCTCCCACCGAAAACGCGACGAGTTTGCCGCCCACTTCTAGCCCGCCGAACACGAAGCCGAATTTCTCCATGTGGGGGAGGAGTTCGTAGACCTCCTTCATCTCCTCGTCGGCAAGGTACTCGTGCTTGCTGCGCTGGATGGCCTCGTATTCGTGCAGGAACGCTTGGACGGCGGGCAGATCTTCCCCCGTCATCACACGGAACCGCGCATTTGGATAGAGTTTGCGGAATTTGTTGACGTGGTTGCGCTGGCCGGCATATTTTCCGCCCCCGTAGGTGCGGAAATCCTCCGCAAAGTAGAGATAGTCGCGCCAACGGCGGCTGTCGGTGACGGAGACGTCCCGCCCGTAGCGCATGATAAGCGCGGGGAGTTTTTCGCGCGGAATATTGGTGTAATGGAGGCGCAGGTCGTTATCGCGGCAGTACCGCTCGATCTCTTCGATCGCCGCCATCTCCGCATCCCCGTCGTTCGTGCGCGAGAGCGGGGAATAAAAATACGTCTTTCCGGCGTAGACTTCCTTCAAAATGAGGCAGTCGCCGAAAAAGGCGTAATCGGGGGCGACCATGCGATGCCACATGAACTGATAGCCTAAAGAATAGTCGCCGATATGGGTGCGCTGGGCGGCAAACCACGGCCGCAAGAGCCCGATCTCCTCCCTGCGCATTTGATGAAATTCCAACATGATCTGTGCGCGGGATGCCCCGCGATCTTCCCTCTTTTTTGCAAAAAATGGCAAAACGCTGCGAGTTTTGCGGTTATTTCATTCGATCCAAGATGTCGAGGATCTCGGAGATGCGGTCGAGATCGTCGCGGGTATAGTAGTCGATGTAGATCCTGCCCTTCTTGTCGGTGCCGATGAGCGAGACCTTGGTTTTGAGCGTCTCGCGGAGGCGTTCGACGAGGCGCTTCAACTCCACGTTTGCGAGAGTGTTCTTCTGCGCTTTCTCGCGGGCGAGCAGTTCGGGCGGGTTCATGTGCTGCTTGACGGCGCGCTCCGCCTCGCGTACCGACCAGCCCTCCTTCACGCATTCGGAGGCGAGCCCCGCCTGCTCCTCCTTGGGCACGGGCACGAGGGTGCGCGCGTGTCCCGCCGAGAGTTTGCCGTCCCGCACGAGGGCGATGACCTCGTCCGAAAGCGTTAAAAGTCGCAATGTGTTGGCAATTGCGGGGCGGGATTTGCCCAGCCGCTCGGCGAGAACTTCCTGCGTAAGTTTGTACTCCTCCATGAGTTTTTTCATGCCGTACGCGGCCTCGATGGGGTTGAGATCCTCGCGTTGCAGGTTTTCGATGAGGGAAATTTCCTGAATTTCCTTCTCGCTGTACTCCTTGACGATGGCGGGCACGGTGGCAAGCCCCGCCATTTTCGCGGCGCGGTACCTTCTCTCGCCTGCGATGATCATGTATTTGCCGCCTTCCTCGCGGTTGACCACGATGGGGCTGATGACGCCGTGTTCCCGAATCGAATTGGCGAGGTCGTTCATCGCGTTTTCGTCGAACGCCTTGCGGGGCTGATCGGGATTGGGATAGATATCCTCGAGCGCGATCTCCGCGGCGGGGCGCCGTTCGCCGTCCGTCTGCGCGTTTTCGTACGCCTCCTCCGTGTCGCTGAACAGCGCGGAGAGCCCTCTCCCAAGTCCTTTTACCATCGTTTATTCTCCTTTTTTCTCTGTTTTTTTCAAAAATTCTTCCGTGAGTGCATTGTAAGCCCGCGCGCCCGCGCACTTGGGATCGTGCAGCAGGATGGGCTTCCCGTGGCTGGGCGCCTCCGAGAGGCGGATGTTGCGCGGAATGACGATCTCATACAGTTTTTTGGTGAAATATTTTTTGATCTCCGCCGAGATCTGCTTGGAAATGGTGGATCTGCCGTCGTACATCGTGAGCACGACGCCCTCCACCTGCAACTTGCCGTTGAGGTGCTGCCGCACGAGCGAGATGGTGTTCATGAGTTGCGAGAGCCCCTCGAGCGCGTAATATTCGCTCTGGATGGGGATGATGGCGCTGTCCGCCGCGGCGAGTGCGTTGATGGTGAGAAGTCCCAGCGAGGGAGGGCAGTCGATGAAGATGAAGTCGTACTGCGCCTTCACCTTGTCGAGCGCCGCCTTTAAGACCTTTTCACGGCTCTTTTTGTAGACGAGTTCCACCTCAGCGCCCGCGAGGTCGATGTTTGCGGGCAGAAGCACGAGGTTCTCGAGTTCGGTGGGGAGGACGTTGTCCTTGACCTCTTCCTCCTCGATGAGCACGTTATAAACCGACTTTTTCAGTTGGCTCTTGGTAAATCCCAGCCCCGTCGTGGCGTTCCCCTGCGGGTCGAGATCGACTAGGAGCACCTTCTTCCCGTATGTGGAGAGGTATGCCGCCATGTTGACGCACGTCGTCGTCTTTCCCACGCCGCCCTTTTGGTTGGAAAAGGAATAGATCTTGCCCATATGTTTGCCCCTTTACTCGTCGTCTTGGTTGTGTCCCGCGGGGAGTTCTGCCTCCGCGCCATGCCCGTCTGCGCCCGTCTCCGCGCCGTTTTCCGCGTTCTTTTCGTCTGCGCTATGCTCTTCCGCGGGTTCGGAGGAAGCCGACGCGCTCTGCTCTGAGGCCTGTGCGCCGAACGGCGTATCGGGAACGTCCTTATCGTGCGTCTCCATATATTCGAGCACTTCCTTGTAACTCGCGCCGTTCATGAGCATATCCACTTCGGCGGTGTAGATGGTCTCGCGCTCCACGAGCACCCGCGCCATGTTGTCGAGGACGGAGCGGTGCGCCTTCAAAAGTTCCCGTGCGCGCTCGTAGGCGCGACCGACGATGGCCTTGACCTCCTCGTCGATGATGCCCGCCGTCTCCTCGGAATAGGTGTTGCGCTGTTCGAAATCGCGCCCGAGGAACACGGGACCGTCGTTGCCGTAGGCAATGGGCCCGAGACGCTCGCTCATGCCCCATTCGGTGACCATCTTGCGCGCCATCTGCGTGACCTTCTGAATATCGTTGGAGGCGCCCGCGGAGACATCCTGAATGACGATCTCCTCCGCGACCCTGCCGCCCAAAGCCATGCAGATGAAATCGTTAAGTTTGTTGACAGTCATGTCGTTGTCGTCGGTATCGGGGCGGGTGAGCGTATACCCTGCCGCCATGCCGCGAGGAATGATGGAGACCTCCTGCACGTTGTCGCAGTAGGGCAGAAGTTTGGCGAGGATGGCGTGACCGGACTCGTGGTACGCCGTGCACTTCTTATCCGCCTCGGTGATGACGCGGCTCTTCTTCTGCGGCCCCATGATAACTTTATTGATGCCCTCGTAGAGTTCGAGGTTGCCGATGATGTTCTTCCCGTTGCGCGCCGCCAAAATGGCAGCCTCATTGAGGAGGTTGGCGAGGTCTGCACCCGAGAAACCGCTCGTCATGCGGGCGATGACCTTGAAGTTGACGTCGGGCGCAAGCGGTTTGTTGCGCGCGTGTACCTTCAAAATTGCCTCGCGCCCCTTGACGTCGGGTAAGTGCACATAAATTTGCCTGTCGAACCGCCCGGGGCGGAGAAGGGCGTTGTCGAGGATGTCGGCACGGTTGGTCGCCGCCATGACGATGATGCCCTCATTGGTCTCAAAGCCGTCCATCTGGACGAGGATCTGGTTGAGGGTCTGCTCGCGTTCGTCGTGCCCGCCTCCGAGACCGGCGCCGCGCTGCCGGCCGACGGCATCGATCTCATCGATGAAGATGATGCAGGGCTGGTTGCGCTTCGCCATATCGAAGAGGTCGCGGACGCGCGACGCGCCCACACCGACGTACATCTCGACGAAGTCGGAACCGCTCGCCGAGAAGAAGGGGACGCCCGCCTCACCCGCAACGGCGCGCGCAAAGAGCGTCTTGCCCGTGCCGGGAGGGCCGACGAGCAGCACCCCCTTGGGGATCTTTGCGCCGAGATCGGCGAACTTCTTGGGGTTCTTCAGAAACTCGACGACTTCGGCAAGTTCCTCCTTCTCTTCCTCTGCGCCCGCCACGTCGGAGAAGCGCACCTTGATGTTGGAGGTGACGCGCGCCTTTGTCTTCCCGAAGTTCATGATCTTGCCGCCACCCCCGCTCGTCGCGCGCAAGATGAGGAAGAACGCGACGACGCCGACGACGAGAATGGCGATGTAGATGAAGTCGCCCCACCAGTTGCCCGCGTTGGGGTTGGAGGCCGACACGACAAATTCAACGCCGTATTGGGCGAGGTATTCCGTCCAGCTATCCAGAGCACGGTCGAGAGCCTCACTGCCCTGCTGTTTGGTGGGCAGATTCGACCAGTACTCGCGGCCGCCCTCGGTGTAGCCCGTGATAACGTAGCCATCGATGTACACGCGCGTGATCTGCTCGCTGTTTGTGTACTTGCCGACTTTTGCGCTCTCGGCGGTCTCGTCCGTGCCCGTGGGGGCGCGTTCATCCATGATACGCGCCTCAAACTCATTCCAGTTCAATTCGCGGCTGTTGTGCTCGAGGGTGGTAATCAAGAAGTATGCGCCGATCCCGAGAGCGAGCACAACCAGTGCGATGATGATTGTCTTTGTAACTTTGCTCAATTTGATCTCCTTTTTTGATTGCTCCGCTCTTTGAAAGTATGCGCGAAGCCAACGCAATCATTGTATCATATATGCCATTTTTTTTCAAGTATTTGGAGGCAAATGTTTCCGCGATTTCAAAAATATCGCGGCTTCCCCGCGGACGCGACACTTTGAACCACTGCGCTGCCTCAATTTGAGGATAAAATGTTTCATGTGAAACATCTCCCAAATTTTTTTGCCGATTTTTAATGTTTCACGTGAAACATTAGGTGCATAAAAAATTGTGGGGGGCGCGGAAATGGCCACCACAAAATATTGTGCCATACAAAAAGCGCCCGCAAATCACGCGAGCGCCACATATAAACTGTGGTTATTTATCTGAAAACTGCCTCGATGTGAAACGAATGGAACATGGATCTGACGACGGTGCTCTCACTAATGAACTCGTTCACGGTGCCGATGTCGATCCACGAAATGATGGAAAGGATAAGGAACACAAGCGCAAAGGCAATTCCGCCCCCCGCCATTGCGCCCAATACGCGGTCAATCACGCTGATGGCGCCGCCGCGGGATACGAGCGCCGACGCAATGTGCCCCACGACCCACACCAAGAGCCGAATTACAATGACGAGCGCAACGAAGGCGATAACGGCGGAAAGGATGTTCGTCAGGTTTACGGATCCGATGGCACCGTAAATAGCCGTCTTTAACCCAAACAGGATTTCAAATGCTTCGCTGAGGTTAACACAGTAGGCGCCTGCAAAAATGACGGAAACCACGGTGCCGATGATCTTTGAAAAGCACCGCGCAAACCCGGCGGCGACGCCCGCAAACACGCCGATGAGCAGGATCGCAAAAAACGCGACGTCTACCGCCCATGAGTAGGAAGCAAGCAAGTTCATAATTTTCCTCCTTTTGTTTATTGTACCACATAATTTTTCAAATGTCGAATGTTTCAGCACATTTGGTTATAAATTTTGCTTCGTTCGGCAACAAACATCCGAGGTAGGGAGAATGTTGTATGGAATACGCCTTTCACTTTTATAATACGCTCGCGGAGACGGGGGCAATGATGGCGCTTTCGCGCTGTTTGGGAACGCTCACGGCGCCGCCCGTCGTTCTGTGCATCGGGAGCGACCTCGCCGTGGGGGATAGCCTAGGGCCCATCGTGGGCACCATGTTGAAGCGCCGCGCCGCGGGCTTTTACGGCTACGTGTACGGCACTTTGAAGAGCCCCGTCACCGCGAAGGAGGTTAAATACCTCTCGGATTTCCTGCGCAAGACGCACCCGGGGAGCAAGATCGTCGCCGTGGATGCCGCGGTGGGGGAGGAGAGCGATGTGGGGCTCATCAAGGTCGTCCCCGCCCCCCTTCGCCCCGGCGCAGGCGCAAATAAGCGCCTCGGAAGGGTGGGGGATGTCTCCGTGCTCGGCATCGTGGCGCGGCGCTCCGCCTTCTCGTATTCCCTCTTGAACCTCACGCGGCTCAACATGATCTATTCAATGGGGGAGATCATCTCGGGCGCGCTCGCTTCCCTCTCCGTCAAGGAATTTCAGGCGAGAAAAGTTGGTAATTTTTAACAAATTTTTTGTGAAAATGTTAATTTTTATCAAAATGATGCATTTTTGAAAAATTTATTTGAGATTGTTGACGAATAGTTTGTGAAAGTGTAAAATATAGACAAGTTCAAAAAGGAGAAAAATCATGGTAAAAACAACGAAAACCAAAACTTATAACACCGAAACTGCGACCGTCGTAAAGAAGGTCACCTGCGGCGCTTACGGCGATCCCGCGGGCTACGAGGAGACGATGTTCCTCACCCCCGAGGGCGACTACTTCCTCTACACCAACGGCGGCGAAACCTCGCCCTACAAGGCCGAGAAGATCACCTCCTACACCAAGGCGAAGGCGGAAGAGTGGCTCAAAAACAACTGAAAAAGTGAAAAAACCGTCGGCTTTCCGCCGACGATTTTTTTTGCGTTTTTTGAGGAAAATCGGCATATCGCTCTATTTATGCTGCGCGAAAATCAGCTGATTGCTTTAGCGTGATTTATTGTTCTGCCTCTTTTGTATGCGGAAACTCGGCATCTCGTTCCGCCGCTATCACGGAAGAAACCAACACATCTTTTGACATCCCGCTCGCGAGCGATCGCTGTATTATTATATGAAGCGCAACAGGACGAGGTGGAGCGTTTTAGTCATAACAATTATTGTTGTGACACCTTCATACTTCGGGCAGCACGGAACGCTCTGCTGATAAGTCGCCTTTCGTCCGCTGCGTTTTGCGCAGCAAGTGGGGGGGGGATTTTCTAATTCCGAAAACGTGGGAAGATTGGCGTATATATCTCGTTTACTCACAGCGTTTTGCAATTTTTGATTTTTTGGCATATTGGAAGCCGCCTTCCTCTTGCTATTTTTCCCGCTCTTACATATTATAATAAAGCGTTGTTTTTATCTTTTTTCTTATTTTTCGGCATACAAAAAGGGGCTCGTTGCCCCTTCTCTATCTTTTTTCCGATTTTTCGGCATACAAAAAGGGGCTTTGCGCCCCTTTTGCGTTTAATGTTTTATTCTTCCGTCGGCTCGGTGGGAGCGGTCTCGCCCTCGTCGTTGGAATTGCCGAGGAACGTGCCGAAAAAGCCGGAAAATCCGCCCTTCTTGTACCCCGCCGTGCCGCCGCGGTTGAAACTCGTGCCGCTCGTTTCGGGCGTCGCCTCGGAGGGAAGTTCGCGGTGCTCGTACTGCTTCTTCCGCTCGCTGCCGTACCTCGGCTTGTCGCCGTACTTCCTGCCGCCGCGGCCGCGGTCGTTCTTGCGCCCGCCGCGCTCGCCCCGTTCAAAGGGCTTGGCGTTCTTGGGGATGATGACGACGAACCGCGCGGGCTCCTTGCCCTCGCTCTTGGTGTAGACCTCGGTGCTGTCGGCAAGGGTGGAGTGGATGATGCGCCGCTCGTAGGGATTCATGGGCTCGAGGCGAACGCGCTTGCCCGTCCGCACGGCCTTCTGCGCAAGTTTCTCCGCCACGCGCTTCAAGGTCTCCTCGCGCTCCTCGCGGTAGTTGCCGCAGTCCACGACGACGCGCTTATACTCCTTTCTGCCCGTATTGGCGACGGCGCCCGCAAGCGCCTGAATGGCGTCGATGACTTCGCCCCTGCGGCCGATCACGCCCTTTGCGGCGTCCGCTTTGAGTTCGATGACGATCTTTTCCTCTTCATCCGTGAGTGCGGGCTGTGCATCCGACCCGAGAAGGGGGAGAAGCCCCTCCAAAAAGCGCACGGCGCGCTGTCCGTCCGTGAGTTCCTTCACGGTGAGTTTTACCTTTGCGGGAGATGCCCCGAACAGCTTCTTTTTTGCCTCTTCGAGAACTTCTACCTCCACGTCCTCGCGGGCGACTCCGAGTTCCCGGAGCCCCGCCTCGATCGCCTCCTCGGGCGATCTACCCGTAAAAATTTGTTCCATTTCCGCTCCTTCCGTTTGCGTTATTTTTTCTTATTCTTCTTGTCGCCCTTGTCGCCTTTGTTGCCCTTGGTGCTGTAACCCTCCATCCACGGCAACTTGCGCGTGTGTTCTTCCTTGAACTTTTCCTCTTCCTTCTTGTTGAAGATATGCCCGATGATGAGATTGGAAAGAAGCGTCACGAGGATGGCGACGATGCTGCTGACGATCATGTAGATGGAGAACGCCGCACTCATGAGGAAGGCGAACATCCCGTAGATGAGGGGCATGACGACGAGCATGACTTTCTGCGTCGTCGCGCCGCGGCCGTCCACCGTCTGATACTTGTTGCTCTCCTTGCTGCTCTTCATGGAGATGAACTGCGAGAGCACCATGAGCCCCACGGAGAGTATGATGAGGACGAAGTAGCCGTTGGAGGCACTCTGTTCGTCCGCGAGTTCGGAGACGAGGATGTTGTACTTATCGAGGGTCAGAACCTGCCCGAGGGAAACCTCCCCGCCGTTCGCAAGGTTGACGTCGCCGAGTTGGCTCACAAGGTCGCTATGTGCGGGGATGGGGTGGTCGTAGGAGACGTCGGGATACCACACGTTGCCGATCCACAAAAATCCGGGGCCGTCGTCGTGGAAATATTCCGCCGCCGCGATGGCACCGATGCGTTGGACGACCTCGACAATGCGCGCCGTCTTTGCTTCGCCCGACAAGCCCGCGATTTCTTCCCTTAACTCCTTCCCCAAATATTTATTTTTTTCTTCCGGCTTGTTCGGATCCGGATCTACATTATAATATTGGGAGGCGAGGAAGCGCTCTTCGTCCACATAATAGGTTCGGGTGCGCGCGTCGTCGAGCGTGTACTCGTAGTACACGAACTTTTCGCCGTCCTCCGCCTTGACGCGCAGATAGGAACTCGTTCCCTCCTGCGCCGCCCGTTGCACGGAATAGACGATGCCGTCCTCCGTCCACGTTTCGCCCTTCTCCTCGACTTCTTGCAGGGAATAGCCCTTGCCCTCCACGCCGTGCTCCAAGACGGCGGCGTTGTAGTGCTCGGACATCACCTCAAACGTCTGCAACTTGGCATAGTCCGCGTACTCGCGGAAGCCCTCGAAGGCGACGATGAGGATGACGAGGGAGATGATCATGGGCAGACACGCACCGAGAAGGCTGTACCCGTTCTTCTTCTGAAGTTCGAGCATCTTCTGGTTGTACATCTGCTTGTCGCCGGCGTACTGCTTTTGCAGCTTGTCCAAATCGTCCTTCATGTTGCGCATGATGAGGGTCTGCTTGCGCATCTTGAAGCGTTGATAGATGTCAAAGGGCAGGGTGATGGCTTTGAGCACCAACGTAAACACGATGATGCCGAGGCCGACGATGCCGACCCCTTCGATGATCGCGCGCGCAAACTGCCCCAAGAAGTTGAGGCCGTTGTCGTATCCCGTCGCCATGGTGACGATCTCGTTTACCGCGTTGAGAAGTGACTGAAGTTGCATTCTTCGCTCCGCTCTATATGAGCCACTTTTTCTTCCAAAATACCTCGGGGGCGGGATCTACGCCGCCCTTCGAGAAGGGATTGCAACGCAAAATGCGCCATATCCCGAATAAGATCCCCACAAATGCGCCGAAATTGTTGATACACCGCTTAGTGTATTCCGAACAGCTGGGGGTATAAAGGCAGGTATGGCGGGACAGGTGATCCTGATAAAATGAGATCATGCGGATGCAGAGCCCCGCAAGGATAGGCGGAAACAGCCGCTTTTTGAGGTAACGGGCGTTTTCACGGCATATCCTTTTCAATTCTATCTTCAAAGAGCCGCTCCCTCTTGCAAATTTTCCCGATGTCCCGTTCAAATTCGCCGAACGTATACGTCTCGCGGATCTTCGGCAAAAGCAGCACGGCGCACGGAGAAAGGCGGACGGCATATCTTGCGAACGCTTCCCGAAGCAATCTCTTCACGCGGTTCCTCTGTACGCTCTTTCCGTACTTCTTCCCCACGCACACCGCCATTTTAAGCTCCGTATCGGGGAGGTAGATGAAGGTCACCGTCTCCGAATAGGCGCGCTTGCCCGATTTCAGAATGCGGGCAAACTCTTTTTTGTTTTTCAGCCGCCGATAGCGCATACGCCCTTTATGCGGAGATGTGCTTTCTTCCCTTGTTTCTTCTTCTCTTCAGCGTCTTTCTGCCGCCCTGCGAGGCCATTCTCTTGCGGAAGCCGTGCACCTTGCTCCGCTGTCTCTTTTTGGGCTGATACGTTCTTTTCATACCTTAATACTCCTTACGCAATGGAATTTCTCAATGATTATACGTTATTTGCCTTCCCGCCGTCAAGCGATTACGAGGCGTTTCTGACGGGCAAAATCAAATACAAACTGTCCTTTTTTTCGGCGTTTTGCAGAATAAAGGGGGAGATGGGGCCGTTGAACGAGATGACGACCTTCTCCTCGTCGAGGGCGCGGAGGCTGTCGAGGAGATATTTCGCGTTCATGGAGATGGTAAGATCCAGCCCCTCGGCGGCAGCGGATACGGTCTCCGCCACGTTGCCAGCCTCGGAAGCCGAGGAGATCTTCACAGTCTCGCCCGAAATGTCGAGGGTGATGAGATTGTTCTTGTCGGCGCGGTTTAAGATAGCGGCGCGCTCAGCGCTCGCCGCAAGTTCGGCGCGGGGAAGCGTCACCACCGTCGAGAACTTGGAGGGGATAACGTTCTCCTTCTTGATGAATTCACCCTGATAGAGGCGGGAGACGACCGTCATGTCGTCCGAGCCCACCATGAGCATTCCGCCCTGCGTGTAGAGGGTGATCTCCGCCTCGTCGTCCGTGAGCATACGGGAAATCTCGGCGAGCGTCCTCGAGGGGCAGATGATGCTGTTCTCCCCGCTCTTCGAAAGGATGTCGGCATGGGAGAGGGCGAGGCGGTAGCCGTCGAGCGCCGTCATCTCCAAATTGTCGCCGAATTCCATGAGGCAGCCCTTCAGAACGGGGCGGGAATCGTCCTGCGCGCAGCAGAACGTGGTGCCCGCGATGATCTTTTTGAGGTCGCCCTGCTTCACGACGAAACTCTTTTCGCCGATCTCCAAATTGATCTTGGGGAAGTCCTCGGCGCTCATGGCCTGAATAAAGGAAGCGGAATCGCGGTAGCGTATCTCCGCGCCCCTTTCGCCCGAGGAAACCATCACTTCCTCTTCCACGAGTTTTCCGAGGAAGTCGGCGAAGAGTTTCCCGGGGATGCAGATCTCGCCCTCCTCGAGGACGTCCGCCTTCACCGTCTTGCGGATGGAGAGTTCCCCGTCCGTCGCAAGCAGCGTCACGTCTTCCGCATTTGCGCTCACGAGAATGCATTCCATGATGGGCGCCGTCGTTCTCACGGCACACGCCTTGCTCACTTTGAGGACTGCCTCCGAAAGGATCAGCCCGTTGCAAACGAATTTCATCGCCATTTCCTCCCTTGCTGATTGGATATAATTATTTATATAATAGTAGTAATAGTGCCTGTGGAAAAGTGGATAATTTTTCTTCTCCCCCTCTTCCGACCTCTATTATACCGAAAAAGCGGGAAAATTTCAAGTAAAAAACCCCCTTTTGCGAAAATCGCGGAAGAAATTATTTTGTGGATGCCGCCGTGGACAACCTGTGGATATTTCCCCCTCTGTGGATACCCGAACCGCCCCTTCCCGCGCCCGAAGAGGAAAAGAGCCCCTCTTTCCACACTTTTTTCCACATTGTGAAAAAACAAATATACCTTATCCACAAAGGCGTTGATAAATCGGAAAAGGTGTGCTATAATTGCGGTATGCAGTCGCCGGACGTTGGTCGCATCGAAGATCTCTTACAGGAAAGGGCGGAAAAGTTTGAAATTTTTTCCCGCCTCCTCATGGAATACAACAAAAAATTCAACCTCACCGCCATTACGGCGCCCGAAGAGGTGAAAGTCAAGCACTTTTTCGATTCCCTCGCGGGGGAGGCGTACCTGCCCGCGGGTGCGCGCGTCGCCGAGGTGGGCTCGGGCGCGGGCTTTCCGTCCATTCCCCTCATGATCGCGCGGGAAGATCTCTCTTTCACCCTCATCGAGAGCACGGGCAAGAAGTGCAACTTTTTGCGCATCGTGCAGGAGGAATTGGGGCTCCGCGCCGAGATCGTCTGCGGCAGGGCGGAGGAGGTAGCACGGGAGCAAGCCTACCGCGAGGCGTTCGATGTTGCCGTCGCGCGGGCGGTGGCGAAACTCAACACCCTTGCGGAGTACTGCCTCCCCCTCGTCAAAAAAGGCGGCGCGATGATCGCCTACAAGACGGACGGCGGAGAACTCGCCGGGGCGCGGCGGGCAATTTCCCTGTTGGGCGGGGGAAACGCGAGAACGGCGCCCTACGAACTTCCGCAGGGCATGGGTGCGCGCGCCCTCGTCCTCATCGATAAGGTGAAGCCGACCCCGCAGGCCTATCCCCGCGGCCACGGGAAGGAAAGGAGCGCCCCCCTCGCATGAAAAACTGCGCACTGACGGGGCACCGCGAACTCCCCCCGGGCTTCGACGACAACGCCCTCTACGACGCCCTCGAGCAACTCATTAAGGAGGGGTACGACCGCTTCTACTGCGGCATGGCGGAGGGGTTCGACCTCCGTGCACTCGTCGGCCTCGTCTCCCTCAAACAAAAATATCACATCACCGTTGTCGCCTGCATCCCCTTCGATGGACAGGAGAAGGGCTTCTCCCGCGAGAACAGGCAGATCTACCGCAGTCTGCTCCCGTGGTGCGACGTCGTCTCCGTCCTCTTCCCCGCCTACCAAAACGGGTGCTACCTCGTGCGGGACAGGTACATGGTGGACAGGGCGGATCTGCTCTTCGCCTACTGCGTCAAGGAGAAGGGCGGCACGGCGTACACCGTGCGGTATGCCAAGGAGAAGGGCATCCCCGTTCGGTATTTGGAAAATTCGTAAGCGCGGAGGGCAAACCGCCCCATTCCGCGCTTTTTCGTATGCGTCTCCCAAAATCCGCGCGCGCCGCGTTGCTATACTTGAAAAAAGGAGAAAAAGTATGGCATATGAAAAGCGCGTTTGCGTGTTGAAGCAGGTGAAGAAGGGATTTTCGGCGGACGGCGGCGAACTCACGGGCGCCGTCTACTGCGAGCGGCTGGGGGAGACGCTCACCGTAACGCCCCGCCTCTTGGGGCTCGCGCCCGTCAAGGAGGGCAGGTACGCGTTGGCGCTCGCCGTGGGGGAGAAGACGTACTGCCTCGAACTTGCGGGAAATGCCCGCCTCACCGTGGAAAAGGCGCCCTCCCTCCGCGGGGGATTTGCCGCGCTCGTCGTGTTCGTGCGGGGCGAAGCGGAGCCCGTAGCGTTCGGCACGTGCGGCGATGCGCCCAAGAACTACTTGCGTCTCTTGGAGGCCGTGGGCGGCGAGAAGAAGCCGTTCGTCAACCCGCTTCCGCCCAACGAGGTGCCCTTTCCCACCCAGCCCAATTCCCCCCACGCGCCCACCGTGCCGCTTCCCGGGCGCGACCCCGAGCCCGCCCCCGAAAAGGAGGAGGCCGCGCCCTTTCGGCAAAAGTACGACGACGAGGCGATCGCCGCAAGCGATTACTACGGCGCCCAAACTCATGAAGATGAAGAAACTGTGCGCCTCGGCGAAGCGCAAGCGGGAAAGATCGCGGGCGATGGCGATCCTTTGGCGCATGAGGCTCCTCTCGACCCCCGCGGGTCGCTTACATATTACAACACCGTGCGGGAACGCCTCGAAGCCGCGCTGAAAAAATTCCCGCCCGACGAGAGGTTGAAAGAGACCTTCCCTCTCTCGGAGTGGGTGAGGGCGGAGAGCGGTGCGCTCCTCGGCGTCATCTACGAGCGCGGCGCGCCGCGGTATCTCTGCGTCGCCGTGGAGAGGACGGGCGACCCGCCCGCCGAAATGGGGGAGCATTGCACCTTCGTGCCCGCCTCGCCCTACACCGAGACCGAGGGCTTCTGGGTGGTCTTTCAGGACGCCGACACGGGCGAATATATAAAAGTGTATGACGCATAGGTTGCGCCGTCCCATTCCGTCCGCGCGAAAAATCGCGCGGATTTTGTTTACTTTCGGGGGAAATGATGGTATAATAAAAAGTAGGGGCGAAGTTTCGTTCCCCCAAAGGCGCCAACAAGGAGGTAATCATGGCACTTACAAACAACAAGAAAGTTCTCGCGTTCGTCGAGGAGAGCGCAAAACTCGCTAAGCCCGATAAGATCGTGTGGATCGACGGCAGCGAGGCGCAACTCGAAGCACTGCGGCAGGAGGCCGTCAAGACGGGGGAGATGATCAAACTCAACCAGGAAAAACTCCCCGGTTGCTACTATCACCGCACGGCGGAAAACGATGTCGCCCGCGTCGAGGCGCGCACGTTCATCTGCTGCAAAAATAAGGAAGATGCGGGTCCCATCAACTATTGGATGGACCCCGTCGAGGCGTACGCCATGTGCCGCGAGATCGCCCGCGGGAAGATGCAGGGGCGTACCATGTACGTGATCCCCTATTCCATGGGCGTCGTCGGCTCGCCTTTCAGTAAGATCGGTATCGAGGTGACGGATAGCATCTACGTCGTCCTCAACATGGCCATCATGACGCGCGTCGGCACCGAGTGCTACGACTATTTGGGCGAGGACGGCGACTTCATCAAGGGCTTCCACTGCAAGTGCGATGTCGATCCCGAGAAGCGCTACATCATGCACTTCCCCGAGGACGATACCATCATCTCGGTCAACTCCGCGTACGGCGGCAACGTGCTGCTCGGCAAGAAGTGCTTCGCCCTGCGCATCGCGTCCTACCTCGGCAAGAAGGAGGGCTGGATGGCGGAGCATATGCTGATCCTCGGCGTCACCTTCCCCGACGGCAGCAAGCACTACGTCGCGGCGGCGTTCCCGTCGGCGTGCGGCAAGACCAACCTCGCCATGCTCATCCCGCCCAAGCACTTCCTCGAGGAGGGCTACAAGGTGGAATGCGTCGGCGATGACATCGCTTGGATCCGCGTCGGCGAAGACGGCAGGCTGTGGGCGGTCAACCCCGAGAACGGCTTCTTCGGCGTCGCGCCCGGCACCAACCAAAAGAGCAATCCCAACGCCCTTGCGGCAACGAGAAAGGGCACCATCTTCACCAACGTCGCCATCGACCCCGCGGATAACACCGTGTGGTGGGAAGGGCTCACAAAGCCCGCGCCCGATCACCTCATCGACTGGCTCGGCAACCCTTGGACGCCCGATATGGGCACCAAGGCGGCGCATCCCAATTCGCGCTTCACGGCGCCTGCCGAGAACTGCCCCTGCCTCTCGCCCGAGTTCAACTCCAAGGAGGGCGTCCCGCTCGACGCCATCATCTTCGGCGGCAGAAGGGCTACGACGACCCCGCTCGTCTATCAGTCCCGCGATTGGGACCACGGCGTGTTCGTCGGCTCCATCATGTCGAGCGAGACCACGGCGGCGGCAACGGGCGCAGTCGGCGTCCTGAGGCACGACCCCATGGCGATGAAGCCCTTCTGCGGCTACCACATGGCGGACTACTTCGGGCATTGGATCGAGATGGGCAAGAAGATCAAAAACCCGCCCAAGATCTTCAACGTCAACTGGTTCCGTCAGGACGAAAACGGCGACTTCATCTGGCCGGGCTTCGGCGACAATATGCGCGTCCTCGAATGGATCTTAAAGCGCTGCAACGGCACCGTGGGCGCAAGAGAGACGGCCATCGGCTACGTGCCCTACGCCGAGGATATCGACCTCGAGGGCTTGGAGATCTCCCGCGAGACGCTCGAGAGCATCCTCTACGTGGATAAGAAGCGCTGGTCTGCCGAGGCGGACGAGATCGCCGAATACTACAAGCAGTTCGGCGACCGCCTCCCCGCGGAACTCCGCGAAAGCCTCGCCACCCTCAAAAAGAACTGCGAGGAATAAAACGGTTAACAAGAACTTCCCCTCCGAAATCGGAAGGGGAGTTCTTTTTGCAAAGCGAGGGATAACGCGTCATTCTGCCCCGCGCTTGGTTACCGCGTCTTCTGCCCCGTCCGCTTGTTTTACGCGTCATTCTGAACCCCCTTTCCGCGCCCTGCCCCTGTGGGGGCAGGGCGCGGAAAGGGGGTGAAGAATCCCGAACAACGAAGTCCGAAAGCCCTCTCTTGGGAGCCTTCCTTGTGGCTTTCGGGAAAGGCGACCGTATGATATGTGGAGCCTTTCTCCGCAATGGGGGGGGTAGGGGGTGGGGCACCGCTTCAATCTCCGACCGATTTTATAACAATATTCGTTATAACCCATGTAAATCGCAAAAAATTGCTCTACAATCGTGCCATACAACCAAAGAGAAGAAAAACTATGGATTTGAACGGCATGGGCGCGCGCATAGAGGCGAGCATAAAAGAAAGGGGCTTTTTGCGCTTTGACTTTGCAAAGCGTCTCGGCATCCGCGTAAGTACGCTCTACGAGATTTGCCGTTGCCGCCGCCTTCCCACCATGCAGGTATTTCTGAAACTTCTCGACCTTCTCGATATTTCCGCCGACTTCCTCCTCGGCATTTCTCCCGTTTCTCCCCAATAGTGCCACATTTTTATTGCGCGCCCCGCGTTTCTCCGCGGGGCGCGCCCCTATCTTCCCCCCCTCGCCAAAAAAAATGTAAAAATTCCGAAAAAAATAGACAAACGCGCGCGGGCGTGATATAATATGGAAAAAATTCGCAAGGAGTTTTTAAGAACATGGATCCCAAGTATCTCAACCTGCTCATGATCATCGTGATGTTCGCGGTGGTTTTGGGGCTCGGGTACGCGGCGCTCAACTTCTACCTCACCAAAAAACTCAAAGAGGGGAACGAGCGTATGCAGACCATTGCGGCGAAGATCCGCGAGGGCGCAAACGCCTTCATCTTCTACGAGTACAAGATCGTCGCCATCATTGCGGCGTGTGTCGCCGTCGTTTTGGGTCTATTCATCGCGTGGGAAGCGGGCATCGCCTTTCTCCTCGGCGCGGTGATGTCGGCAACGGCGGGCTTCATCGGCATGAAGATCGCCACCTACGCGAACGTGCGCGTCACCAACGCCGCGAACGAGAGCCGCAACATCGGCAAGACCTTGAAGGTCGCCTTCCGCGGCGGCTCGGTCATGGGGCTGTGCGTCGCGGGCTTTGCGCTTCTCGGCGCCATCATCGTCTACTGCTGCTTCGGCTGGGCGGAGGGCATGATCAACGTGAACGGCGCTACCGCCGCCGAGATCGTCGTCGAGAACACCAACCCCATCACGCAGCAGACCTATAACCTCTCCATCGTGCTCTCGGGTTACGCCCTCGGCTGCTCCATCATCGCCCTCTTCAACCGCGTGGGCGGCGGCATCTACACGAAGGCCGCGGACATGGGCGCCGACCTCGTCGGCAAGACGGAAGCGCACATCCCCGAGGACGACCCCCGCAACCCCGCCACCATTGCGGATAACGTGGGCGACAACGTGGGCGACGTCGCAGGTCTCGGCGCCGACCTTCTCGAGAGTTACATCGGCGCCATCATGGCAACGGTCATCCTCGCCATCGAAGTGTTCGTGCACACCACCAACTTCACGTCGGCGGTGCTCCTTCAGAAGATGATCCTCTTCCCCATGCTCTTTGCGGGCATCGGGCTCATCGGGTGCGTCATCGGCATCTCTTATCCGCTCCTCAAGCCCAAACTTTCGGATAACCCCCACATGGAACTCAACCTCGCCACGTGGATCTCGGCGGGCGTCACGCTCGTCGGCGGGTGTCTTTTGTCCATCTTCATGTTTAAGGACGTCGTGGCGGAAGAACTCAAAGCGGCGAAGTTTGTAATCGGGCCCGTCACGCCTTGGGTATGCGCGGCGATCGGCGTCATCGCGGGCATCCTCATCGGCATCGTCTCCGAGTACTACACGAGTTACGATTACAAGCCCACCAAGGGCATTGCGAACGCCAGCAAGGAGGGCGCGGCGCTCACCATCACGCAGGGCATGGCAACGGGCATGATCTCGTGCATGATCCCCGTCGTCATCTTGGGCGTTGCCATCTTTGCGAGTTTCGCGCTCGGCGGAATGTTCGGCGTCGGCTGCGGCGCCATGGGTATGCTCTCCTTCGTCGCGGCGACGGTCTCCGTCGATACCTACGGGCCCATCTCGGACAACGCGGGCGGCATCGCGGAGATGAGCGGCCTCGATGAAGACGTCCGCGCCATCACCGATAAACTCGATAGCGTCGGCAACACGACGGCGGCCATCGGCAAGGGCTTTGCCATCGGCTCGGCGGCGCTCGCAACGCTCTCCATGATGTCGAGTTACCTCTTCGCGGGCGGGCTCGTGCAGGAGATGCAAAACGGCATGGATATCTTCCTCAACATCGTCCGCGGCGACATCATCGTCGGCGCCATTCTGGGCGCGGCCATTCCCTTCCTCTTCTCGGGAATGCTCATCAACGCCGTCGCCAAGGCGGCGCGCAAGATGGTGGAGGAAGTCCGCCGGCAATTCCGCGACAATCCCAAGATCTTGACGGGCGAAGAGGATCCCGACAGCAAGCAGTGCATCACCATCTCCTCGCAGGGCGCACTCCGCCAGATGATCGTCCCCGCCGTCGTCGCCATCGCCATTCCCGTCGTGTGCGGGTTCATCTTCGGCGCGGGCTTCGTGGGAGGAATTCTCATCGGCGCAACGCTCTCCGCCATCATGCTCGCCATCTACACGGGCAACGCGGGCGGCGCGTGGGATAACGCCAAGAAATACATCGAAAGCGGCGGCGTCGAGGGCGTCAAGAAGGGCGAAGAGGGCTACGACGCCGTGCACGATGCGGCCGTCGTCGGCGACACCGTCGGCGATCCTTTGAAGGATACCGTCGGGCCCTCCCTCGACATCCTCATCAAGATCATGTCTACCATCTCCCTCGTCTGCGTTGTGGTGTTCAGTCATTGGAACCTCATGAGCGCGGTCGGCCTCACATTCTAACGCACAAACATAAAAGGGGAGCCCCTCTCCGCGGAGAGGGGCGTCTCTATGAGGAAAAGCATATGAGTTTTATCACCGTTGTTTTGATTTTGGCATTTCTGTTTTTCGTGGGCAGCGTGTTCGGCTGGTGCCTCGAAGTGCTGTTCCGCCGCTTCTTCACGGCGAAGAAGTGGATCAACCCCGGCTTTTTAACGGGGCCCTGCCTCCCGCTGTACGGTTTCGGCGTCGCGGGCTTATTCGGCATCTCCCGCATCCCCATGAACACGGGCTACGCGTGGCTCGATGCCGTCCTCATCATCCTCATCATGGGCGTCACCATGACGCTCATCGAGTACATCGCGGGGCTCATCTTCATCAAGGGGATGAAGATCAAACTCTGGGACTACTCCAACCGCTGGGGGAACATCCAAGGCATCATCTGCCCGTTGTTCTCGCTCTTTTGGCTCCTCGTCTCGGCGGCGTTCTATTTCGTCATCGATACGCCCGTTTTGGAGGCAGTCACGTGGTTCGTGAGCAACATTTGGTTCGCCTTCTTCGTGGGCATCTTCTTCGGCATTTTCTTTGTCGATCTCGGCTGCTCGCTGCACCTCGCAACGCGCATCAAAAAGTTTGCGGATGAGCACGGTATCATCGTCCACTACGAGAAATTCAAGGAGACGCTGCGCGATAAGCGCGAGGCGGCCAAAGAGAAGGTGGGCTTCGTGTTCCCGCTCGAGAAGATGGGCGAGTTCAAGGAGCAGCTCGCCTCCGCCAAGGAGAAATTCACCGCCCGCATGGGCAGAAAGAAGAAAGCCGAAGCGGCAGAAGTGCCCGCCACCGAACCCGCCGAAGTTTCCGCCGCCGCGGAAGAAGCCCCCGAAACAAAAGAAACTTCCCCCGCCGAACCCGCCGAAAATTCCGCCCTCGCCAACGCCCCCGGAACGACCTCGGACGAGGCTCCCGAAGCGGATAAAAAATAACACCCGCCGACTGCGCCACCACCGCGTCATTCTGAGGGAGCGTAGCGACCGAAGAATCCCGAGCAACGCAGTCCGCTTCGCCCGTGTGCGTTATCCCTCATACCGAGCCGCGCGCCCGTCCGCTTCTGCGGACGGGCGCGCGGTGAGTGTATCTTCCCTCAACGCAGTCCCCCCCCAAAAAAAACCAACAAAAGAGCGTCCCGCAAACAAACCGCGGGGCGCCCTTCTTAAAAGGAAATAAATGGGGGGCAAATTTACATGACGACGATATTCTTCTCGATGAACTTCTCTTTGAGGTCGGCGGGGAAGTTGTCGTCGGTGATGAGCACGTCGATATCCTCGAGCCGCGCAAAGGAATAGGGCATGATCTTCCCGATCTTGGAACTGTCAAGCATCATGTACATCTCCTTCGCCTTCTTGCGCGCCATCTTCAGAAGGTCGGCCTCCACCATGGAGCCGCACGAGAACCCGTTCTCGAGCGTAAACGCCGAGGCGGAGATGATGGCAAGTTCGAAGTTGGTCGTCTCGAAGTACGCCTTTGCAACGGGGGAGGCGGTGGAAAGGTTATCCTTCAGCACCTGCCCGCCGAGCATCGTGACGTCGATGTTCTTCTTCTGTGCGAGTTCGATGGCGACTGCCAGCCCGTTCGTGAACACGTGGATGTTGATGTCGGGCAGTTCCTTCGCAAAGGAGAGCGCCGTCGTGCCGCCGTCCATAAAGAGCGAACTGTTTTCGGTGATGAGGCTTGCCGCCTTCTGCGCAATTTTGATCTTCTCGTCGGTGTGGATGGCGGTCTTCTTCACATAGGGTTCGCCCGAGACCTTCTGCACCTCCTTCACCGACATAGCGCCGCCGCGCACACGGATAATGCGACCCTGCTGTTCGAGTTGGAACAGGTCGCGGCGGAGCGTCATTTGCGAGACGTTGGGAAAAAAGTCATCGAGTTGTTCAAGCGTGAGTTTGCCGCGCTTATCCAAAAGTTCCGCGATCTCTTCGATGCGTTCTCTCTTCATAAAAACCTCCGTAAACCGTATAGTAATGCAAGTATTCTCTCTATGCAAAAGATTAACATATAATTTCAGTTTTGGCAAGCGTTTTCACAAAAAATCTTTACATTTTTTTGTAAATTTCAATAAATTTTGTAATTTCGAGACAATATGTTCATTTTGTGACACAATTTTTGTGAAAAAATCACAAATTTTACGTTTACGCCGTCCCACACGGCGAACGCCGCGCCGCGTTGCCGCTTTTTGCCGCAATTTGCCGAAATGGGGCGAATGCGCGCAGTTTCTCGGCGGAAGTTATTTTCGGGCGCGGAAAACGATTGCCTTTTTGCGCGCGGAATGGTAAAATACTGCTATGGATACGAGGTATTTGCAGGCGCTCGACGAATATTTTTGCGCAAATTATTCGGACTACGTGCGGCTTGCGGCGCTCGAGGGCTACGAGCGCCCCGAACTCATCTATATCGAGCGGGACGGCAACATCGCGCGGCGCGATTCCTCCGCCCTGCGGCTCTGCGAGCAGAAAAACGCGCAGGAACTTCTCGCGCGCTTCAAAGAGGGGCTCGTCGATACCGACTACACCTTCAACTTCACCGTCGCCTCCTGGTTTTCCCGCTTCCGCGACCTCTTCCGCAAACACACCTTCAAAAAGGTGCTCGCCTCCACTTTGAAAAAGTACGATGAAACTTGGGAGAGCGCGGGGGAAAAACTCAACATCGAGCCCCGCTTTTGGCGTATGATCGTCAAGGGCAAGTTGTACCCCGAAAAGTGCACCGTCCTTGCGCTTGCGCTCGTCTGTCATATGCGCACCGCCGATCTTCAAAGCCTTCTCAACGTCTGCGGGTTCGAACTCAAAAAGGAGAGCGTCCGCGATGTCGTCGTGAGTTATCTCATGGAGCAGAAGGTATTCAACGCCGAGATGCGCGACGGGTGCCTTTCCGAATACCACATCACCACCGTCCCCATCCGCCGCGCCTGAAACAAAACGGGGCGCATACAATAGGAGCAAGGAGAAAAGCCGTGTTCTTTCGCAAACTCAACATGGATATTGCTGCGGCCAAGCGCAACGACCCCGCTGCGCGCAACCGCTTTGAAATTTGGCTGACCTATTCGGGGGTGCGCGCACTCATCTGGCACCGCCGCGCCGCCGTACTTTGGAAGATGCACCTCAAATTCCTCGCGCGCTGGGCTTCCCAGTGGGCGAAATTCCGCACGGGCATCGAGATCCACCCCGCCGCCAAGATTGCCCCCGGCGTCTTCATCGACCACGGCTCGGGCGTCGTCATCGGTGAAACGGCGGAAGTCGAAGAGGGCGTCGTCATCTATCAGGGCGTCACGCTCGGCGGCACGGGTAAAGAGAAGGGCAAGCGCCATCCCACCATCCGAAAGAACGCCGTCATCGCCTGCGGCGCCAAGGTTTTGGGCGGCTTTACGGTGGGCGAGGGAGCCCGCATCGGCGCGGGCGCCGTCGTCTTAAAGGAAGTCCCCCCGTTTGCGACCGTCGTCGGCGTCCCGGGGCGCGTCGTGCGCATCAACGGCGAGAAGCCGCAAGATCTCATCCCCGAAAAGGAAGACCCCATCGTGCAGGAACTCTGCGCTCTCCGCGAGCGCGTCTTTGCGCTCGAAGAGATGCTCGCGGCGCGGCAACAAGAGGCGCAGGCAGACGGGGCGCAACCCGCAGAGCAGACAGACGGGGCACAAAACGAGGAGCAGACAGATGAAAATTTATAATTCGCTCACGCGCCGGAAGGAGGAGTTTATCCCCCTTGAAGATGGCAAAGTCAAAATGTACGCCTGCGGCATCACCGTCTCGGGCGAAGCGCACGTCGGGCACGGCTTTCAGGCCATCCTCTACGACATCTTCCGCAAATTTTTGGAAAAGCAGGGCTACGCTGTCATCTACGCCCGCAACTATACCGATGTAGACGATAAAATTATCGCCAAGAGCAAGGAGACGGGCATCCCCGCCGACGAGTACGCCGCGATGATGATCCAAAAGATCGACGCGGTGATGGAGGAACTCGACGTCGGCGAGCCCACCGTCTGGCTCAAAGCCACGGAGAACATCGGCAACATCATTTCCTTCATCGAGGAACTCATCGCCAAGGGACACGCCTACCCCGCGTCCAATGGCGACGTGTATTTCGACGTCGATACCTTCCCCGCCTACGGGCAGCTCTCGGGCAGGAACAAGGAGGAGATGCTCGACGGCGTCCGCGTCGAAAACGACGAGGAGAAGAAGAACCCCTACGACTTTGCCCTGTGGAAGGCTGCAAAGGCGGGGGAAATCAGTTGGGATTCCCCTTGGGGGAAGGGCAGGCCGGGCTGGCACATCGAGTGCTCGGCGATGAACCGCGCCGCGTTCGGCGATCAGATCGACATCCACGGCGGCGGCAGGGATCTCATCTTCCCGCACCACGAAAACGAGATCGCGCAGACGGAGGCGTTGACGGGCAAGCGTTTCGCAAAATATTGGACGCATAACGGGCTCATCAAGGTCAACGGGCAGAAGATGTCCAAGTCCCTCGGCAACAGCCTGCTTTTGGAGGACTTGCTCGCCAAGTACAGCAACGAGGCCATCAAGTTCGCGCTGCTCTCCACGGGCTACCGCGGCGACGTCAACATCACGGACGACCTCTTCCCCAACGCCGAAGCCCACCTCGTGCGGTTCTACGCCCTCATCGAGAAGGCGGAAAAGGCGTTCCCCGAGGAGACGGGGCTGTACCCCGCCATCGACGAAAAGTTCAACGCCGCCATGAGCGACGACTTCAACACCGCCCTCGCCCTCTCCGACCTCTACGGCTATTTCAAGGACGTCTCCAAATCGCTCGCGGAAAACGACCCCGCCGCCCGCCGCATGACCAACCAGATCCGCGCGACCTATTCGCTCTTGGGTCTCTTCAAGAAGAACGCCGCCGAATATCTTGCCAAGTACGCGAAGGAGGAGGACGCCCCCGCCGAGGTGAAACAAATCGCCGAAGCCCGCTGGGCTGCCCGCCAAAACAAGGACTGGGCGACCTCCGACTCCCTCCGCGAAAAACTCAAAGAAATGGGCTACTCCGTCAAGGACTCCAAAGACGGCTACACCCTCACAAAACTCTGAATTTGTCCCTCGCTTATCCTCCCGCGTCATTCTGAACCCCCGCAAGGGGGTGAAGAATCCCGAACAACGCAGTCCGTCTTTGCCCCCTCCTCGGGAGGGGGGTAGGGGGGTGGGGTTATCCTCATACCGAGCCCCATCCGCTCTTACTTGCCCTCCCCCTACGTTAGGGGGAGGGGTAGGGGAGGGGGTGCGCCCTCATTCCCCATCAACCCAACACAAATCCAAAAAGGAAACACCAATATGCAGATCACAGGCAAACAACTTCGTCAAAAATGGCTCGACTTCTACACCTCCCACGGCCACGTAGACATCGGCGCGGTCTCCCTCATCGGCGACGGTTCGACGGGCGTCATGTTCAACGTCGCGGGGATGCAGCCCCTCATGCCCTATCTTCTCGGCAAGCCCCACCCCGCGGGCAAGCGGCTGTGCAACGTGCAGGGCTGTATGCGCACGGTGGATATCGACAGCGTGGGCGATGCCTCCCACTTCACCTTCTTCGAGATGATGGGCAACTGGTCACTCGGCGACTACTTCAAAAAGGAGAAGACGGCGTGGACGTTCGAACTCCTCACCTCGGTGTTCGGGCTCGATAAAAACAAACTCTGCACCACCGTATTCGAGGGCAATTCCTCCGCCCCGCGCGACGAGGAGACGGCGAGCCTTCTCATCGGTCTCGGCATCAAGCCCGAGCACGTATTTTACCTCCCCAAGGAGGATAATTGGTGGGAACTCGAGGGCACCGTGGGCACCCCCTGCGGGCCCGACAACGAGTGGTTCTATCCCATCGACGCCGAAAAGGAGAACCCCGTCTTTCCCGACGACTACGTGGAGATCGGCAACGACGTCTATATGCAGTACAAGAAGACGGAGACGGGCTACGAGCCCCTCGCAAACAAAAACGTGGATACGGGCTTCGGCTTCGATCGGATGCTCCTCTTTCTGAACGGCCTCCACGATGCGTACAAGACCGACCTCTTCACCGCCGTGCTTGCAAAATTGGAAGAACTCTCGGGTAAGAAATACGATGACGGCGGCGAGGATCAGCGCGCCATGCGCATCATCGCCGACCACACCCGCACCACGGTCATGCTCATCGGCGATAAGGTGGGCGTTCTCCCCTCCAACGTGGGGGCGGGCTACATCCTCCGCCGCATCATGCGCCGCGCCATCCGCTGGTGCAGAAAGTTAGGCGTCCCGTCCGACGCCATGCTCGACGTCGCCAAAATTTACATCCACGAAGTCTACAACGAGGCATATCCGCTCCTCCTCGAAAAAGAGGACTACATCCTCGCCGAGATGAAGAAGGAGGCCGACCGCTTCGAGGCGACCCTCGCACAGGGCATGAAGGAATTTGAAAAGACGGTGCAGGGTCTTAATCGCAAGAACGAGTTCATGGCGAAGCAAAACCCCGCCTACGTCCCCGAAACCGTCATCGGCGGCAAGGCAGCCTTCCGCCTCTACGATACCTACGGCTTCCCCCTCGAACTCACCGAGGAACTCGCCGCGGAGGGCGGGCTCACCGTGGACAAGGAGGGCTTCGAGGCGGCATTCAAGGAGCATCAGGAAAAGAGCCGCGCCCTCGAAAAGGGACAGGCAAAGGGCGGCCTCGAAAGCCACAGCGAAATGGCGGTAAAATATCACACCGCCACCCATCTTCTCAACGCCGCGCTGAAAGCCGTGCTCTCGCCCGACTGCAACCAGAAGGGGAGCAACATCACCGACGAGCGGATGCGCTTCGACTTCAACTTCGAGCGCGCCATGACGCCCGAGGAGGTGAAGGCGGTCGAGGATCTCGTCAACGAGAAGATCAAGGCGGATATCCCCGTCGTCTACAAGGAGATGAGCCTCGAGGAGGCGCGGAAAGAGCACTTCGTCGGCGTATTTGATAGCAAGTACGGCGAAGTCGTCAAAACGTACTCTATCGGCGATTTTTCGCGCGAGATGTGCGGCGGCCCCCACGTCGAACACACGGGCGTTCTCGGCCACTTCCACATCGTCAAGGAGCAGTCCTCCTCCGCGGGCGTCCGCCGCATTAAAGCGGTCTTGGAGTAACCCTCCCGCCCGTACCTGCCCCCTTTGCAAGGGTCGCGGAACGCACCATGAGCACCAGCCCTGTGGGCTGTGCGAGGCGTTCCGCGGAGAGTTCGCGCATTGGTAGGCGCGAACGGTGACCGAGGGCGGGCTTCCACCCGCCCGAGAAGGCTCCGCCGTAGGCGGTGGTGGGGGTTGATCGCACCTCCGCCTGTGCATAGCTGCTCCTTTTTGAAGGGGGCGGCTCCGCCGTAGGCGGTGGTGGGGGTTGATTGTTCCCCCTTCGTACCCTTATGTCCCCTCATACCGAGCCTCGCGCCGACGCCACAGCGTCGGCGCGAGGCGAGTGTATCTTCCCTCAAAAAAAGGAGCCCCATATGACCGAAAAGCAAAAAATGCTCGCAGGCGAACTGTATACCGCCTATGTGCCCGAACTCATGGAGGGTCTCGCCCGCGCCAAGCGTCTCTGCGAGGAGTACAACCGCACCTCCCGCGATGAAAAGGAAAAGCGCCGCGCCCTCATGCACGAACTTCTCGGCAAGCACGGCGAAAATTTCAACATCGAGAGCAACGTGTGGTTCGACTACGGCTGCAACACCGAGGTCGGCGAAAACTTCTATTGCAATCACGACTGCGTCTTTCTCGACTGCAATAAAATTACGTTCGGCAACAACGTATTCATCGCGCCGCAGTGCGGCTTCTATGCGGCGGGTCACCCGCTCGACGCCAAAATCCGTCGCCAAGAGTTGGAATTTGCAAAGCCCATCACAGTGGGGAACGACGTTTGGTTCGGCGGCGGGGTGAAAGTTCTGCCCGGCGTCACCGTCGGCAGTAACGTTGTCATCGGCGCAGGGAGCGTCGTCGTTCACGATATTCCCTCGAACAGCGTCGCCGTCGGCAACCCCGCCCGCGTCATCAAAACCCTCCCCCCGCTCGAATAACCGCATCCCGCCCATCCCCCTCCCCGCCTCTATAAGAGGCGGGGAGGGGGACACAGGGGGAGGGGCACAAAACCGCGCCCTTCTCCCCCGAAAATCAATATGTCGTGCTTCGGCGGCCGCATCCCCCGAAATATGCAAAAAATATTTTCCTTTTTTCAAAAAAAATTATGATTTCGCAATTCAAAACCGCTTGACGGAACTTTTTATACGCCCTATAATAAAGAAGTAAACGGGCGAAAGGCGGGCACTCCGCAGCGCATTGCGCGTTGCCGCGTTTCGGCAATTACGGTAAGGAGACAGATATGAAAACGTATATGGCAAACTCTCAAACGGTTGAGAGAAAGTGGTACGTTGTAGACGCGGCCGGCGTCCCCCTCGGAAGGCTTGCTTCCAAGGTGGCGGCCATTCTTCGCGGCAAAAACAAGCCCACGTACACCCCCAATGTCGATACGGGCGATTTCGTCATCGTCATCAACAGCGATAAGGCGGTGCTCACGGGCAAGAAGCTGGAAAATAAATTCTATCGCTATCACACCGGCTACATCGGCGGCCTCAAAGAAATTTCCTACGGCAAAATGATGTCCGAGCGCAGCGATGTCGCCGTATACGAGGCAGTCAGGGGAATGCTCCCGAAGAATTCTCTCGGGCGGCAGATGATCAAAAAGCTCCGCATTTTCAAGGGCGCAGAGCACAACCATCAGGCGCAGAAGCCCGAACCTTTGAAATTATTTTAAGGAGAGCACGTCATGGCTAAGGCGAATTTGAAGAAAAAGTTGCAATTCTGGGGCACCGGGAGAAGGAAGAAGGCGATCGCCCGTGTCCGTTTGCTCCCCGCAGGGAGCGGCGCCATCGTCATCAACGATAGAACGCTCGAAGATTATTTCCCGCAGGGCACCACGCAATACGTCGTCAAGCAGCCCCTCGTCGAAGTGGGCGCAGAGGGCAAGTACGATATCTACGTCAACGTCATCGGCGGCGGCTACACGGGTCAGGCGGGCGCCATCCGCCTCGGCATTGCGAGGGCGCTTCTCGAAGCCGAACCCGAAACGCGTCCCGCGCTGAAAAAGGCGGGCTTCCTCACGCGGGATCCCCGCGTCAAGGAGCGCAAGAAATACGGTCTCAAAAAGGCTCGCCGCGCTCCCCAGTTCTCGAAGAGATAAAAAACCAAGAGGTACAAATCGTACCTCTTTCTTTTTTTGGTTAGAAACTGCGCCCAACGCAGCCCCCCTTGCGAGTTTTCCTTTTTGCCCCCTCCTGGGAGGGGGGGGTAGGGGGGTGGGGCATCCCCTCACTCTTTCCCCCGCGTCATTCTGCCCCGCCCGCACCATTCGTCTACTAAGGGCGGCACGAGCGCGTAGCGCGAAGTAACCCCCCGCAAGGGGGGTGAAGAATCCCGAACAACGCAGTCCGTCGCCCCCGTCTACGGCGTCTGCTCTTTTCCTCCCGCACCGTTTGTCGAGCCCGCGCCCGTCGAGCCAGAACCGCCCGCCGAGCCCGCGCCCGTCAAACCCGAACCCGACCCCGCCGCATCCCCCGCGCCGATGTGCTTCACCGCCTTCTCGTGCCTGTCGAGAAAGGCAGAGAGCGCGCTCGCGCCCGCAGTCTCAGTCTGCTCCCCGTAGGCGGGCGGGGCGAACGCCCTGTCCGCGGCGTTCGGCGCCGTCTCTGGCGCCCCGACCTTTTCAGCCCGCTCGGGCGCCCCGCTCTTTTCGGGTGTCTCGGGCAAGATGAGCGCGGAGAGGGTGTCGAGCAGCTCGAAAATTCCGAATTTTTCCAAAAAATCGCCTCCTTTTCTGTAAAATTTTTTTAAGAAAAGTGCAACTTTCGCAACTTTTTGATTGCAAAAAGCCCCGATATAGTATATAATAAGGTTTGTATCGTTAGAACGCAAAATCTCTCTTTTTGATAAGGATAACTTCCATGAGAAAAGGTCTGAAAAAATTCCTCTGCATCGTCACGGCGGCAACGCTCGTCTCTTCCGCGCTGTCCTTCACCGCTTGCGGATATACGTTCACCCCGCCCAAAGGCGGGCCCGAAGCCCAAGCGGAGGTCACCTCCAACGGCGGCTTTGCCGTGAAGAAGGGCGACTATATCTACTTCATCAACGGCGTGGAGACGTACACCTCGGATAACGAGTACGGCACCCCGCAAAAGGGTTCGCTCATGCGCATCAAGGCGGAAGACGCCGATAAGGGCACCAACACCGCAGAGACGGTCATCCCTTCACTCATGGTCGCGGGCGACTATACCGCCGGGCTCTTCATCTACGGCGACCGCATCTACTACGCCACGCCCAACAACATGAAGAACACCTCGGGCGTCGTCGAAAACACCTACCTCGATTTCAAGAGCGCCAAACTCGACGGCACGGACATTCAGGATTATTTCTACGTATCGGATAACACCACGCAGTATCGCTATGTGGAAGTGGACGGCACCGTCTACCTCCTGTACGCGGGCACGGTGAAAAAGGCAAGTTCCACGTCGGATGTCTCCGCCCTCCTCTCTTACAACACCAAGACGGATACCACCACCGAACTTGTGAGCGGCTACCTCGAATTCATGTTCAACAGTTTCTCCAAGGAGGACCCTTGGATCTACTACACGATGTCCGTTCCCAACGAGGCGGGCTCGCAGGACGGCACGAGCACCCTGCAATTCAGCTATCAGCAACTCTTCCGCGTCCGCGCCGACTGGACGGCGGAGAAGGCCGCAGGCGCCTACGATGCCAAAGCGCCCTACAAGTACACGTGGACGGAGAAATTCCTCGAGGCGACGGAGGGCGAAGCGCCCTACTCCAACCTCGGCGAGATCGTCCTCGACGGCCGCGGCGCACTTTCGGGCGCCCCCACGCAGTACAACCACTCCGCGTCCGAGCCCCTCTCCGAGAGTTTCGGCTACACCTACACCCTCCGCTCGTACACCGATGACGGCGTCTATTTCACCCGTGCCGACGGCGGCAGCGATGCGGATACCTACCTCTACTTCCTCCCCGAGGCGAGCCTTGCAAGCGGCTGGGATTCCGTCACGGGCAATGCCGACGCCAAACTCGAAAAGGTCTCCGTCGGCGATAAGACGACGGGTGCCGAAATCTACTTCATCGAGAAGGACGCCGAGAACAAGAACGTCCACCATTATCTCTGCGTCACCGACGGTGAGATCCACAACATCACGGCGGCAAATGACGGCTCCGTCGCAAGCGATGTCCGCATCGCCACCGATGTGAGCGGCGCCACCCTCAAATTCATCGACAATACGTCGAGCAACGACTACAAGTACGTCTACTACACCAAGTCCAACGGCAGCGGCACCTCGGTGGAGCGCGCCGTCTACAACGGCGAGGCCGACAACTACAAGAACCTCTCCTTCGACGGGGAGAACAACGATGAATGGCGCGCCGTCAAACTGCTCGACGTGCAACACGCCACGGGCTGGTACGATTTCGAGATCATCGGCGGTACGGTGTTCTATGCCGACGCCGCCACCGTCGGCGCCGCGTCCTACAACTACGTCACCGCGGTCAACATCAAGAATGCGGACGGCACGTTGAAGAACAACGCCGAACTCGCCGCGTTCAATGAGAAGTATAACGAGATCATGGGCACCGACGGGCTCGTGCAGACGCTCTCGTCCAACAGCAACTCTAAACTCTCCGCCCTCATCTCCTACTATTTCAAGACGGGCGAGACAAGCGCCTACGAGGACAACCTCACCGAGGCGCAGGAAAACGGCCGTTCGGATACCTACCTCTTCACCGAGGCGGAAAAGACGGCGTTCAAGGCGTTTGTCGAGAACAAGGGCGATACGTCGGACGATGCACTCTTCACCGCGGATAGTTATAAGGACGGCGACAAGTACTACCGCACCTATTCGTACTTTGCAACGAGGATCGGCAAGGTGAACGAGGAAGATGCGGAGGCAATGGCGCTCGCATGGCGCAACGCCATCCAGCGTGACGCCGCCCCCGAGGAGACGGAAGAGACGGGTCTCGCCGGTTGGGAGATCGCCCTCATCGTCATCGCCTGCGTCATCGCCGTGGGCGGCGGCGCCGGGCTTGCGGTGTACTTCATCCTCCGCAAGCGCAAGAAGGAGAACGCTCCCGCACCCGAGCGCATGAAGGTGGATACGACGGACGACCGCAGCGTCAATGTCTACGACGCCCCCGAAGAGCCCGAACCCGAAGCGCTCGCCGAACCCATAGAAACCACGGAACCCGCCGAAGAAGCGGTTCCCGCGGAAGAGGCAACTCCCGCCGAAGCGGCAGAGCCCGCGACTCCCGCCGAGGAAGCACCCGTTGAGCCCGCGGCTCCTACCGAAACGGCAGAACCCGCGACCCCCGCCGAGGAAGCACCCGTTGAGCCTGCGGCTCCTACCGAAACGGCAGAACCCGCGGAGCCCTCCGCGAAGGACTAACGCGTCATTCTGCCCCGCGCGCTCGTCGGCGCAGGGCGAACTTCGCAAGCGTCCGCCTGCGGCAAACGCTTTGCTTTCACGCCCGCGCCTCCTCTTCCCCAAAAACCTTTGCTACGCAAATCTTTTTTGGGAGCCCTATATCTACTAAGCGCGGCACGAGCCAAAGGCGAAGTAGCGCAGCGAAGAATCCCGAGAAACGAAGTCCGACCACCCTTCGCCCTGCTCCCACCGACGAGCCCAAAGAATAACAGTTGTTTCTTGAGCGCCTCCCTTACGGAGGCGCTTTTCCATACGCGTCATCCTCCTGCGCGCCCCCCGCCTGCCCATGGCTGCCCCCTTTGCAAGGGTCGCGGAACGCACCATGAGCACCAGCCCTGTGGGCTGTGCGAGGCGTTCCGCGGAGAGTTCGCGCATTGGTAGGCGCGAACGGTGACCGAGGGCGGGCTTCCACCCGCCCGAGAAGGCTCCGCCGTAGGCGGTGGTGGGGGTTATATTTTCCTCGCCCCGCGCCTGTTTTACGCGTCATTCTGCCCCGCGCGCTCGTCGGCGCAGGGCGAACTTCGCAAGCGTCCGCCTGCGGCAAACGCTTTGCTTTCACGCCCGCGCCTCCTCTTCCCAAAAAACTTTTGCTACGCAAATCTTTTTTGGGAACCCTGTATCTACTAAGCGCGGCACGTCCCGCCCGCACTGTTTTCGACCAAGGGCGGCACGAGCCGTAGGCGAAGTACGGGGGTTACGGCGGTTCCTGCCGCCGTAACCGGGGACACAGGGGGAGGGGTTTTCTCCACTTACCGCGCCATTCCTGCCGTCCCGGCAAAAATTCGTGTAAAAAGTTCATAAAAAGCGATAATTTTTTCGTAAACACATAAAAAAACAGTTTACAAAAAAAATAAATACTAATATAATTTATTAGCCTATGGGTCGAGTGTTTTTACCGACGATACGGGAGGAAGATACATGGTCAAGTATATGAAGTGTCCGCGTTGCGAACTCAACTACATCGACGCGGAAAAACAGGAATATTGCGACATCTGTCTCAAAGAGATGAAGGGGCTCATGACGGAGTCCGACGAGATCGAGGAAGCCGAAGAGGAACTCCCCACGGAGATCTGCCCCGTCTGCGGGGAGAACATGATGCGTCCCGGCGAGAAGATGTGCGAGGAGTGCCGCAAGAAGGCGGAGTACGAGGAAGAGGAGCCCGATCCCGAAGAGGACGACGAGTGGCGCGAGTACCTCGATGACGACACCGATGCCGAACTCGACGAGGAGATGGGGGAGATCGACGAGACGTTCGACGAAGAGCCCGACCTCGAGGAGGAGGACGAGGAGTACGAGAGCGAGGACGAAGAGGATCTCGAGTACGTCACGGGCGACGAGATCTACACGCTCTCGGGCGACGACGATGACGACGATGACGACGACGAAAAATCCGACGACGACTTCTAACCCCGCGCATTTCCCCAATCAATCAACGAAGCGCCCCCATTCAGGGGCGCTTTTCATATAGTACAATTAGTAACCCCGCCCTTTTCCACCGCGTCATTCTGCCCCGCGCGCACTATTCGTCTACTAAGCGCGGCACGAGCCGTAGGTGAAGTAAGAATCCCGAACAACGCAGTCCAACCAAGCCCCAATCCATCAACAAAGCGCCTTTATTCCGAAGGCGCTTTTCTTATGCTATAAAATTGTCATTTCGCCCGACGCGTAGCGGCGCACGGAGTAGCGTAGTCGCCCCCCCTCTTTCCACCGCGTCATTCTGAACCCATTGCCCGCGCCCGCCCCTTCGAAGAGGGGCGGGCGCGGGCAATGGGTGAAGAATCCCGAGTAACGCAGTCCGACCAAGTCCCCGTCTCGGGGGCTTTCCTTTTGCCCCACGCGGTATATTAGATATCCCCCTCCCCGCGCGCAAAGCGCGCGGGGAGGGGGACACAGGGGGAGGGGGCATCTCTTGTCTGCCCCTCGCCCCACCCCTCATACGCTCACCCGTGCCGCGCCCACAAAGGCGCGGCATGGGTGAGCGTATCTTCCCCCAAACCCAGTCCGCCTCCCATCAAAAAAAGCGCCCCCAAGGGGCGCTTTTCACGCAGCGTTTTTTACTTTTGGTGTTTCTTGTCGGTAGTGGCGGCGTACGTCCTCCTGTCCTTTCCGAGGAAGAAGAGCGCGAGCGTCCCGGGGCCGACGTGCGCCGCGGTGCAGATGTCGTAGTACTCGATGACGACCTCCTTCACGCCGCGCGCCTTCAACTGCTCGGCGAGGGCGAGGGCGTCCTCCTCGCAGTCGGCGTGGGCAACGGCAACCGTCTCCTGCCCGGGGTCGGCGTAGTCGTCAAACCCCTTCAAAACGGCGGCGAGTGAGCGGCGGCGGCCGCGCTCCCTGTCATACATCACGAGGTTGGCGGGCACATCGCCGCTGGCGCGGATGAGGGGCTTGATGTTGAGAAGATTGCCCGCGAACGCGAGAATGGCGTTCACCCGCCCGCTCTTGCGCAGGTACTTCAAATCGTCCACCGTGAGATAACTGTTGAGTTTGTAGCAGTTCTCGTCGAACCACGCCGTACACGTCTCCAAACTCTCGCCGCGCTCGCGCATACGGGCGACGAAGAGCGCCAAGAGCCCCTGCCCGAGCGAAGCATTCTGGCTGTCCCGCACCACGATCTTGCGGTCGGGGTAGAGGGGGGCAAGTTCCGCCTGTGCCTTCACGGCCTCCGCGTAGGTGCCGCTGATGTTCGAGGCGATGGTCAGAAGGAACACGTCGCGCCCCGCCTGCAGCGAGGGCTCAATGGCCTCCTTAAAGGTCTCCTTGCTCACGAGCGAGGTCTTTCCCTCCGCGCCCGCGCGCAGGGCGTCGTAGAACGTCCGCGCGAGCGTACGGAAGGGCACATTTTTATCGTAGGTGGTGTGCACCTCGCCGTTCATCACATAGGAATAGGGGATGACGGATATGCCGTATTTTGCGACATATTCGTCGGGCAGATTGACGGACGAATCCGAAAAAATATCAAACATTGTTGCGCCTCCTTGCGCTACCTCTTATATACCCAAATAGTTTATCATCTTAACCGCAAAATTACAATACTTTTTTGCTGTTTCGGGCGATACCGTTTTCGTCGGGCACTCTACTGCCTAAAAAAGCAGGTCTACTGTGAGTAGAGTTGCCGAAAACGCATATTCATAGCGCCCTTTTCATAGAATACAGCGCAGAACGCGAAGAGGGGCAAAAACGTTTTCGCGGAAATTCGGCAGCATTCGACCGTCCTTTCCGCATTTTTCGCGTTTGACTATGATATGATACGGGTGTTGCAATGCGGTTTATGATTTTTCGGCTGAAAACCGTGCTCATGGCGGCGGCGCTCCTCGCGGCGTTTACGGGGGCGGCGCTCCTCGCGGGCGCGACCGACGCCGCGGAGGTCTACGGCAGCACGGCGCGGTCTCTCCCCATCTACAACGTGGAGCGCGCCGACAACAAAATTTCCATCTCCTTCGACTGCGCTTGGGGGGTGGAGTACACCGACAGCCTCCTCGAAACGCTGGAAAAGTACGACGTCCGCGCCACGTTCTTCGCCGTGCAGTTCTGGACGGAGAAGTACCCCGAGTACGTCAAAAAAATTTCGGCGGCGGGGCACGAGGTGGGAACGCACAGCGCCACGCATCCCTATATGTCCCGCCTCTCGGAGACGGAAATAAGGGCGGAGATGACGAGTTCCATTGCCGCCATCGAGAAACTCACGGGCAAAAAGGTGGAACTCTTCCGCCCGCCCTACGGCGACTACGACAATCTCCTCATCGATACCGTCAACTCCATGGGCGTCTATCCCATCCAGTGGGACGTCGATTCCCTCGATTGGAAGGATCTGAACGCCTCGGATATTCTCGCCCGCATCACCGAGCGTACGAAGAGCGGCTCCATCATTCTCTGCCACAACAACGGGCTGCACACGGCGGAGGCGCTGCCCCTCGTCATCGAGGCGCTCCGAAAAAAGGGGTTCGAGTTCGTGCCCATCGGCGAACTCATCTACCGCGAGAACTACCGCATCGACGCCGCGGGCAAGCAAATTCAAAGCGCCGCATAGCGCCGCGAAATTGTTCCAACGCCGCCGAGGAACGGCTCTAACATTGTCGGCAAACAAATTCCGAGCGCAGCATAAATCACAAAACGCCACGGAGTGCAATGCCGCACGGCGAATTCCCATCGTAAAATCACGCAATGAAATACGCGGAGGTAATTATGGACTACAATACGGAAAAAAACAACAGGGTCTTTTTATCGGGCGAGATCGTCTCCGAGGCGACCTTTTCCCACGAAGTGTACGGCGAGGGCTTCTACGAATTTTACGTGCAAGTTCTGCGCCTGTCGGGGCAGGCGGACATCTTGCCCGTCACCGTCTCCGAACGGCTCATCAAGGGGCACGATTTGAAAGTGGGCAGTACGCTGTGCGCGTTGGGGCAGTTCCGCAGTTACAACAAATTGGAGGGCGGAAGATCGCGGCTCATGCTCACGGTGTTCGTACGCGAAATTGTGGACGCAGCGCCCTCCAAAAATCCCAACAGCATCGTGCTCTCGGGGTACGTGTGCAAGCCGCCCGTCTACCGCACCACGCCGTTCAACCGCGAAATTGCCGACCTGCTCCTCGCCGTCAACCGCGCCTACAACAAGTCGGACTACATTCCGTGCATTGCATGGGGGAGGAACGCGCGGTTCGTGCAAAATTTGAAGGTGGGGGACAGGCTCGCGCTCTCGGGCCGCATCCAGAGCCGCGAATACCAAAAGCGGCTCTCCGACGAGGAGGTCGTGACGATGACGGCATACGAGGTCTCCGTCTCCAAACTCGCCGCGTTCGACGAGGGGGACAACTTCGATCTGGACGGCGAGTTCGAACTCTACACCGCGCAGAGTTCCGCCGAATAAATTTTGCAGTATATTTGATAACAAATTCTTTTTCCTTTCCCGCGGGCGCG
>CANRAR010000010.1 GCA_947628675.1 uncultured Clostridia bacterium
GACGCGGGGGAACGGGCGCGGGGATTGGTCGGACTTCGTTGTTCGGGATTCTTCGGTCGCTACGCTCGCTACTTCGCGCTACGCGCTACTTCGCCTTTTGGCTCGTGCCGCCCTTGGTAAACAAATGGTGCGGGCGGGACGTGCCGCGCTTAGTAGACGAATAGTGCGCGCGGGGCAGAATGACGCGGGGGAACGGGCGCGGGGATTGGTCGGACTTCGTTGTTCGGGATTCTTCGGTCGCTACGCTCGCTACTTCGCCTACGGTTCGTGCCGCGCTTGTTAGATACAGGGCTCCCAAAAAAGATTTGCGTAGCAAAGGTTTTTTGGGAAGAGGAGGCGCCGTGTGCAAAAAGAGCCTTTTCGCAAGAAAAGCGAAAAAAGCACACGCGCGCCGACGAGCGGGCGGGGCAGAATGACGCAGTATAAGAGGCGCGGGGCGTATGCTTGGAATGAGGACACCCCTTCACCCGCTACGCGGGCGCTCCCCCAAAGGGAGGCGCCAAGGGTTGCCACACCTTTTTACTCTTCCAAGAGTTGCATGAGGCGGGGAATGTCGGCAGCGGTGAGAAGATCGACGATGGGATCGCCCAAAAACCCCGTCTCCGTGACGACGACGGCGAGAAGTTTGCGGTTGTCCGCGAAGGCGTCGAGCGCGGACTGCACCGTGTCGCCCTTCGAGAGCACTTTGTAAAAGCGCATCATGTCCTCTTCGGCGACGATTTCCCCGCAGGGAGTTTGAAGCACGGCGGCGAGGTCGTCTCCCCGCTCCAAGGCGCGCCCGAGAGCCCACACGATGCGGCGGTTGCCGAGCATCCCCACCATGCGCCCCTTTCGGTAGACGGGCAGGTTGGAGTACCCCGTTCGCGCGCCCATGCGGATGGCCTCGGAAAGCGGCGCCTCCGCCTCCACCCCCGCGACCTTCTTGGGCTTCAACACGGAGAGTTTGGGCGGCGTACACAGAAGTTCGGCGATGCGCGAAATGAGGTTTGTGGCTTCATCGCACGGCTCGGCGATGACGTACTCCTTCTTGCTCTCGTGTACGATGGCGTTGCGCAGGCGCGCAAACGATAAAAGTTCCTCCTCATACCGCTTGACCGTGGGGTTGAACTCCGCCGAGCGGCGCACGAGGTCGGTGAAATTGAGGTTCCCCTTCCCACGGTAGAGGGCGCGCAGGCGCGCGTCGATGCGGTTGTACGACGAGATGAATTCGATGGCGTTGCTCATGCTTTCAGTATAGCACGGCGGCGCGGGGAAATCAAGACCAAAAGCCGCTTTTTTCTGCGGGGGGCGGGGCAGAATGACGCGGGGGAACGGGCGCGGGGATAGTTGGACTTCGTTGGTCGGGATTCTTCGGTCGCTACGCTCGCTACTTCGCGCTACGCGCTTGTGCCGCGCTTAGTAGACGAATAGTGCGCGCGGGACAGAATGACGCGTATAAAAGGCGTGGGGAAATCAAGATCAAAAGCCGCTCTTTCGGCGGCGGTAGAAGCCGCGCTGGCGCGTCTCCACGAGGTGGTACTCCTGTTCGCGCTTCAAATCGTAGACGCAGGGGCTCTTCGGCGAGGAAAAACACAGTTTGCCCGCGATGTCGGCGGCCTCCGCAAAGCCGAACGCGCACACGCACACGGGAATGCCGTAGAAGAATGCCTCGGCGCGCATGAGGGTCTGCTCGAGGCTTTCAGAGGTCTCCTCGAAGAGGCACAGGGCGACCTCCGCCCCGCAGACGGACAGCGTTTGGATGACCTGCGGGAAGTAGAGATCCTCCGCGACGACGACGCCGAGTTTTCCCGCCCCCGTATCGTAAATTTTGATGCCCGCGCCGCCGCGATATTCACAGCCGTCGAGGCGGTTGACCATGTCCGATACGCCGAGAATGCGCCCCTTTTCCGCCACCACCGCCGACTTGCGGCGGATGCCGCGGGCATCGGTATAACAGCCGCAGATGACGACGTTCTGCCCCTCCTTGGAGAGGAGCGCGACGTCCTCGAAGAGAGCCGTCTCCCCCCGAAGTTCGCGCTCGTAACTCACCTTGCCGAGCGCCTGAAAAGTGCATAGGACGACGTCCGCGCGGGATTCGAAATTGTGTTCGGCATAGTCGGCGAGCGTTCCCCCCGTGACAAAACAGATGCGCATACAAAGTATTGTATGCAACCGTCGTTTGAATTGACAGCGGTGAGGACGGGGGGATTGGGCGGACTTCGTTTGGGGGAAGATGCACTCACGAGCCGCCGCGGCGGCTCGTTCGGTATGAGGAAAACCCCTATCCCCCGCGCGGCGGCTCGTTCGGCATGAGGAGAACGCAAGGGGCGTAATTATGGGCGCCGAGCCTTGACATTTTCCGCGGCGCGGAGTATAATCGGATAGACGGAAATTCGGGAGCGGAAAGCGATGGATTGGTATTGGATCGTGGCGATTGCAGTGGGAGCGGCGGCGATAGTGACGGCCGCTGCGGTTTGCTTCGCCCGTTTCGGAAAAAAACGCTCCAACCGCCGCTCTGCGCAACTCGGCGAAGTGGAAGTTGAGGAGATCGCCGCGGAGGAGATCGACGAGACTGCCCTCTGCGAAATTGACGACCCCGGCGTGAAGGAGCGCGTGAAGGCGCTGATGCCCGACGTCGTGCGCACCGAGATCGCCGCGGGACTCGCCGTGACGACGTGCAGCAAGACGGTGTATAAGGTCATCCTCCCCGCGAGCGCGAAGTTGGCGGCGGGCGGGAGTTCCCTCTCGATGGGCGCCTCGATGGCGGCGGCGCAGGTGGGAACGCTCGTGGCGAGTTCCTTCTCCGCCGTGATGAGCGCCGCCTCGATGGTCGTCGGGCAATACTACATGACGCTCGTCAACCAACAACTCAAAAAAATCACCGAGCGGCTCTCGCGGCTCGGGGAATTTCAGGACAGCGAATTCAAGAGCAAGGTGTTCGCCCTCCACGCGCAGGTGATGCGGGCGGCCGCCTTCCGCAGTGAGACGATGGAACACGCAACGATGCGCACGGCGGAGATCGACAAACTCGACCGCCTCGAACAGGGGTGCATCGAACTGCTCGGGCAGGCCTCCATCATGATCGCGGACTGCACGGCGCGGGACGACCTCGATTACGCCCAATACATCCGCGCGACGGCGGAGATCGACAAGTGGTTTTCCTGCCAAAAAATTCTCCTCGTGACGCTAGAGGAGATCGCCGAACTCAAATTTGCGTTCTACCTCGGGGCGGCGTCGCGCAAGCAGTGCGAAGCCCTTCTCCCCATCTACGAGCAGCAGACGGAGGAGACGCAGCGGATGCTCAAAAAGTGGCACTCGGACACGGCGAAGCGGCTCGGGCTGCGGCTCGGGGAGCACAAGCGCAGGCGGCGGGGGCTGGATAAAGTTGTGCACTGGTTCCCCGCGCTCTTCAAAAAGGATTTGAAGTACCGCGATATGCCCGCCTCCACCGTGGCGCTCATCGAGCACCAGACCGCCGAGGCGGACGAACGGCCGTGGGTGCGGGACGATTTGTTCCACGCCGATGTGGAGATCATTGCAAAGGACGGAAAATTGTATTATCTGCCCCATTCCGCAAAGCACGGGAAGGAATTGAACGAGGAGGCGTAAGGCCTCCCCTTGTATATTCGGACTTCGTTGTTCGGGATTCTTCCGTCGCTACGCTCCGTCAGAATGACGCGGTAGCCAAAGCACGGGAAGGAATTGGACGAGGAGGCGTGACGCCTCCCCTTGTATATTCGGACTTCGTTTTTCGGGATTCTTCGACACGCCGCCCGTCCGCAGAAGCGGACGGGCGGCGGCTCAGAATGACGCACGGAGGCGGGATCGTTTCATTCTTCCGTGTGTTGTTTTTTGTAGATGGGCAGGAGCATACGGGTGTTTTTCTTGTAGAGCGGGAAGCCCGCCTTTCTCGCTTGGTGCCCGTCGGCGAGCGGGATGCTCACGAAGAGGAACAGGCAGGTATTGGCGAGGGCGCCCGCAAGCAGCCACCAATTATGCGGCATGAGGCAGACGGCCGCCGCCCCCACGCCCCACCACATGAGGATCTCGCCCAAGTAGTTGGGGTGGCGGGAGTACTTCCACAGCCCCTCGCGGATGAAGCCGCCCGTGCCCCGCTTGCGGAAGCGGTGCATCTCGAAGTCCGCCGTGCCCTGCAGAAGGACTGCCAAAATCGAGACGCAGAAAAAGACGGCGCTCCCCGCGTTGAAGGCGGGCGCTTCCAAATAGGTGTAGACGGCGGGAAGCGTACACCCGTACACGACGAGGGTGGGCACGAGATGGATGCCGACGAGGTTGACGAAAAAGTAGCCCTTCCCCGTCTTTTGGGCGAGCATCGTATAGCGCCAATCCTGATGGTCGAGCCCGTGGAAGGTGTACGCCCAATTGGCGGTGAGGCGCAGACCCCATATCAAAATGGCGATGAGGGGCAGGACGTTGACCGCCGCGGGCGTGTGCATACAGGCGCAGACGATGACGATGACGACGGGCTGGACGCTCCAATAGGGATCGTACACCGAGGCGTTCTTGAAGATGAGGCTGAACGCAAAGACGATGACGGTCGCGGCGACGTCGGCGATGAGCAGCGCCGCCCATACGGGGAGCGGCAGAAAGGCGTAAATTGTAAACCCCGCCCCGCCCGCGAGGACGTAGACGGCGGCAAGCACCGCAAAACTTGCGGCGCGCGAATGTTTCATACGGTTCTCCTCTTCACGGAGCCTGCAAAAAAGACGGCGAAAACGCCGTCTTTTTTGTGCATTACTCCTTGGGCTCGGCGCCGTTTTGCGCTTTGAGAAGATCGCGGATCTCGGCGAGCAACTCCTCCGTCGTGGGGGCGGGAGCGGGCGCGGGCTCGGGTTCGGGAGCGGGCTCTTCCGCGGCCTTTTCGGCGGCCTTTTTCGCCTTCAATTTCTCGGCGTGTGCGCGGATGTGGTTGATCGTGTAGACGATCGTGAACAGCATGAGCGCGGTGAGAAGGAAGGTGACGATCGCGGAGATGACGATGCCGAAGTCGAGCACGACAGCGGGTACTTCTGCGCCCGCCGCGTTGGTCGTCGCCTCACGAAGGACGATCTGCAACGCGCCGAAACCGTCGTCGCCTGCGCCGATCATCTGCAGAAGCGGCGTCAAGATGCCGCTGACGAGCGCGGTGATGATCGCCGTGAACGCACCGCCGATGATGATGCCGACTGCCATGTCGAGCACGTTGCCGCGGGTGATGAATTCTTTGAATTCACCGAAGAAGCCCTTCTTCTTTTCCTTTGCCATTTGTATTACCTCCTATATATTTTTATCAGTTTTTTGAACTTTTTCAGATCGCCCGAAGAGACGTCCTTTTTCAGGCGGAATTGCCAATTCCCCTCGCTCTTCCCCGGGAAATTCATGCGCGCCTCGTCCCCCAGCCCCAAAATATCCTGCACGGGGATGACGGCAAGTTTCGCCTTGGACGAGAGCGCGAGCCGCACGAATGCTTCGGGCAAGTTCTTCCCCTGCGCATCCAACTTGATTGAAATCTTTTCCTCTTCGAGCGACTGCGCGACGCGCGAGCGGAAGAGCAGCAACTCTTCGGGGGCAAGCGACTGCACGTAGCCGCGCACCGTATCGTTATCGTGCGTACCCGTGTAGACGATGCTGTTTTCTTCGATGTTCTGCGGCAAGAATGGATTGGTGGGGTTGCCGTCGAAGGCGAAGAGGAGCACCTTCATGCCGGGGAAGCCCGTGCGCTGCAAGAGCGCGCGCACCCCCTCGTCGATGATGCCGAGATCCTCCGCGATGATGTGGAACCGCACCCCCGCGAATTCTTTCAGAAGCGCGTCCTTGGGTCCTTCGCACCATGTGCCGCCGCGCGCATCCTCCGCCGACGCCTCGATCTCGTAATAGCGGTCGATGCCGCGGAAGTGGTCGATGCGGACGACGTCGTACGCCGAGAGCGCGGCTCTGAGGCGCTGCGTCCACCAAGCGTAGCCCTCCTTTTCGTGCGCCTTCCAATCGTAGACGGGATTGCCCCAGAGTTGCCCCGTCGCGGAGAAATAGTCGGGCGGGACGCCTGCGACCTTGGCGGGCTTCAACGCCTCATCCAACTTGAAGAGTTCGGGGTGCGCCCAGACGTCGGCACTGTCGTAGGCGACGTAGAGCGGGATGTCCCCGATGATTTGGATGCCGAGCGAGAGGCAGGTTTTGTGCAGTTCCCCCCACTGCGCCCAAAAGGTATATTGCAGGAACTGCCAGAAGAGGTATTCCTCGTGATAGTCGGTGCGGAGGCGCTCGACGGCTTCGGGCTCGTGGCGCTTTAAGGGCTCGTCCCAATCGCAAAAACTGCCGCCGTACACCGTTTTCGCCGTCATGAACAGGGCGTAATCCTCGAATTTCCCCTCCTTGACGAAGGCGCGGAATGCCTCGTTATCGAAGGCGAAGCGGGAAAAGGCGAGCCGCAGCGTTTGGTAGCGCTCCTCGTAGAGGGCGCCGTAGTCCACGCGCGCCGAATGCTTGTAGCGGGCGCGGAGGGCTTTGAGTTCCTTGGGGGTAATAAGACCCGCCCTGCCCAGCTCATCGAGGTCGATGAGGTAGGGATTGCCCGACGTGCACGAGACGGACTGGTAGGGAGAATCCCCGAAGCCCGTCTGCACAAGGGGCAGAATTTGCCAATAGGTTGCGCCGCTCTTTGCGAGCGTGACGGCAAAGCGCGCCGCGTCCCGCAAGTTTCCGACGCCGTATTTTCCCGCAAGCGAGGTGATGTGGCATAGAACGCCCGCGGCTCTCTCTTTCTCCATAATTCTCTCCGTCTATTTGCCGAGAAGCGCACCGATGCGCCTGCAAGCCTCGCGGGTGCTCTCCTCTGTGCCGAATGCCGTGAGGCGGAAGAAGCCCTCTCCGTTTGCCCCGAACCCGCTCCCCGGTGTGCCCACGACGTTGGCGTTTTCCAGAAGGTAGTCGAAAAATTCCCAACTCGTCATGCCGCCGGGGCACTTCATCCACACATAGGGCGAATGCTTGCCGCCCGTGTAGAAGATGCCGAGGCCGTCGAGGCAATCCATGATGATCTTTGCGTTGTTGCGATAGTAATCGATGTTGGCGGAAATTTGCCTCTCCCCCTCTTCGGTGAAGACCGCCGCCGCCCCCATCTGCGTGATGTAACTCGTGCCGTTGAACTTGGTGGACTGCCGCCGCGCCCAAAGTTTATTCAGGCTCGCGCCGCCGCGTTGAAGCGCCTTGGGCACGACGGTGTAGCCGCACCGAACGCCCGTGAAGCCCGCCGTCTTGGAATAGGAACAGAGTTCTATGGCGACTTCCTCCGCGCCCTCCACTTGATAGATGCTGCGCGCGAGGGCGGGATCGGCGACGAAATATTCGTAGGCGGCGTCGTACAGGATGACGGCGTCCATTCTTTTGGCGTAGTCCACCCAAGCCTTCAACTGCTGCTTGGAGTACGCCGCGCCCGTCGGGTTGTTGGGCGAACAGATGTAGATGATGTCCGCCTTGACCTTCTCGTCGGGCATGGGCAAGAAGGCGTTGCCCTCGTTCGCCGCGGCGAAGACGACCTTGCGTCCCGCCATGACGTTGACATCGAAGTAGGCGGGATAGACGGGGTCGGGAATGAGCACGGTGTTCTCCGCCGAGAAGAGATCGAGGATGTTGCCGCAGTCGGATTTGGCGCCGTCCGAGATGAACACCTCCCCCTTTTCGAGGGTGACCCCCTTGCGGGCGTAACTATTTAGGATGCTATCGAGGAGGGCGTCGTAGCCGTAGCAGGTGGCGTCGGGGCCGTAGCCCTTGAAGGTCTCCTTTTTCGCCATGTCGTCCACCGCCCTGTGCATCGCCGCGATGACGACGGGCGCGAGCGGGAGGGTGACGTCGCCGATGGAGAGGCGGATGACGTCCTTTTCGGGGTGGGCGGCGCGGTACTCCGCCGTCTTTCTGCCCACCGTTGCGAAGAGATAACTCTCTTTGAGTTTTAAGAAATTTTCGTTGATCTTCACTTGGTCTTCTCCATGTGCCCCACGGCGTGGCGCACGAACTCGCGGAAGAGCGGGTGCGCGCAGTTGGGGCGGGACTTGAATTCGGGATGGAACTGCACGGCGACGAAGAAATCGTTCTTGGGATATTCCACTGCCTCGACGAGGGAACCGTCGGGCGAGACGCCCGCAATTTTCATGCCGTGCGCCTCGAATTCCTCCCTGTAATCGTTGTTGAACTCGAAGCGGTGGCGGTGGCGCTCATAGACGAGCTCCTCGCCGTACGCCGCCTTCATCTGCTCCCCCATCACCTTGCAGGGGTACGCGCCGAGGCGCATCGTGCCCCCCATCTTCACGCCGTACTGGTCGGGCATGAGATCGATGACGGAGTGCTCACCCTCGGGGAAAAATTCCGAGGAGTTGGCATCCTTATACCCGAGGACGTTGCGGGCGAACTCGATGACGGCGATGTGCATTCCGAGGCAGAGCCCCAAGTAGGGAATGTTCTTCTCGCGGGCGTACTTGCAGGCGAGCACCTTCCCCTCCACGCCCCTGCCGCCGAAGCCGCCGGGAACCAAAATGCCGTCCGCCTCTTTGAGCGTCGCGGCGACGTTCTTTTCGGTGAGTTTTTCGCTATCCACCCACAGAATTTCCACCTTGGCATCCGCCTCGTACCCGCCGTGGGCGAGGGCTTCCGCGACGGAGAGGTAGGCGTCGTGCAGCTGGACGTACTTGCCGACGAGGGCGACTTTCACCGTCTTGCTGCGGGCATGGATGCGGCGGAGCATCTCCTCCCACTCCGAAAGGTCGATGGTCTTGGGCTCCAAATGCAAAATTTTGCACACCGTCGCCGAGAGGTTGCTCTTCTCGAGCATCGTGGGCGCCTCGTAGAGGACGGGCACCGTGAGATTTTCGATGCAGCACTCGGGCTCGACGTTGCAGAACATGGCGATCTTCTCGCGGATGCTCTCGGGCATGGGCTGATCGACGCGGGCGACGATGATGTCTGGGAAGATGCCCATGCCTTGCAGTTCCTTGACGGAGTGCTGCGTGGGCTTGCTCTTGAATTCCTCCGAGCCCGAGATGAAGGGCACGAGGGTGACGTGGATGAAGCAGCAGTTATCCCGCCCCACTTCGCGCGCGACTTGGCGGATGGCCTCGAGGAAGGGTTGGCTCTCGATGTCGCCCGTGGTGCCGCCGATCTCGGTGATGACGACGTCCGCGCCCGTGGTCTTCCCCACCTGATAGATGAAGTTTTTAATTTCGTTGGTAATGTGCGGGATGACCTGCACCGTCTGCCCGAGGTATTCCCCCGCGCGCTCCTTATTGAGGACGTTCCAATACACTTTTCCCGTGGTGAGGTTGGAGAATTTGTTGAGGTCTTCGTCGATGAAGCGTTCGTAGTGCCCGAGGTCGAGGTCGGTCTCCGCGCCGTCCTCGGTGACGAACACTTCGCCGTGCTGGTACGGGCTCATCGTGCCGGGGTCGATGTTGATGTAGGGGTCGAGCTTCTGCGACGCCACTTTGTAGCCCCGCATCTTGAGAAGTCTCCCGAGACTCGCCGCCGTGATGCCCTTGCCGAGCCCCGAGACGACGCCGCCCGTCACGAAAATGTACTTTGTCATATACAATACCTCGATGTGATGTCAGAGTTCGACTTCGCCCGTGAAGGCAAATTCCGCGGGCCCCGTCATGAAAACCGTCTCCCCTGTATAGCGCACGGTGAGCGTTCCCCCGCGGAGGTGCACGGAAATTTCCGCATCCTTCTCGCAATAGCCGTTTAGAACCGCCGCGACTGCCGCCGCGCAAGCCCCCGTGCCGCAGGCGAGCGTTTCGCCGCTCCCCCGCTCCCAGACGCGCATTTTGAGCGCGTTCTTTTCGAGAACCTGAATAAATTCGGTGTTGACGCGGTCGGGAAAGGCGGCGTGGGTCTCAAACTGCGCACCGATCTTTTCAAGGTCGAGAAGGTCGGGGTTGCCGCCGAACACCACGCAGTGCGGGTTGCCCATGGAGACGCAGGTGACGCGGTACTCTTTGCCGCCCACCGTGAGGGGGACATCCACCGCGCGGTCGCCCTCAAACAGGGCGGGAATCTTGGCGGGATCGAGTTCCGCCCTGCCCATATCCACCGTGACGGCATTCACCTCGCCGCCCTTGACGGTGAGGCGCAACGTTTTGACGCCCGAGAGCGTCTCCACCGCGATGATATGCTTTTTGAGGCCGCGGACTTCGTACAAAAATTTGCCCACGCAACGGATGGCGTTGCCGCACATCTTCCCCTCGCTGCCGTCGGCGTTGAACATACGCATTTTGGCGTCGGCGACGCTGCTCGGCTGGATGAGCACCACGCCGTCTCCCCCCACCGAAAAATGGCGGTCGGAGAGTTTTTTCGCGGCCGCCGCGGGATCGTAGATGGGCGCATCGAAGCAATCAAAGTAGATGTAGTCGTTGCCAGCGCCGTGCATTTTGTAGAATTTACGCTTGCTCATTTCATCTTCACGTATGCGTCGCGCTCGGCGCCCACCGAGACGTAGACGATGTTGCAATCGCACAGTTTTTCGAGGAGGGCGATATACTCCCGCGCCTCCTTGGGAAGGTCGGAGGGTTTCCGACAGGCGGAAATATCGCAGTTCCACCCCTTCACCCGCTCGAATACGGGCTTGCACCTGTCGAGGGCGTCGGGATAGGGAAATTCGCGGATGACTTTGCCGTCCAATTCGTAGGCGGTGCAAATTTCTATTTCCTCGTAGCCCGAGAGGATGTCGAGTTTGGTGAGGGCGATCTCATCCGCCGCCTGACAGCGGATACCGTAGCGGGAGGCGACCGCATCGAAGGGTCCCACCCTGCGCGGTCTCCCCGTCGCCGCGCCGTATTCGCCGCCGGCTTCCCTCAGGCGCACCGCCTTCTCGCCGAAGTACTCGGCGGTGAACGACCCCTCGCCCACACAACTCGAATATGCCTTCATGATGCCGATGGACTTATCGAGGCGCAAATTGGGCACCCCCGCGCCGATGGGCGCGTATGCCGCGATGGTAGAGGAACTCGAGGTGTACGGCAGGATGCCGAAATCGACGTCCCGAAGCGCCCCGAGTTGGGCTTCGAACATAATTTTTTTGCCCGCGGCGGCGGCCTCGTTGAGGTACTGCCCCACGTCGCAGATGTAATCTTTCAAGGGCTCGCCGTACGTTTTGAGGTATTCCACGATCTCCTCCGCGGTGACGGCGGCGTGTTTGTAGCCCCCCGCGACGGTGAGGTTCTTCCATTCGGCGATGTCCTTCGCCTTCTCGTACATCCTTTCGGGGTCGAGAAGTTCGCCCATGCGGAACGCCTTCTTCATGTAGCGGTCGGCATAGGCAGGCGCGATGCCGCGGCGCGTGGAGCCGAACTTTTTGCCCGCGAGGCGATCCTCTTCGAGGCAATCGAGGAGCACATGATAGGGCATGGTAATTGTCGCCCGATCGGAAATTTTGAGGTTTTCGGGCGTGATTTTGATGCCATGCGCGCGAAGGCGGTTTGCTTCCTCGGTGAGGTGCCTGATATCGATGACCATGCCGAGCCCCAACACGTTGACAACGTTTTCGCGCAGGATGCCCGAGGGGAGCAGGTTCAAAATAAACTTGCCGCGCTCGTTGATGACGGTGTGCCCCGCGTTGTTGCCGCCCTGATAGCGGCAGACGATATCGTAGTCGCGGGAGAGAAGATCGACCATTCTGCCCTTGCCTTCGTCGCCCCAGTTGATCCCGCAGATAGAGGTAAGCATGAAAAACTCCTTTTCGGGGGCATTTTCCGACAAAAAATTCCCCGCGCAAATTACGTTTTATTATACTATATACGCGCGCGCGTTGTCAAGCGCTTGCGTGTGATTTCCCCCCGCAAACTTTGGCGGGGGAGCGCTCCGCACGGCAAATGAAAAAATGTGCCGCACGTTATTTTTTTGCGATTTTTTTACAAAAAAATTAAAATTCGTGCTAAAATTTTTCAAAAAGGGGTTGACATTTTAATTTTCGGGGCGTAAAATAAATGAAATAGTGCGAGGTAGTTCCATGTATTGCAGAGATTGCGGTGAAAAATTGGCGCTTCGGTTCCTCGAAAACGAGGGACTCGTGCCCTATTGCCCGAAATGCGAAAAATTCAAGTTCCCCTTCTTCCCCGTGGCGGTCTCCATGGCCGTCGTAAACCGCGCGGAGGATAAAATTCTGCTCGCCAAACACAAGGGCGACGACGATTACAAACTCTTTGCCGGCTATGTGAAGAAGGGCGAGAATGCCGAAAAGGCCATTCCGCGCGAACTCAAGGAGGAGACAAACCTGCCCGCCGTCAAGTGGCGGTACATCGGCTCGCGCTATCACGACGCCAAGAATATCCTCATGCTCTGCTTCCTCGTGACGACGGAGCAAATCGAAATTACCCCCGGCGAGGAGATCGACGAGGCGCGCTGGTGCACCCCCGCCGAGGCGCGGGAGATCATCCGCAAGAATTCGACGGCGGAGTACTTTTTGAACCTCGCCATTGCCGAAATGGGTCGGAGGAAATAATCGGATCTATGCGAAGAGCCCCGCTCGGTGCGGGGCTCTTTGTTTGCGCTTTTTTTGCGCTTTTTTGCAATATATTGCAGTTTTTTGGCATTACGCGCGGGTCTGTCCGTCGCCGTGGATGACAAATTTGTAGGTGGTGAGTTCTCTCAGCCCCATGGGGCCGCGGGCGTGAAGTTTTTGGGTGGAGATGCCCATCTCCGCACCGAAGCCGAACTCGAACCCGTCGGAAAAGCGCGTGGAGGCGTTCACGTACACGCAGGCGGAGTCGATCTCGCGCAAAAATTTTTCGCCCGCCTCCTCGTCTCTCGTGACGATCGCCTCACTGTGCTTGGTGGAGTGTTCGTTGATGAACGCGATGGCTTTTTCGACCCCATCTATCACTTTTACGGAAATTTTGAGGGCGAGGAACTCGGTGTAGAAGTCCTCCTCGGTGGCGGGCAGTACGAACGGGCAGAGCCTTTGCGCCGCCTCGTCCCCCACCATCTCCACGCCGCGCTCCTGCAAGGGGGCGAGAAGGTCGGCGAGGTGCTTTTCGGCGAATTCTTTATCGACGACGAGGCTCTCGCAGGCGTTGCACACGCTTGTGCGCTGGGTCTTGGCGTTAATGAGGATGTTTTTCGCCATTTCGAGATCGGCGGTCTTTTCCACGTAGACGTGGCAGTTGCCCGTGCCCGTCTCGATGACGGGGACGGTGGCGTTTTCGAGCGCGCTTTGGATGAGCGAAGCCCCGCCGCGCGGAATGAGCAGGTCGAGGTACTTCTTCTGCCGCATGAAGGTCGCCGCGCCCTCGCGGGTGCAATCCTCCAAAAGTTGCACGAACTCCGCTAAAAAGCCCGCCTTTTCCCACGCGCGCTTGATGCAATTTACGATTGCCGCGTTGGAGCGGTAGGCATCCTTACTGCCCCGCAGAACGACGGCGTTTCCGCTCTTCAAACACAGCGCGATGGCGTCCGCCGTGACGTTGGGGCGCGCCTCGTAGATGACGCCGATGACGCCGAACGGGACGCGGACGCGCTCGATTTTTATGCCGCTCGCGGCGGTGTGGCGCTCGATGACCTCCCCCACGGGGCAGGGAAGCGCGCGGAGGGCGTTTAATCCCTCCGCCATGGCGGAAATGCGCGCGGGCGTGAGGCGCAGCCGATCTTCAAACTGCGCGCCGCGGGTGCAAACCGCGATGTCCTCCGCGTTTGCGCGTAAAATTTCCTCCGTATCCGCGACGAGCGCCTCGGCGGCGACGGAGAGCATCTCGTTCTTCTCCGTCTCCGTGGTGCGCGCAAGGTAGGGCGCGCTCTCTTTGGCGAGGCGGCAACGCTCCTCTACCGTCATTCCTCTTCGTCCTCTTCGGGAAGTTCCACGTTGTGGTAGACGTCCTGCACGTCGTCGTTTTCTTCCAATTTGTCGAGCATTTTGCGGAACGTCTCGAGTTTTTCGGGGGAAAGTTCGATTTTATTCTGCGGGATCATGGCGATCTCCGCCTGCAAAAATTCGAGCCCCTTGCCCTCCAAATACTTGCGCGCCTCGGAGAATGCCGCGGGCGTCGTGTAAATTTCGTAGGCGTCCTCTTGGGTGACGACGTCGTCCGCGCCAGCATCGATGGCGAGTTCGGTGACTTCGTCCTCGGAAAGAGAAGGCGTACGCTCCACCACGATGTAGCCCTTGGTCTCGAACATATACGAGACCGAGCCCGTGGTGCCGAGCGACCCGCCGTGCTTCGACATGATGGCGCGGATGTCCCCCGCCGTGCGGTTGTTGTTATCGGTGAGAGTCGTGATGATGACCGCGGCCCCGCCGACGCCGTAGCCCTCGTAGGTGAGTTCCTTGTACTCCTTGTCGCCGAGTTCGCCCGCCGCCTTCTTGATGGAACGCTCGATGTTGTCGTTGGGCATATTGGCGGCCTTCGCCTTGGCGATGACGTCGGCAAGTTTCGAGTTGGTGGAAGGGTTAGGGTTGCCCTTCGCCGCGACGGCGAGTTCCCGCCCTATCTTGGTGAAGAGTTTGCCGCGGGCGGCATCCGCCTTGCCCTTCTTTGCCTGTATGTTGTGCCATTTGCTGTGACCTGACATAGTTATTTCTCCTTATTCATTTTCAAAATATACATTAGAATGCCCGCAGAGACGGCGGCGTTGAGGCTCTCCGTGCAACTCTCCATCGGAATGGACACGGTGAAATCTGCACGTGCGCGCACAGTTTCCGTTAGGCCGTTCCCCTCGTTGCCGATGGCGAGGCAGAACTTTTCGGGCGGGACGAAAGAAAAGACGTTCTCCCCGCCCATATCCGCCGCAATGACGGGAACGCCCTCGAGGGCCGCGAGCAGTTCCTCCCGCGTGCCGCGCATGAGTTTTGCGTAAAATACGCCGCTCATGGAGGAGCGCACCGCCTTCGGGGAATACGGGTCGGCGCAGTCGGCAAGGTAAATTTCCCGGTAGCCCGCCGCCGCGGCCGTACGGATGATCGCCCCCACGTTGGCGGGGTCGGCGACGCCGTCCAAGAGAAGGCACTTGCCCCGCGGCGCAGCGACCGCATTCTGCGGTATTTTCACCTCGGCAACGACGCCCTGCGGCGTCTTTTCATCCGAGACGGCGGAAAAGGCGTCGTCCCCCAAGGTGACAATGGGAAAGCCGAACGTCTCGCCCGCGTAGTCGGCGCGGACAGCAAGGCGCACGATCTCCATGCCGCAAGCGGCGCACTCGGCGACCATCTTGCCGCCCTCGACGAGGAAGGTCCCCCGCTCGCGCCTGCCCTTTTTCTCCTTCAGAGAGGAAAGTTCTCTGACGGTGGGATTTTGCTTGGATACGATGACCATCTGTTTGCAAAAAGAGCCTTTCGACGAAAGGCTCTTTTCTGTCCGTTAAAGTGCGGCCTTTGCCTTGCCGCAGATCTCCGCGAACGCGGCCGCGTCGGTGACGGCAAGATCGGCGAGGACCTTGCGGTTGAGATCGATGCCCGCGACCTTCAGCCCGTGCATCAGTTTGGAATAGGAAAGCCCGTTGATGCGCGCACCCGCGTTGATACGGGCGATCCAAAGGCTGCGCATATCGCGCTTGCGGCGCTTTCTGCCCACATACGCGTATTGCAGCGACTTCATCACCGCCTGACGGGCGATGCGGTAGTTCTTGCTCTTGCAGCCATAGTAGCCCTTGGCAAGGCGGAAGATCTTTCTGCGCTTCTTGACGGCGTTTACGCCTCTCTTAATTCTCATAGTCCGTGCCCTCCCTTAGTCCTTATACGGGATCATCTGCTTGACGGTGTTCTCCTGCGTGGCGGAGACGAGCGTCGACTGGCGCAGATTTCTCTTTCTCTTTCTGTTCTTGGTTTCCGCTTTGTGGTTCTTGCCGCCGTGGGCTCTGTTCACCTTGCCGGCGCCGGTGAGCCAAAAGCGCTTCTTGGAACCCGAATGCGATTTCTGTTTCGGCATACTTTTATCCTCCAAATATTGCGTTTTCAAATTTTATATCCTGCCCCGAACGGGCGAATATCCTGTTTTTTCCCTTGCGGGCGAAGTGAATCCGCCCTTGCCTTCTTCGGCATAATTTACAGCAAAACAGTCTTTTTCTTTTTGCGTTTACTTTTTCTGCGGGGCGAGGATGAGAATGAGGTTTCTCCCCTCCATGTTCAGGGGTTTTTCGATGACGGCGAGTTCTTTTAATCCCTCGTAGAAGTTCATGATGACGTCCTTTGCAAGGTTGGCGTGCGCCATCTGACGGCCGCGGAGGCGGATGGTGACCTTCACCTTGTTGCCCTGCTCCAAGAACTTGGTCGCCTGTTTGGCCTTGACAGCGAGATCGCCCACGTCGATGGTCATGGAGAGCTGGACTTCTTTGAGTTCGACGATCTTCTGGTTGCGACGGTTCTCCTTCTCCTTTTTCGCCTGCTCGAACTTGTACTTGCCGTAGTCCATGATCTTGCACACGGGCGGCACGGCGTTGGGCGAAATTTTGACGAGGTCTAAATCGGCCTCCTCGGCGAGGCGGAGCGCCTCGCGGGACGACATGACGCCGAGCATTTCCCCTGTTTCGGAGATGACGCGCACCTCGCGGTCGCGGATCTCCCCATTCAACTGATTTTGATTTCTGACAGCCATATTCCTCACAAAAAATAAACGGGTTTCGCAGTGGAGACCCGTTGGAATAATTGACGCACGGAAAATTCCGTGACCATTCCGAATTCATTGACCCGCGCAGCCCATGCCGCTACGGAGAGAAGGGTTCGCCTCTGCTTTACTACTATTAGGATAGCATACTATAATAAACTTGTCAACTTATTTTGTTTACTTTTTTGCAATTTTTGCGGGCAAAACGCACTTCATGGCAAAGATAAGAATATCATGCCGATAAAAGCGGAAATGCGGGAGGACGATACAAAACTTTGCTACCATAAAGTGGCACGGACATTGCTTCCATACGCTTTTGCAAAAATTCTTCTTCAGTTATTTCGCCATTGTCAAGTTGTTGTTTAAGGTCATTATAAAAGTTGCTATCATTTCCGCCACAACCGACAAAAAGAATAGCAATCATGCAACACATCAAAACAGCAAAAAACTTATGTAAACGACTTTTCATATCTTTATTTTATACTAAATATAAAAATAAATCAAATATATTAACAAAAAAAGTGGAAATTTTCCACTTTTTAAATTTCTTGTTGCTCTTTTTCTTGCAATTCCTTTTGCACTTGCGCGAGTAGGGTGTCGGTTGGAAGGGTTGCTTCAATTTTATCATTAACGACTGTGTAATCGCCATTAACAAAATATTTGTTTACAGCACCTTCTGGGAAAGGTAAGGTTCTTCCGTCATTATTTATATTTATAAGCATTGAATGAATTGTATTTCCATCGAAACAAACAACTTGATGTCCGACATATTGCGGATAATTTGTTCCATTCCAGCCAAGCCAAAGAGCATTATCATAATTGTCAAATAATTTTTGTTGAATTGTCTGAATTGTGTCTTGATATTTTAGGTAATTTGCAGTAGTAATATAAAATTGATAAAGTTGCGTAAATTTTAAATCCCTAACGTTTTTATAGGATATCGGGCTTTCGCTAATCTGTTCAAATGTCAATCCAGCGTTGTCTGGTATGGTTACTGTGCCATATTCAAAATATGGGGTGCTTGTGCTGGCAATAAGCCCTGAAAAAACAAACCCAATAGTCGTTTCTTGTTCGTGATTGTTTATATAAATATCATAGACTTTTTCAATATTTGCACTATTGCTGATTTTCATCATTTTATAAATATCTATAAGTGGCATTACATTTTCAAAAATCTTATCCTTATTTTCGGCAAGGGAGAACTCTTCTACAACCGGTGGGGTGTCTGGGTCTTGGTCGTCCGGGTCTTTCTTATCATCTGGGTCGGTTGGAGTTGTCGGGTTATCATCTGGGTCGGTTGGGGTTGTTGGGTCTTTCTTGTCATCCGGATTTGTTGGCGTGCTTGGAGTGCTTGGGTTTTGAGTGCTTGGGTCAACCGGTGTTGTATATGGCGGATTAGGCTCAATGTTGTTTTGGTCGTCCTGATTTTTACTTCCACAGCCTACAAATGAAAATACCATTGTTGTGGCAAGGGCAATCGGCAACAATCTCTTAAAAATATTTTTAATATCGCCGTTCCATAATTTGAATTTCATAATTTTTCACCTGTTAAAATTATTATAACATTCTTTTTTTCTATTTGCAAGGGTTAAAATTAAGGATTTTACTAAGTTCATGATTTTGTCGAAAAAGCGTTGAATATAAAATACGCTCGCCTGGGGGCTCAATATGAGGAAATTTCCCTCACAAGACAAAATATGCGCCGCCGAACTACTGCACGGCGGCGCGCACCTTTTCAACGAAACTTCTTAAAAAACGATCTTTTCGTCGTTTTCCTTCTTCACCAAAGCATAGAAGGCGGCCTTTTCCATCGCGCCGATGTCGCCTTCGCCGCGCTTGCGGACGGAGACCGTGCCGCTCTCCATCTCCTTGTCGCCCACGACGAGTTTATAGGGCACCTTTTCGTTTTCGGCGTCCAAAATCTTCCTGCCGAGTTTCTCCTTTCTGAGGTCGGCCTCGGCGCGGAGCCCCATCGCGTTCATCTCGGCGGTGAGTTTCGCGGCGTAGTCGGCGGCGCGGTCGGTAATGGGCAGCACCTTCACCTGCACGGGCGAGAGCCACACGGGGAACTTGCCCGCATAGTGCTCGATGAGAATGCCGATGAACCGCTCGATGGAGCCGAACACGACGCGGTGGATCATGATGGGGCGGTGCTTTTCGCCGTCCTCCCCCACGTATTCGAGGTCGAAGCGTTGCGGCATCTGGAAATCGAGCTGGATGGTGCCGCACTGCCACGTTCTGCCGATGCAGTCCTCCAAATGGAAGTCAATTTTGGGCCCGTAGAACGCGCCGTCGCCCTCGTTGACGACGTAGGGCAGTTTGAGCTCGTCGAGCGCCTGCACGAGCGCGTTTGTGGCGTTCTCCCAATCCTCGTCCGAACCCATGCTGTTCTCGGGGCGGGTGGAAAGTTCCACATGATATTTGAAGCCGAAGAGCGAATACACCTCGTCGATGATGCGCACGACGCCCTTGATCTCCTCTGTAATTTGCTCGGGGAGCATGAAGATATGGGCGTCGTCCTGCGTGAAGCAGCGAACGCGCATGAGCCCGTGCAGTTGCCCGCTCTTCTCGTGGCGGTGGACGAGCCCCAACTCGCCCATGCGGATGGGCAGATCCTTATAACTGTGCGGGGTGAGTTTGTAGACGAGCATCCCGCCGGGGCAGTTCATGGGCTTGACGGCACAGTCCTCGCCGTCAATTTTGGTCGTGTACATATTATCTTTATAATGGTCCCAATGGCCCGAATTCTCCCAAAGGGTGCGGGTCATGATGATGGGCGTCTGCACTTCCACGTACCCCTCGCGGCGGTGCAGTTGCCGCCAATAGTCGATGAGGGTGTTCTTCAGCACCATGCCGTTGGGCAGGAAGAACGGGAAGCCCTTGCCCTCGGGCAGGAGCGCAAACAGTTTCATATCCTTGCCGAGTTTGGTGTGGTCGCGCTTCTTGGCCTCTTCGAGCAGGCGGAAATACTCCTCCATCTCCTCCTTCTTGGCGAAGGCGGTGCCGTAGATGCGGGTGAGCATGGGGCGCTTCTCGTCGCCGCGCCAGTATGCTCCCGCGATGGACGTGAGTTTGAACGCCTTAATTTTCCCCGTGGAGGGAAGGTGCGGGCCGCGGCAGAGGTCGGTGAACGCGCCTTGCTTATAGAAGGAGATGACGGCGTCCTCGGGTAGATCTTGGATGAGTTCCACCTTATAGTTCTCGTGGAACTTACTCATGAGGGCGATGGCCTCCTCGCGCGGGAGCGTGAACCGCTCGATGGGCAGATTGCTCTTGATGATCTTCTGCATCTCCGCCTCGATCTTGGCGAAATCATCCATCGTGATGGGCGTCTTGAAATCGACGTCGTAGTAAAAGCCGTTTTCGATGACGGGGCCGATGGCAAGTTTGCACGTGGGGTAGATGGTTTTGAGCGCCTGCGCGAGAACGTGCGCGCAGGTGTGGCGGTAAATTTCCAGCCCCTCCCTATCCTTTACGGTGAGAATTTCGAGGCTGTCGCCCTCGCTGAGAACGTGCGCAAGATCGACGGCGACGCCGTTCACCTTGGCGCCCACGGCGGCGCGGGCAAGCCCTTCGGAAATTTTCTGCGCCGCAGCATAGGCCGTAGCGCCCACCTCCAATTCCAGCAAATCTCCGTTTTTCAGCGTGATTTTCATGGTTTTTTCTCCTTTTTACGATACTATGTCACGCATAATACTATGCGAAATGTTAAAAAACAAAAATCGCGTCCTCAAAATATCCCCTCTTCGGGAAAATTTTAAGGACGCAAGTGATTGCGCGGTTCCACCTTAATTGCCCTGCCTTGCAGAGCCCCTCGCCTATGCCGTTGTATAAAATAAAGCGGTTTCGCCTTCCGCTCCCCCATACAGACCTTTCAGCCAAAGGGTCTGCTCTCTGCAAAGAAAGAGCGGCGCTACTTGTCTTTAAGTGCCTCTATTATAGCGGCGGGCGCAAAATTTGTCAAGAAAATATGGCGCGCTCGGCGTAAAATTTTTGCAGAAAATCGCCCACCTCGTCCTCCACCTCGCCGAGGCAGTACACGTACCCCGCGTCGGAGAGCATGATCTCCGTCTCGGTGTCCTCCTCGCCCATGAGGCGGCTGCGGCGAAGCGGCTTGAAGTTCTCGCCGAACACCGCCCTCCCCTTCACATAAATTTTGTTCTTGCTCTCGCCGACGAGAAATTCGCAGAACTTTTTGAGGTCGGCGGAGGAAAACCCCTCGGGCACGTACTCCACGATGCGCTGCCACTTCTCCTTGAGGGGCGGCAGGCGGAACGCCCACACGCCGTCGAGGCAAATTTCGCCCGTCTTTTCTATCTTGCGGCGGATATACGCCCGGTCGCCCTCGTAGTCGGCGGCGATGAGCGCGGCGCACAGCAGTTTTTTCTCGCGGCGGGAGAGCGCCACATTCAGCCTCCCGCGGATATATTCGTATTTATAGCCGACGCCGAGAACTTCCGCCGCCATCTCCCGCACATACTCGCGCACCCCGTCCCCGTCCGCCGCGCGGATGCGGAGCGCTGCCCGCTCCTCGCCGAAAAACAGTTCCGCGCCGCCGCCCGCCGCCGTAAGCCGCCCCGCGAGCGCGTTATAGAGATAGCTCAAATAGCCGCTTCTTGCAATTTCGTCGGATACCGTGATCTCTTCCACGCCTTTATTGTATGCCGAAAATTGCGATTTATTTATGAAGCGGGCGGCTTGTAGCAATCGGCGGGCAAATTTCGGCGATTTTGTCGAAAGGGTACGCCCGCGCTTGACAATTCTTTTGCGGCGCGCTATAATCATGTATAGTAAACAATCGAGGTTTTGTATGGATGTAAAGGCAACCGAACGCAAATGGCAACAGCGTTGGGAAAAGGCGAAACTTAATCATTTCGATGAAAAGTCGGACAAGCCCAAACTCTACGTCTTGGAGATGTTCTCCTATCCTTCGGGCGCGAAACTGCACGTCGGGCATTGGTACAACTACGGCCCCGCCGATAGTTACGCCCGCTTCAAGCGCATGAAGGGCTACAACGTGTTCCAGCCCATGGGCTTCGATGCCTTCGGGCTCCCCGCCGAGAACTACGCCATCAAGACGGGCGTTCACCCCAAGGATTCCACCGAACAGAACATCGAGACGATGGAAAAACAACTCCGCGCGATGGGCGCCATGTTCGATTGGTCGGCGGAAGTCAAGACTTGCGAGGAAAACTACTACAAGTGGACGCAGTGGATGTTCCTCCAACTCTATAAAAATGGTCTCGCCTACCGCAAGGAAGCCCCCGTCAACTGGTGTCCCTCCTGCAACACCGTGCTCGCCAACGAGCAAGTCGTGGAGGGCACGTGCGAGCGCTGCGGCTCCGTCGTCATCCGCAAGAACCTCACGCAGTGGTTCTTCAAAATTACCGAGTACGCCGAGGAACTTCTCTCGGGGCTGGATACCCTCGATTGGCCGGAAAAGACCAAGAATATGCAGCGCAATTGGATCGGCAAATCGACGGGTTGCGAGATAGATTTCACCGCCGACACGGGCGACGATCTCCGCGTCTACACCACGCGTTGCGATACGGTGTTCGGCGTCACCTACGTGGTGCTCGCGCCCGAACATCCCCTCGCCCGCAAACTCACGACGCCCGAGCACCTTCAGGAGGTGGAAGCGTACATCGAAAGCGCCGCCAAAGCGACGGAGATCGACCGCCTCGCCGCCAACCGCGAAAAGACGGGCGTATTTACGGGCTCGTATGCCACAAACCCCGTCAACGGGCGGAAGGTGCCCATCTGGCTCGCCGACTATGTGCTCGCCACCTACGGCACCGGGGCGGTCATGGCGGTGCCCGCCCACGACGAGCGCGACTTCGCCTTCGCCACCAAGTACCATCTTCCCATCGAAAAGGTCATCGAGTGCCCCTCGGGCGAAACCGTTCTGCCCTACTGCGAGGACGGCATCATGATGGGCTCCGTGCAGTTCGACGGGCTCATCGGCGAGGAGGCGAGGAGCGCCGTCAGCGCCTACATCTATAAACTCGGCAAGGGCGGCAAAAAGGTCAACTATCGCCTCCGCGATTGGCTCGTCTCCCGCCAGCGCTATTGGGGCGCGCCCATTCCCGTCGTGCACTGCGAAAAGTGCGGCGCGGTGCCCGTTCCCGAGAAGGAACTGCCCGTAAAACTGCCCTACGACGTGGAATTCCGCCCCGACGGCAAGTCGCCGCTTGCCAAGCACGAAAAATTCATGAATACCACCTGCCCCAACTGCGGCGGGAAGGCGCTCCGCGACCCCGATACCCTCGATACCTTCGTGTGCTCAAGTTGGTACTATCTCCGCTACGCCGACCCCCACAACGACAAAGCCCCCTTCTCCCGCGATGCCGTGGACGCGCTCCTGCCCGTCGATACCTACGTGGGCGGCGCGGAACACGCCTGTATGCACCTCCTGTACGCCCGTTTCTTCACCAAGGCGCTCCGCGACATGGGCTATCTCGACTTCGATGAACCCTTCAAGCGGCTCGTGCATCAGGGGGTCATTTTGGGGCCCGACGGCAACCGCATGAGCAAATCTCACGGCAACATCGTCTCCCCCGACGAGTATGTGGAGCAGTACGGCTCGGATGCCTTCCGCCTCTACCTCATGTTCGGCTTCTCGTATACCGAGGGCGGGCCTTGGAACGACGACGGCATCAAGGCCATTGCCAAATTTATGGAGCGCACGGAAAAACTCGTCCTTAAAATCGACGAATACAAGAAGCCCAAGGAACAGGAAACCTACGACGCGGCGGAAAAGGCGCTCGACTACGCCAGAAACTTCGCCATTCAGCGCGTCGCGCGGGATATGGACGCCTTCTCCTTCAACACGGCCATTGCCCGCATCATGGAACTAACCAATGCGCTCGCCAAATACGAGGCGCTGCCCGAGAAGAATATCGCCCTCATGAAGGCGACGGCGAAGGATCTCGTGCTCCTTCTCGCCCCCTGCGCCCCCCACTTTGCCGAGGAACTTTGGGAGGAGATCGGCGACGGCGGGTTCGCCGTGGAGCAGGACTACCCCACGGAGGATCCCGAAAAACTCGTGCTCGACGAGGCGGAGTACGCCGTGCAGATCAACAGCAAAATAATTTGCAAGGCGATGATCGCCAACGGGCTCTCCAAGGAGGAGATCGAAACCGCGGCGCGCGCCCTTCCCGAAGTGCAGGCGCGCCTCGAAGGAAAAGAGGTGAAAAAGTGCGTGGTCGTCCCCGGCCGCCTCGTCAACTTCATCGCCCAATAGCCGAAAAATTGCAAAACGCTGTTCGTTTTCCAAAAACGAACAGCGTTTTTTGTGTATAAAATATGAATTTTACCCGTACATTTTTTGGCAGATATATTCGGCGTAGGCGCGGGCGACGTTGACGCCCGTCACCCGTTCGATGCCCCCGAAAAAGGCGTTGGAGTTGACCTCGCACACGAGATATCCTTCCCGCCCGAACAGCAGATCGACGCCGCAGTAATCGAGCCCGATCTCCGAGGCGACCCCCTCGCAGAGGCGGACGGCGTCGGCGTCCAAAACCGCCTTCTCGCCCACCCCGCCGCGCTCTAAATTGGAGCGAAAATCGACAGCGTTTTGACGTTTCATGCTAGCAACGGCCTTCCCGCCCACAAGAATGACGCGCAGATCCCGCCCCTCGCTCTCCGCGATAAACCGCTGAAAACAGATGGGCTTCAACTTCAAATTCTCGGCGAGCGCCCTCAAATCCTCGTGCGTCCTTGCAAGGTGCACCCCGCCGCCCAACGAGCCGTAATTCTCCTTGACGACGAGGGGAAGCCCCAACCGCCCCTCCACCGCCCGCAAAAATTCCTCGGGCACGGGCGCCGCGGGCGTATAGCAGAGCGGCGCGGGCACCGTCTCGGGCATTGGAAATTTGCCTAAAAGCGCAAGGTAAGTGCGCATCTTGTCGTCGCACGTTTCAATGGCGTCGGCGGCGTTGAAGAGCCGCAACCCGCGCTTTTCAAGAAGGTGCGAGACCGCCCTGTCCTTGTCGAGAAACACGCAAAAATCGTACCCCATGTCCCCATTTTGCAAAAATGCGGGGTCGCCGTTGCGCAAAATTTCCGCCTCCACGCCGAGGCGCGCGAACTCCCCTTTAAGCCTTCTCGGCTGGTTGAGTTCGCGTTCGTTTTGCGTATAGGCGTTGATGAGAATGAGCGCTCTCTTCATAAACAAAACGGGGCGCAAGCGCCCCGCTCTCTTTTTTATTGTGCGACGCGGAGCACCGACTCCACGTGCGCGAGCCCCGAGGCATTGATGCGCGCCACCGCATTCTTGGCGGCGAACTCGCGCGTCTCGTGGGTGACGAGGATGAGCGTTGCGGTATCCCCCTCGCCGCTCCGTTGGATGAGTTCCTCAATGGAGATGTTGTACTTCGCAAACAGCGCGGCGATCTTGGCGAGCGCACCAGCGCGGTCGGTCACGGTCAGGCGGAAGTAGTACGCGCTCTTGAAGTCGGCGACGAAGTTCACGTCCTTCTCCGCCGTGGCGTTGTTCTTGAAGGTGGAATACTTGTTTTCCGAATGCGTCGAGGCGTAGATGATGTCGCTCACAATGGCGCTTCCCGTGGGCATCGCGCCCGCGCCCCTGCCGTAGAGCATCACGTCGCCCACGCTGTCGCCCGAAATAAATACGGCGTTGAAACTCCCGTCCACCGCGGCGAGCGGGTGCTCCTTTTTCACGAAGGCGGGGTGCACCCGAACCTCGATGCCCCCATGCGTCTGTTTGCCGATGGCGAGAAGTTTCAGGCAGTATCCGAGCGCCAGCCCGTTGGCGATGTCCTCCTTGGAAACGCCCGCAATGCCCTCGCGGAACACCTTTGCAAACGGCACCTTGGTGTGGAAGGCGAGCGAGGCGAGAATGGAAAGTTTATACGCGGCGTCGAACCCCTCCACATCCGCCGAGGGGTCGGCCTCGGCATACCCCAAGGCCTGCGCCTCCTTGAGAGCGTCCTCGTACGAACAGCCGCTCTTTGTCATGCGGGTCAAAATATAGTTGGTCGTCCCGTTGATGATGCCCATCATGGAGCCTATCTCGTTGGACTGCACCCCGTCCAAAAGCGTTCTTATGACGGGCACACCGCCCACGCAACTCGCCTCGAAGTACAGCCCCGCGTTGTGGCGCTTGGCGGCGCGTTCGAGTTCATGGGAATACTTGCAGAAGAGTTCCTTGTTGGAAGTCACCACCGTCTTGCCCGCATTGAGGGCGTCCAGCACATATTCGCGCGCCGCACCCACGCCGCCAATGGTCTCCACGATAATATCCACTTCGGAATTGCACACGACCTCCGCGATGTTCCCCGCGATCTTTTCCTCGGGCACTCCGAGGGAAATTGCCCGCTCGCGGTTGAGTTCCAAAACGCTCTCCACGGCGATCTCCACATCCTGCGTACGGCGGAAGAATTCCGCGTGCTCCGTGAGAATTTTGTACGTTCCGCCGCCCACGACGCCGAGCCCGAGGATGGCAACGCCCACTTTTTTCATTTCTCTTCCTCCGTTTTGTTGAGATGATACAGATATTTGAGCCCGTCGAGCGTGAGCATCTTATCGATGACGTCGATGCAAGCGGTCTCCTTCGCCATGATCTCCGAGAACCCGCCCGTCGCCACGGTGAGAACGCTCTCCGCCTTGAGCTCCTTTTTGATTTTTTTGACGATAAATTCGACGAGCCCCGCAAACCCGAACACGATGCCCGCCTGCATATTGGTGACGGTGCTCGTGGCAATGACGCTCTTCGGGGCTTCTATCTCCACGCGCGGCAACTTTGCAGTTCCCGAAACGAGGCTATCGAGTGACCCGCGAATACCCGGCGCAATGACCCCGCCGATAAACTCGCCGTCCTTCAGAATGTTGAAGGTCGTCGCAGTGCCGAAATCGACGACGATGATGGGCTTTGCCGTCCCGTACTTTTGGAGCGCTGCAACGTTATTCACGATGCGATCCGCCCCCACTTCCTTTGCGTTGTCGGCGCGCATCCGAAGCCCCGTCTTGAGCCCCGGCGCAATTTCGTAAGGCTTGACGCCGAAGTACACGCGCAACATATGCTCCACCGTGTAGTCGAGCGACGGCACGACGGACGAGAAGATCCCGCCCTCTATCTCCCCTGCCGCAATGCCTGCGACGGAGAGCATCTCCACGAGTTGCGCGCCGTACTCATCCGACGTCTTTTTGAGGTCGGTCGCCACGCGGAAGGAAATTTTCAGCGCGTCGCCGTCATAGACGGCATATTTTATGTTGGTGTTGCCTACGTCGATGCAGATGATCACGAGATTTTCTCCGTTGCGGGCTCGGGCTTTACGCCGTCCGCGCCGTCCACGCCGTCAGCGGCTTCGGCAGTCGCCTCGGCGAGAACCGCATCTTTCTCCTTTTTGAGGTGAAAGTTCTTCTCCGCGACGAGCACAATGCGGTGAATGGCGGGCGCGAGCACCAAATTGATGGCAAATTCAATGATAAAGTTCCACCCCGCGCACCCGATGAAGAGGAAGTACACGATCTCGCTCATCGTGCCGTTTGCGGTAAATCCCGCAATGGTGCCGTTGATCATCAGGCACCCCACGATGAACAGCCCCGTGTTCGTGATAGGCGCGGAAACGGCGGCGACGAGGGCGGCCGCAAAGGTATTCCACCGCGCGATGAGTTTGTAGAGGAGCGCCGGCACGATGCCCGCCGCAATGCCCTTCACGAGGCAGATCATCACGGTCATGAACGGGCTGTCGGCAAGCAGCGCCGCCGTAAACGGTTCCGCGCCCGCCACGCCGTACATGAGCACGATGAAGCCGAACGCAAATCCCAAAATTCCGCCCGCCGCCCAGCCGAGCAAGATGCCGCCCAAGACGATGGGCACGAGCACGAAACTCAAAGAGAGCCCCCCGATCTGGATGAAGCCGCCGCACGTCTGAAAGACGACGACGAGGGCGAGCAGCACGGCGAAGAACGCCACGTTGTGCGCGGAAAAAACTTCCTTTGCCTTTTTCATATTCAGTTACCTCCATCGGATCTCCCCTTCGCGGGAGTATCCGCAGACAAATATTTCGGAAGCCCGTCTTGCGGAATACAACCGATGCCGTATTGTTTCCGCCGAGGCACTCCAAAACTCATTATAACAAATCGCGCGGACAAAGGCAACCAAATGAACGGACTTTCCGCGGAACATTTTTTCCCATGGCGGAATACCATTTAATATAGCGTCGCGGAACGGGAAAATTACATAGTCCGCGGCGAACAAGGAGGAAAAACCATGTGTTTGAATAGCAACAGTTGCCTTTGGACGCTCATCGTCCTGCTCATTTTGGGGACGGTCGGAACCAACGTGCTCTCGTCGAAAGCCTTCACGGGCTGCGGATGGCCTTTCTTGGTCGCGCTCGCCTACTGCATGGGCAAGAACGGCACCCTCGGCGCCCTCGCGGGCAAACTCGGCTGCGGTTGCGGCTGCAACGGCTGATAGGCTCCCCCGCCGCTCAATGATAGGAGGAAGAACGGCGCAGCGGGCGCACACAGTAAACCCGGCTATGGCTGCAACGGCTGAACCGTACGCCCCTGCCCATCCATGAGGGAGCGGCACCGCCTGCAACTCAAAAAGCTGAAAGGCGCACAGTTTTGAATCCCGATTCCGTAAACGCAAAACGCGCGGGTCTCCCGCGCGCTTTGTCTTTGTTTTATAGCTGCCCCCTTTTGAAGTTTTATAGCTGCCCCCTTTTGAAGGGGGCGGCTCCGCCGTAGGCGGTGGTGGGGGTTGCCCTCATACGCACCGAAAAACCGCCACGCAAGCGGCGGTTCCATATCTTTTAATACCGTTTAGCACCTCGCAAGCACGGCAACCACCGTCTTTGCGTCGCGGATCTCCCCATTTTCTATCATCTCCTTCACACGGGCAACGGGCACGTACTCCACCCGCAAAAACTCCCCCTCGTCGAGGTGCTGCCTGCCCTCGCGGACGCCCTTCGCCTCGAAGATATAAATTTTCTCGTCGGTATACCCGGGGCTGGGGTAGAGCGTCAGAATGGGCGCCATCTCCTCCGCGACGAGCCCCGTCTCCTCGGAAAGTTCCCGCGCCGCGGCGGCCATGGGCGCCTCGCCCCGCTCCAACTTGCCCGCGGGGATCTCCAAAAGTTCCTCCCCGTACGCGTAGCGGAACTGCCGCACGAGGGCGATCTTCCCCTCCTTCACGCAGAGTACCGCCGCCCCGCCCGAGTGCTCCACGATCTCGCGCTTGCACGGCTTTCCGTCGGGCAAAACGGCGTCATCGCACCGCAAATTCAAAATTTTTCCGCGGTAGACGTACCTCTTCTCCGCCGTCTCTTCGCGCAACGTCATACGTTTTCAAGGGATGCGGCGAGCGCGAAGATCTCCGCACTGCCCGCATCATTGATATATTTGAGGAAATAGCGGTAGCCGGAGAGAAGCGCCAGAAGCCCGCCGATGTCCCGCCGCCCCGCCGAAGCGATGAGGGCGGGGAAGAGTTTTTCGGCGTCGGCGCGCTCCTCCTCGCGCAGGGCGAGTTTCAGGATGCGCGCCCGCTCCACGGTGAGGCGCTCTGCGATCTCGCCCAAAATGCGGTCACGCTTCTCGGCGGCACGGGCATATTGGCCGCGCTTGCCGCAGTCGGGATAGCAATCGCGCACGATGTCGCGGAAAGGTTTTATCATGCGGTCGGCGAAGAGCGAATAACTCGCCGTGTAACTGCCGTCCACATAGAAGTAGCGCAGGAGGAAGTCGTTGAGGTGCAATTTGCCCGTATCGAATTCCACAAAGAGGCAAAAGACGAAGGCGAGCACCTCGTTGCGCGCGGAGGGAAGATAGGCGACGCCCCTCCCCACGCCCGCCCGCGAAACGCGCAGGTACGCCCGCTTGGCTGCGGGAAAATCGTAGCCCGCGGTGACGGCGCCGAAGAGGTTGGTGAGTTCCTTGCTCTCGGCAACGGCGCGGAGCGCGTCGGAGATCTCGGCGTCGGCGTCGTGGAAGGTGCCCCCCACGAGGTCGTCGCAAACCTGCAAAAACCGCTGAATTTGTTCGTATTTTTCTTCCATAACCCCTCACGATGGTGTGCTTTTGCAACATTATAACACAAATGCAAAAAATATTAAAGAATTTTTTCGGAAATATCTTGATTTTGTCGTAATTTTTATGTATAATGAACGTACCATTTGATACAGGAGGAAACCACCCATGAAATCCGTACAAATCTCGCTGGAATACGCGCAGAGAGTCAAAGAATTTGTCGCCGTCACGCAGTCCTATCCCTATGAGATCGTCTTGAAGAGCGGCAAGTATGTCGTCGATGCAAAGTCCATCCTCGGCATCTTCAGTCTCGACCTCTCCCAGCCCCTCACGGTGGAAATTTATAACGACGACTGCGCAGACCTCATTGCGCAACTCAAACAATTCCAGGCGTAAGCGCTCACGGGGAAACTTCAAAAGAGCCGCTTGTCCCATAAGCGGCTATTTTGTGTTCTTAACTTTTTGATGCAAAGGAAGTTCGGCAATGCAGATCAAAGGCGAAACCTCGGTCAACAAGCTCAAACTCCTCTTCGTGTTCGATAAGATGGAGACGCCCCTCGCGGAGCGTACGCTTGTCGATATGTGCACGTCGTCCAACGATTGGATCAATTATATGGACTGCGTGGTGCTTATCCATAAACTTTTGTCCGACGGGTTCATCTGCGAAGTCCCCGGCGGCGACGAGGCGCTCTACACCATCACGCCCGAGGGCAGGGAGACGCTCGCCAACTTCTACATCAACATCCCGCGGAGCGAGCGGGAAGAAATTTCGCGGTTCATCAAGAACAACAGCGCGCGCTTCCGCACCAAGCAGGATTGCAAGTCGGATTATTATAAGAACAACGACGGAACATACACCGTATTTTTGAAGATCCTTGCGCCCGTCCAGCCCATGCTCGAACTCAAATTCGTCGTGCCCGATAAGAAGACGGCGAACAACATCTACAAGAAGTGGGACGATAAGGCGGCAGAACTGTATTCCGTCGTGTACGAAACGCTCGTCGATTAAACGGAGGAAAAAATCATGGTAACCTATTCCACGCGGGGAACGTGCTCCAAGCAGATCATCTTCGATCTCGATGCGGAGAATAAAATTCACAACGTCAAATTCATCGGAGGTTGCAGCGGCAACTTGCAGGGCATCGCGCGCCTCGTCGAGGGCAAGACGCCCGATGAAGTGGTGCCCCTTCTGAAGGGCATCCGCTGCCGCCAGAACACATCCTGCCCCGACCAACTCGCGCTGGCGCTCGAGCCCTACATGAAGAACGCCCCCGCCCAAACCTGACCCCCTATCCCCTGACCCAAACTCTATTCAGGCGTAGATTTTCTGCGCCTTTTTTTATAATGACCTCGTCCCCCGCCCGTCCGTTTTGCGGACGGGCGGGGGACGAAAAAAATTTTTCCTTAAATGATTAAAATTCATTGACTTTCATTCAACGAATTTGGTACAATACAATCAACGAACGGAATGGAGGAAATTTACGATGATCGATCAAGTTCTTTCGCGCCACAGCGCGGCGCTCCGCGTAAAAATCACGGTAAAAACGCTTATTTCGGTTGGAGTTATCGCGCTTGCGGTGCTTCTTCCGCAACTTATCCACCTCGCCCTCGGCGCACCAGGCGGGATGCAGTGGCTTCCCATGTATCTTCCGGTTCTTCTCGGCGGATGCCTGCTCGGCGCAATATGGGGCTTGGGCGTGGGGATCCTCTCCCCCGTCGTCAGTTTTGCGATCACTTCGCTTGCGGGAGATCCCATGCCCGCCTTGACCCGCCTGCCCTATATGATCGTCGAACTCGCGGTATTCGCGGCAATTTCGGGGCTGTTCTCGCGCAAAATCGCCCAAAACGGCTGGATGGCGTTCCCCGCGGTACTGCTTGCCGAGGTTTCGGGCAGGCTAATATTCCTCGCCATGGCCGCCATTTTCCAGAGCGTCTCCCCCCTCTCGGCGGCGCTCGTCTGGTCGCAGATCCAAACGGGGCTCTTGGGGCTCGTCTTGCAGGCAATTCTTGTCCCCTTCATGGTGATGGGACTGCGCTTGCTCCTCATCAAAGATAAGGAATAAGGGCATACCATGTCCGAGATCACGACCTCGCTCGCTTCTCTCGGCGGGCGGCTGAAAACCGAAAATCTGACGTGCATCGTGCAAAAGGACGGCCGCACCTTTACGAGCAAATTACGCGGCATCCGCCCTCTTCTGGATTGGATCGCGCAGGGGGAAGACCTGCACGGCGCTTTCGCCGCAGACAGGATCGTGGGCAAAGCCGCCGCCCTCCTGTACGCTCTGATGGGCGTGAAGGGCGTATTTGCCGAAGTGCTCTCGGAAAGCGGCCTTGCCGTACTCAAAAAATACGGGATACAGGCAGAATACGCCACGCTCACGCCCAACATCATGCGCCGCGACGGAAGCGGGCTCTGCCCCATGGAGCAGACAGTTCTTTCGATCGACGAACCGTCTGCGGCATACGCGGCGCTCACGAAGAAAGCCGAACAATTACAAAGGACGGCGCAGGAGCACGGAGGAAGTTTGCCGGAAAAAATGACGAACAGGAAACTTGCCGCTTTGGAAACGAGGAAGAAACTTTTGGAGACGGCAAAGAGGATCATCCGCGAAAAGGGACTTGTAAACACCTCGGTCGAGGAGATCACAAAGGCCTGCGGCGTTGCAAACGGGACATTTTATACCTATTTCAAGCGCAAGGAAGACGTGGTGTTTGCGATCAGCCACGATATGTTCCGCGAGATCTACGAGGAGGCGCAGCGGCACGACGGGGCGTTCATGGAGCGGCTTACATTCTATATGGTGACGTTTTCGGGGCATATCGAACGGGACGGGCTCAAACTCTGCCAGGAATGGGTGCGCAATACCGTGGATCCCGATCTCGTGGAAAACCCCTATGACAGGGAAAAACTCCGCATGGACAACAAATCCATGAAGGGAATGATACAAAAGGGCGTCGAGCGGGGCGAACTCAAAGAGAATACGCCCGTAGAGGCGCTCGCCGACGCCTTGACCGACGTCCTCTACGGCGAAATGCTCTGCTGGGATATGTCGGGCGGAGCATACAGTTTCGAAGAGCGCACCCAAACGTTTTGCACCAAGTTTCTGCCCGCAATGATGAAGCCGTACTTAAACGACCATATTAAATCATAAAAAAGGAGAACACAACAATGCGTGAAATCAAAAAATTGGGGTTCGGACTCATGCGCCTGCCGCTGAACAGCGAGGACGGTGCCGACATCGACATGGAGCAATTCAAGAAAATGGTAGACCTCTTCCTTGAGCGGGGATTTACCTACTTCGATACGTCCTACGTCTATCATAACGGCGCGTCCGAGACGGCCATCCGCGAAGCCCTTGTAAAGCGCCACCCGCGGGACAGTTTTCTGCTTGTGTCGAAGTTCCCCACCTTCCAAATGCCCGCGGAGGACAGAGTGGAAGCCATTTTCAACGAACAACTCGAAAAGTGCGGCGTGGAATACTTTGACTACTACCTTCTCCACAACCTCAACCGCTATCTCTATCCCGCGGAAGTCAAGGCCTGCCACCTGTTCGACCACATGAAGAAGTGGAAAGAGCAGGGCAAGATCCGCCACATCGCCTTCTCTTACCACGACGACGCGGAGCACCTCGACAAAATTCTCACCGAACACCCCGAGGTGGACGCCGTGCAGATCGTCTTGAACTACTACGATTGGGAAGAACCGTTCATCCAGTCGAAAAAGTGCTACGAGGTCATCCGCAAACACGGAAAACAAGTCATCGTCATGGAGCCCGTCAAGGGCGGCGCGCTTGCCCGTATCCCGTCGGGCGCGGAGCATATCCTCAAAGAGATCGACAAAGACGCCTCCCCCGCGAGTTTTGCCATCCGGTTTGCCGCCTCGCGCGAGGGCGTACTCGTCGTCCTCTCCGGGATGAGCAATCTAAAGCAGGTCGAAGAAAACACGGGCTTTATGCGGGACTTCAAGCCCGTAAGCGAGGCGGAAGAGCGCGCCTTGAAGGAGGTCAAAGCGGCGTATCAAAGGACGTGGAAGTATCAATGCGATAACTGGGCGGCATTGGACGATAATTCTTACGGCGTCCCCATCTCGGGCATCATTCGGGCATATAACAGTATGTTCATCCAGCCCGATCCCTATTTCTCGGCAGAACTCAATTACTATAAAAGTTTCCGCTCCGCCTACGATCTCGCCTTTGAAACGGGAGATTACTCCAAAGAGACGGCAAAGATCGGCGGCGCGTTCGATGTGACCGCCGCACTCAAAAAAGCCGTCAAAACGCAAACCGAAGACAGCTTCCAATCCTACATGGATTGAGCCCCTTCCCTTATACCAAGCCGCCCTTTCTCTCCGTGTCATTCTGAGCGTAGCGCCCCGCCCGCACTATTTTCGACCAAGGGCGGCACGAGCGCGCAGCGAAGAATCCCGACCAACGAAGTCCGCCCCCCGCTCGGGTTCCCGCCTCCTTCTCCCCTTCCCCATCTCTCTACTTCCCTACTCCCTATTCCTCTATCTCTTATCTCTATTTCTATCTCTCTATCTCCCTATCCCTCTATTTCTCTCCCGCTCCTCCCCTCGTCCCCCGCCCGTCCGCAAAGCGGACGGGCGGGGGACGAAAAAAATTTTTTAATTTTTTTCAAAAATTTTGACACATACCCCCTCTTTGCCCGAAAAATCGTGTTACGCTATCTATGGAAAGAGAAAAAGAGAGCAAACCGAGGGCGCGCGGAGAGAGAAAAAGCCCTCCCGTGCACAGAGCGTAGCGCGCCGCGCGGCGCGCGGCGCGCTACGCTCTGTGCACGGGAGGGCTTTCATGGAAAAATATTCAATATATTGCAGTCCCTTCCGCCCAATTTTTTCTCCCGAAATATCGCCCGCATTGAGCGCATTCCGTGAAATTTTTTCAGTTCTTGAAGTGCCGTTCGCTGCTCACGAGCGCGGCGATGCGATAGCCGTTCAGCGCGTCCAAAGTCGCCTTGTCGGGCTCCTCGGAGCAGACGACGGCGGTGATGCCCGCCTTGTGGCACTCCTCCGCAAACGCCGCGTCGGGGAGGGACGCCTCGGAGGCGAGCACCGCGCCCCTGGTCTTTTCCCCCGCGATCGCGCGCGCCGCGGCAAAGGCGAGCCTGCGCCCCACCTGCCCCGTTCCGACGCCGTACGTCGCCCCGTCCGAACCGATGACGACGGCGCTCGACAGCGCGTGTTTTGCGACCTTGAAATTGAAGATGAGCGCGCGCACTTCGGCGTCCGTGGGGCGGCGCTCGGTGACGCATTCGAGTTCGCCGCACAGCGCGGTGTCGTAGGTTTGCACGAGCAGTCCGCCGTAAATTTTGGTGAGGTCGAGGGTGGAGAACTGCACCTTGCTGCGGATGCCCGGCATCTCGAGGAGCACGAGATTTTCCGAAAAGCGAAGTTCGGCCATCGCCTCGGGCGTGAACCCGACGGCGAGCGCGACTTCCGCCCCGTAGTTTTTGAGTTCGGCGGCGACGCGCGCATCCACCACGCCGTTGAAGGCGACGATCGCCCCCTTGAGCCCGAGCGGGTCGTTCTCGCGGGCGCGGAGGAGCGCCTCATACAAATCGTCGCCCGAGGCCGCCGAGGAGACGGTGCGGTGCTTGCAGGAGACGACGGCGGGCTCCTCGAACTCCTTCACGAGTTCCAAGGCGGCGTTGGCGTCTCCCACGCTGTTATAGGTGAGCGCGGGGCCCGCGAGTTGTTTCGCCCGCGCGAGCGAGCCCTCCTTCAAAAGCGGTTCGCGGTACACCGCCGCCCGCTGGTGCGGATTTTCGCCGTAGCGCATCTCCTGCGATTTTTCAAACGTCGCGGTGAACATCTCGGGGTAGGAACTTTTCACCTGCCGCGAGAGATATTGCGAGACGAGGGCGTTGTAACTCGCCGCATACCCGAATGCCTTGTACATGAAGTACTTGCGCTCGTCCTCGGGAATGGCGCCCGCCGCGAGATCGCAGAGCAGCCTGTCGTAATCGTCGGGGTCGCACACGGCGACGGTGCTCAGGAAGTTCTTCGCCGCCGCGGTGAGAATGGCAACGCCGTCCGCATCGATGTGGGGCGCCGCCTCCTCGAAGGAGAGCCCCTGCTCCATGTCCTCCTTGAAGGGATAGAGGTTGACGACGACGAGCGCGGCTCTTTCGCCCGTGGCGGCCTCGGAAAACGCCGAAAATCTTCGCTCCTCCCGTGCGGGAATGCCCGCCTCGGCGAGCGCGCCGTATGTAAGTTCCGAGGCGACGAGTTCGTAGCCGTACTCCACGAGGTAGCGGCAGAACTCCGCCAGCCCCGTCCTGTCGTATACGCTGATGTACGCACGTTTCTTCTCCATGATTTCTCCCCCGTGTCGATTTTTTTCGGCGAACGCACATACTGCGTCCGTGATCATCCTGTACGTCCTCTTCTCCGTCTACATTCTTGCGGTCAATTTTTACGCTTTCCGCCTCGTCAAATCGCAGTACGACGACTTCGAGGACGGAAAAAGGACTGCCTTTTCCGACGGCAAACTTTTTCTCGCCGCCCTTTTCGGCGGCGCCGTCGCCGTCTATTTTTCCATGTTCGCGCTCAAATTCCGCCTCGGCAATTTTGCCCTCATGATCTTGATGCCCCTCTTTGCCGTGCTGAATTTTTACTGTTTCTTTTTGGGGTTCCGCGGCATCTATCTCCTCGTCTGACCGCGGACAAATTTTCAATGAAAATTACAGGCGAAATTGCGGCCGAAATGACAGGCAAAATTGCCGACGAGATTGCGGATGAATTTACTGACGAACTTGCGGGAAATTACGGGCGGGCGTTGTATTCCAGCCACTTGGCAACGCCGTCCTCCTCGCAGTAGCCGATGACGCCCGTCGATTTTTGTTTGAGCCAATCGTCGGCGTTCATCACGGCGTACTTCTCGTCGCAGACGTCGAACATATCCGAATCGTTGGAGGTATCGCCGAAGCACACCACCCTTTCGCACCCGAAATGCGCCTTCAAGAAGGTGACGGCGTTCGCCTTGGTCGCCGCGCGGGGGGAAATTTCCAGCCAAAAATCGTTCTGGTAGGTCTCCTGATGGAAGATGCAGATGATGCGGGGATCGTACTTCAAGATGTTCCACGCGCGCTCCAACTGCTCGCGCGGGCCGATGCACTTGAAGTAGAACACATACCCCGCGAGGAGGTCTTCATCGGAAAACGCCGCCGAGAGACGGGGATCGCCCGCACGGCGGATAAGGTACCGCCGAAGCCCGAACGAGGGATCGTTCTGCATATACGCGACGCGCTCTTTGTCCTTTTGCAGCGCGCCGAACACGATGGGAAAGATGCCGTATTCTTTGAGAACGGAGTAGACGTACCACTTCCACTCCTCCTCGAACACGGTGTAGCGGAGCGTCTCCCGCGTGGTGAAATTGTAGATGAGCCCGCCGTTGTAGAGAATGGCGGGCATATTGAGCGCGAGCCCCTCCGTGGCGCGGTATGCGCTCTCCGCCGAGCGCGCCGTGGCATACGTAAAGAGAAGCCCCCCGGCGATGAGACGGTTGATGCGCTCCAGACTGTATGCGGATACCTTCTCCTGCCCGGTGAGCAACGTTCCATCGAGATCGGTCACAAATAAAGTTTTCATCACGATGCCTCCCCACTTTCTCATGCCTATTATATCACATTCCGACGCAAAATTACACAAAAGTGCAACGAATTTTCCCAAGATGAAAAAAATGTTTGCGATTGACAGAAAAAGTGAGGAATGTATCTGAACGCCGCCCGCGAAGAGACAGGAGCGGCACGGGGACAATCACCCCGCGCTTTAAGGTGCACCAAAATACCGACCCCCCAATGTTGGGGGGTCGGTATTTTGGTGCACCTTCAGGGACTCGAACCCTGGGCCCACTGATTAAGAGTCAGTTGCTCTACCAGCTGAGCTAAAGGTGCATAAATGGTGGAGTTGTCGGCGTCAACCCCGCGCCCGTTTTCTGCCGCAGAGATGCAAGCAAGACAAGGAAAACGAGCATTGCCGACGGGGAGTTTACTTGCGTAAATGACCCAAGGCAAGCGGAGTTTGACACCGTATTGCGCCGCATATGTGCGGCAGAACCTTTGGTGGTCCATCCGGGAATCGAACCCGGGACACCTTGATTAAAAGTCAAGTGCTCTACCATCTGAGCTAATGGGCCGTGGCTGGGGTGGCTGGATTTGAACCAACGAATGCCGGAATCAAAATCCGGTGCCTTAACCTCTTGGCTACACCCCATTAGGATGTTGACAAAGTGGGGCGGGTGACAAGAATCGAACTTGCGACCTCCAGGGCCACAATCTGGCGCTCTAACCAACTGAGCTACGCCCGCCATATGATTTGGTGCGCCTGAAGAGATTCGAACTCCTGACACACGGCTTAGAAGGCCGTTGCTCTATCCACCTGAGCTACAGGCGCATAACACCTTGACTTGTCTCGAAGTTGCTATCTCCGATGTGCAATAATGGAGCGGGTGATGGGAATCGGACCCACGCAGCCAGCTTGGAAGGCTGGGGTTCTACCATTGAACTACACCCGCATACGCAATGCTTGTTTATTCTAACAAAGTTCTTTGCCGATGTCAATCGTTTTTGGGGAGTTTATAAAACTTTTTTGTAAAAATGCTTCCCCTGCCGCGAAGTAAAGTGCCGACCCGAATTGTCGGTATTTTGGTGCACCGGGGTCGGACGCTTGCATTTCGATCAAATCATCCCTTGAAATTTTTACCGCTTTCAGCAGATCGAACAGTACAAAAAATCAGGTTTATTCAACGCATGATTCGTCCATTTATAACTTATCAATAGCGAGAAAAATTCTCATTGGCTTTTTCTTATATGCGGATTTTCAACAAATAAATACATTTTTCGGAGAAATAATCTCATTTAAGTGTTGACATTTTATTTTTCTGGACTTATAATAATTGCAAACGGAGGATTTTATGTTATTACAATTTAAGTTTCAAAATTACAAGTCGTTCCGAGATGATGCCATTTTGGATTTAACGGCAACCAAACGTACGGAGTTCAAGAATCATGTCATAAGTCTGGGGAATGAAAACATTTTGCCGACCGCAGCAATTTATGGCGCAAATGCAAGCGGAAAATCAAACATTATATCGGCATTCCGTTTTATGTCCATTTATGTGATCCATTCCCTAAACTATGGCGGAGCGGACGCAGAAAGCGGTGACCGGCACGAGATGCTCCATGTTACGCCATTTTTGTTCCAATCAAAAAGCAAGCATGAAGTATCCTCTTTTGAAGTCTATTTCGTCGATCCGGAGGAAAACGGAGCAAAAACGTATAACTATGGATTTACTGTTAATACCGATGGCGTTCAAGAGGAATGGCTGAATTATAAAACAAAATCGGCGCGAAAAGATGATATGCGGCGGGTATTTTATCGGAATGGAGAACGCCTGGAACTCGATGGAATAAATAAAAACAGCCAAGACAATCTACGGGTCGCCATTGAAAGGGAAACTCTCGTAGTATCTTTGGGCGCGAAATTAAAAATAGAGATCTTAAAACATATAAGAGATTGGTTTTTGTCCAATCAAGTGGTTGATTTTGGGCAGCCCGGAGAAACATTTTTCAGGTCTTTGACTACGCCCTCAAATTTTGCCGATGATAAATTTGTCCAAAAGAATGTCGTAAAATACTTTTCTTCTTTTGATCCGTCCATTATTGATTTTAATGTAGAGACGGTTAAAAATGAAGATTCAGAAAAACAACGGGGTGTAAAAATCGATGCCGTGCATAGAATGGTTGACTCAAACGAAGTGGCAACGATTCCTTTCAACAATGAATCGGCGGGTACGCTCAAAATGTTTTCCCTGTATCCGATATTGCAGAAGGTTTTAACAAGAGGTAGCGTCCTTTTTGTGGATGAACTTAACGCTCGGTTGCACCCGCTGTTAGTCAGGACATTTATTATTACATTCCTAAACCCCGAGACCAATCCCAAACACGCACAGTTGGTGTTTACTACACATGATGCATGGCAATTGAATAGCGGATTATTGCGAAGGGATGAAATTTGGTTTGTCGAAAAAGATATGAATGGCGTTTCGACTTTATATTCCTTGGCGGATTTTGCCGATGATGAGGGTGATAAAATACGCAAAGATGAAAACTTTGAGAAGAATTATCTACTGGGTAAATACGGTGGCATTCCTTATCTGAAGCCCTTTGATATGTTTAAGGGGGATTAAAATGCAAAAAGACAAAAGAAACGGTATCCGGGATAAACGCGGTATGAGGCCGCAGAGAATACCGCAGCTGGGTTACTATTTAATATTTACGGACACAAAGGAGACGGAACGAAATTATTTTGAGGGATTCAAAAATACAATCCCCGACTCTTTAAGCGGGAAGCTCGTAATATCAGTTTTTGATAATTTCAAGACAAAAGACCTGATTGAAAAAATTGAGGAAAAAGCGGCGCTTCATCCGCAATATTGTCAAAAGTGGATAGTATTTGATAGAGATGAGGTTACAAATTTTGACCAAATCATCAAGCAAGCCGGCAGTCAAGGGATTCATGTGGGCTGGTCAAATCCATGCATTGAGAGTTGGTTTCACGCTTATTTCGGAAAGATGCCTCATTGCGATACTTCCGTACAGTGTTGTGATCAATTTTCTGCCGCTTATAAAAAAGCGACGAGACGCGAATATGATAAAGCAGAAAAAAATATTTATAATTATTTGGTAAGGTATGGCGATGAGAAAAATGCTATTGAAATAGCCAAGCAAAAGCTTCAGCAACACAAAAGAGAGAACAAAAACGCTCCCTCTAAGCAAATTCCCTCCTCCACAATCGCATTGCTGATTGAAGAAATCCAAGCCAAAATACCTAAACCAAATATGCTTGATCCGTAAATATAAATTTCGGAGGGCTCAAATCTACCCTACCCGTGATTGGATAAAGTTCAATCGAACCATATTGAAAGAGCTCGGTATAGTGCCGCGCTCTTTTGTTATATTATCGCCTTCACCATGGCCAACGATAGCGAAATAAACAGCACATTTACATAAAATAGTAAAATATTTTGACATCGGTCGCATGGAAAATCCTCTTTTCGCGGAGGCTATGCCCACGCGTTTTCTTTTTTATTTCACCCTTTTTTCCCAAACCACTTGATAAATTTTGTGGAATCGCATACAATGTAGGTAAGAGAGGATCGTGCGCTTTGTGCGGTGTCGGACTCTTTGGGGTTGCGATGTGGGCGAAAAATGAATTGAGTTGCGGTCAGCCCCTCTCTTATTTTTTTGTTTTTTTCGCGGGGAATCCCTGTGTGCTTTTTTATTTGCGCTTTTTATGGGCGATGACGGTGAAATTTTGCGGGCGGCTTAAAAATATGGCCGCTTTTTTGTTTTCGTATGCCATTTCAAATTTCCGCCGGGTGAAAAAATCTATGTCAAATCCTTGCTTTCTCAAAATCATGATGTTATAATACTTTATGACATGAAACGCGCATTGGACAAGGTTGTGGTGGTAACCGGCGCCTCGAGCGGCATCGGGCTTGCGACGGCGAAGCGGCTCTCGGGCATCGGGTGCCATGTGTACGGCATTGCCCGCCGCCCCTTTACGGGCGAGGGCTTCGAGTGCTTTCAGGCCGACGTCACCGACCTTGCCTCCGTCGAAAATGTCCTTGCGACCGTGTTTGAACGCGAGGGGCGCATCGACGCCGTCGTCAACAACGCGGGCATGGGCATTGCGGGTGCGGTGGAATACGCCACGCCCGAGAACATCCAACGAATCTTCGATACCAACCTCACCGCGCTCGTGCAGATTTCCTCCGTCGCCATCAAATACCTTAAAAAATCCAAGGGAAACCTTGTAAACATCGGCTCGGTGGCGGGGCAACTGCCCATCCCCTTCCAAGCCTGTTATTCGGCGACCAAGGCGGGCGTTCTCAATTTCTCCCTCGCGCTCGACGGCGAGGTGAGAAGGTTCGGCGTGAAAGTGACCTGCATCCAGCCCGGGGACACCAAGACGGGCTTCACCGCGGCGCGCGTCGTGGAGGGCGGAGAAGCCGACTACGGCGGGCGCATCGGAAAATCGGTGAAGCGCATGGAGCACGACGAGCAGAACGGCAAGAGCCCCGATAGCGTCGCCAAGGCCGTGCAGAGGGCGCTCAAAAGGCGCCGCCCGCCCCTCAAGATCACCGTCGGCGGGCAATATAAGCTGTTTGTGGGGCTTCAAAAACTGCTTCCCACGCGGTTTGTAAACTTTATCTTACGAAAATTGTACGCATGAGAGGAAAAACCCATGATCGATCTTTTTGAAAAAACCGAAAAAGAACACAACTATGACGTGGCGCGGGCGGCGGGCATCTACCCCTACTTCCACGAACTCACCTCGGGGCAGAACACCGTGGTGCAGATC